>JALOTF010000081.1 GCA_025458025.1 Beijerinckiaceae bacterium | reverse complement strand
GCCAATCGACGACCAGACCGAATAGCGACCGCCCACCCAATCCCAGAAGCCGAACATGCGCTTGGCTGAAATGCCGAAGGCCTCGACCTTCTCGCGCGCGGTGGAAACGGCTGCGAAATGATCGGAAACGGCCTGTTCACCCAAGGCTTTGGCGAGCCAGGCCCGCGCGGAGCGGGCATTCGTCATGGTCTCGATCGTGGTGAAGGTCTTCGAGGCGATGAGGACCAGCGTCCGGGCAGGATCGAGCCCCTTCAGCACATCCGCCAAATGCGCGCCATCCACGTTGGAGACGAAATGCAGGCGAGGGCCATCGTGGTACGGCCGCAAGGCCTCTACGGCCATGACGGGACCGAGATCGGAGCCGCCGATGCCGATATTCACGACATCGGTGAAGGCGCCGCCCGTGCCTGCTATCTTGCCGCTCCGCACGTCCCGCGCGAAAGCGAAGCAGGCTTCGCGGATGGCGAGCACATCGGCCATCACATCCTGCCCGCCCACCGTAAAATTCGCGCCCTTCGGCGCACGGATCGCCGCATGCAGCACCGCGCGGTTCTCCGTGAGGTTGATCGGCTCGCCCGCGAACATCCGGTCGCGCAGGCCCGCGACATCCGCCGCTTCGGCCAGTGCGATCAAGAGGCTGCGTGTCTCCGCTGTCATCTTGCACTTGGAATAATCCATCAGCAGGCCATCCGAGGATGTCGAAAGGGCCTCGAATCGCCCGTTATCCGCCTCGAAAAGCGCTGTGATGCGCGTATCCGCTAACGCGTCGTGATGGGCGCGGAGAGCCGACCAGGCGGCATCGAGGGCGGACAGATTTCGGGTCATGCGGATTCCGGCAGGATGTCACCGAGGCGCAGGCGCGCGATGCGCTCGATCTCAGCGAGGGCGGTGGCGAATTCATCGGTAGTATTGTTACCGATGCGCGTTGTAAAGCTACGCAGCACGTCGTCCTTGCTCCGGCCCTTCACCGCGAGGATGAAGGGGAAGTCGAATTTCGCCTTGTAGGCGTCGTTGAGGCGCGTGAATTCCGCGAGCTCGGCGGGTGTCAGGCGATCAAGCCCGGCAGAGGCTTGCTCTTTCGTGGAGTCGGCCGTGAGTTGCTTGGCCAGGGCCAGCCGCCCCGCGAGATCCGGATGAGCGAGGATGAGCGCGCGTTGCTGCGCCTCCGTGCCTGCCCGCATGGCCTTGGCCATCACGGCATAAAGGCCTGCCGCGGTATCCGTCTCCGGGCCAAGGCCCATCACGAAAGCGGCTTCCGCCACCCAGGGTGAATGCTCGAAAATGCCGCCGAAGCGGGCCATGAAGAGCGGCTTCGGCAGCCGCGAAGGCTTCCAGCCGCCAGCCGGGGCATGATTCATCACCCAGTGTTTCGCGATATCGAGGCGCGTCGCCACCCAGGCCTTTTCGTGGCTCTGCACATAATCGAGAAAGCGCGCGAGCGCCGCCGCGCGGCCCGGACGCCCCACGAGGCGGCAATGCAGGCCGATCGACATCATTTTCGGCGCCGTCTCGCCCTCGGCATAGAGCGTGTCGAAGCTGTCCTTGAGATAGGCATAGAACTGGTCGCCCGAGTTGAAGCCCTGCGGAGTGGCGAAGCGCATGTCATTCGCATCGAGTGTGTAGGGCACGATGAGGAACGGCCCGGTGCCCCCGCGCGCATTGGGCCCCTCGACATAGTAGGGCAGCTCATCCGCGTAGCTGTCCGCGGAATAAAGAAAGCCGCCTTCTTCTTGCGTCAGGCGCAGCGTGTTTGCGCTGGTGCGACCCTGATACATGCCGTGAGGGCGCTCGCCCGCCACTTGCGCATGGATCTGCACGGCCTCCGCGATGTGCTTCGCTTCATCCTCGGAGGAGAAATCGCGGTAATCGATCCATTTGAGGCCGTGGCTGGCGATTTCCCAGCCCGCTTCATTCATCGCGGCCACCGCATCCGGGTGGCGCATCATGGCATGGGCCACGCCATAGACGGTCACCGGCATGTTCCGCTCGGTGAACATCCGGTAGAGCCGCCAGAAACCGGCGCGCGAGCCAAATTCGTAGATCGATTCCATGTTCATGTGGCGCATGCCCGGCCAGGCCGCCGCGCCCACGATCTCGGACAGGAAGGCCTCGGAAGCCGCATCCCCATGCAGGATATTGTTCTCGCCCCCTTCCTCGTAATTGATCACGAATTGCACGGCGATCCGTGCGCCACCTGGCCATTTCGCGTGCGGAACATTTCGGCCATAGCCAACGAGATCGCGCGGATAGGTCATGCTTCAGCTGCCCCGATAGGTGGAATAGGACCACGGCGTGCACAGGAGCGGCACGTGGTAATGGCCGGATGCATCCGCGATGCCGAACTGGATCGGCACATGCTCGAGGAAGGCCGGATCGGGCAGGTCGAGCCCGAGAGCGCGGAAATATGCCCCGACATGAAAGCGCAGCTGGAAGCGGCCCGTGCGCATTTCCTCCGGGCCGAGAACGGGCGCATCCGTGCGACCATCGGCATTGGTCGTGATGGTTTTCAGCGCATTCCAGCCGCCTTCGGGCCGCGCCTCGAGAAGCTCGATCACCATGCCGTTGGCAGGCCGGCCATTCGTGGTGTCGAGAACATGCGTAGACAGGCGCCCCATGCCATTCTCCGGAAGCGGTTGCGGATATCGGGATTGTGGTGCGCCGAACATCCGACGGCGAGGGCCCCGGCGTCAATTCCGGCTTGTGCGCAAAGGTGTTTTCCTGTCGTTTGGGCCCGCCTGCTTCGCCCGGACCTTCGAGACCTGCCATGAGCCTTTCCCCGCTCGATAACCGTCTGCATCACGGCCTGCTCGGCGACCCCGTGATCGCGACCCTGCTCGGCGAGGAAGCGGAGATCGCCGCGATGATTCGCGTGGAAACTGCGCTGGCGAAGGTGCAGATACGCCTCGGTATCATCCCGCGCGCGGCGGGCGAGGCGCTGGTGAATGGACTTGCTCTCACGGTGATCCGCCCGGACGATCTTGCGAGCGGGCTTGCGCGGGATGGTGTGATTGCACCGGCTTTCGTTTCAGCCTTGCGCACGCAACTGCCGAAGCAAGCGGGGGCTTGGCTCCATTGGGGCATGACCTCGCAGGACCTCACCGATCTCGCGCTCGTGCTGCGCCTGCGGGAGGTTGTGCAGATCGTCGATCGCCGTCTCGCGGCGCTTATCCGCCGTCTTGCCGATCTCGCCATCGCCCATCGCGATACGCTCTGCCTCGCCCGCACGCGCATGCAGGCGGCAGCGCCTACGCTTTTCGGCCTCAAGGCCGCGCAATGGCTCGCGCCGTTGATCCGCCATCGCGAGCGCCTCGCGGAGATACGCCCCCGCCTGCTGGTCGTGCAGATGGGCGGTGCGGCGGGCAATCTCTCGGTGTTTGGGGATCAGGCCCTCGCCGTGATGGATGGCCTCGCGGAGGAACTGGCGCTCGGCCATGCCGAGCCGTGGCACAAGGGTCGCGACCGGATCATCGAATTCGGCCAGTTGCTGGCGATGATCGCGGGCTCGCTGGGCACAATCGGTGGCGATCTCGCGTTGCTGGCGCAAAGCGAGGTGGCCGAAGTGGGGTTCGCGGGTGCCGGGGGCTCCTCCACCTTGCCGCAGAAGCAGAACCCGGTTCTCGCGGAGATCGTGCAATCCCTCGCGCGCTATGCCGGAAACGAGGCCGGCGCGCTGCATCAGGCGGGGCTGCACCTCAATGAACGCGACGGCGCGGCCTGGACGCTCGAATGGCTGGCCCTGCCGCCGCTCATCGCCGCGACGGGTGCTGCCCTACTGCGCGCGGATGAAATGCTCGGGGCCTTGCGTGTTGATTCAAGTCGCATGTCCGCGAATATCGAAGGCACGCGCGGCCTCGTGCTGGCGGAAGCCGCGAGCTTCGCCCTCGCGAACCACATGCCGCGCCCGGATGCGACGGCGCTCGTGAAAAAAGCGGTCGAAGCCACTTTGGGCTCCGACCGCTCCTTGCTGGATCATCTAGCGGAAATGACCGATGCGTCCGTCGATTGGGGCCAGATTGCGCGGGCCGAAGCGGTGGTCGCTCCGGCAGGCGCCTTGGCGGATCGCCTGATCGCCCGCGCCGAGGCCAATCTCACAGCGGGGTGAGGCCCGCCTCGATCTGGGCGCGCTTCGGCTCGAGGAAAGGTGGGAGAGAGAGCGTCTCGCCCATTGTTTCCTTCGGCTCGTCCGCATTGAAACCGGGCCCATCGGTCGCGATTTCAAAGAGCACACCATTGGGCTCGCGCACATAGAGCGAGCGGAACCAGAAGCGATCCACCGGGCCGGACGAGCGCAGGCCGATTTCGGCATAGCGCGCGAGCCAGTTCGTGTAATCCGCATCGGCCGAGCGGAACGCGACATGATGCACCGCACCGGCACCCTGCACGGCCGGCTGAAGCCCCGGCTCCACCGCGACATGCAGTTCGGCTGCAGGCCCGCCTTCGCCCATGCCGAATACATGGATGTGCGAACCCTTGTAATCCGGGTTCTCGTAATGCCGCTCCTCGCGCATGTCGTAGACGCCTTCCACGAAGAGCTTCGTGCGCCTGAGTTCCGGCACGCTCATGCGAATCGGGCCGAGACCGCGGATCTGGAAGGCCGCAGGCACGTCCGTTTTCGCCCAGGGGTGGGCATCGCCTGCACCGCCATCATCGACAAGGCTGAGACGCTGGCCCTCGGGATCCTCGAAATCGAGGGTGAGACGGCCATCGATCTCGCGCACCGGTGTCCGCGGCACGCCGGCAGCGGCGAGGCGCTTTTCCCAGAAGGCGAGGGCGTCCGCACCGTTCACACGCAGAGCAGTGCGAGTGATCGAATGCGTGCCGCGCCGCTCGCGGGGCACGGGGAACTCGAAGAAGGTGAGATCCGAACCGGGTGATCCCTCGCCATCCGCATAGAACAGATGATAGGCGGAGGTATCGTCCTGATTGACGGTCTTCTTCACGAGCCGCATGCCGAGAAGCCCGGCATAGAAGGCGTGATTGTGCTTCGCATTCGCGGAAATCGCGGTGAGATGGTGGATACCAAGCAGCTGCATGGGAAACTCCCTGGGGCTGAAATTGCGTTGTCGCAGATATATTAGGTCAATATCGATTTATCTGTTGCACATGTGCAATCCAATATTGGCTACGCGCGGTGATCCAGCGTCTGTCATGCGATCAAAGGTTGAGCGCAAACCAGAACCGACTAGAGAGAAGCACAGTTTCTTTGCCGGAGGTGCTTTCCGCATGACCATCCGCCTGCACAAGGGCGATCTGCCCGCTCCGATTCCCGCCGGATCGGTGGTGGCGATCGACACCGAAACCCTGGGCCTCAACCCGCATCGCGACCGGCTCTGCCTTGTGCAGCTCTCGCTGGGGGATGGCACGGCGGATCTCGTGCAGATCGCGCCGGGCCAGAAAAAGGCCCCGAACCTCGTGAAGATGCTGAAGGACAAATCCATCCTGAAGCTGTTCCATTTCGGCCGGTTCGATCTTGCGGTGATGCAGCAGACGTTCGGCGTGCAGGCGAGCCCGGTCTATTGCACCAAGATCGCCTCGCGCCTCGTGCGCACCTACACCGATCGCCACGGCCTTAAGGATCTCTGCCGCGATCTCATCGGCGTGGAGATTTCCAAGCAGCAGCAAAGCTCGGATTGGGGGGCGGAAACGCTCACCGAGGCGCAGATGGCCTATGCGGCCTCCGATGTTCTGCATCTTCACGCGCTGAAGGCGAAGCTGGATGTGCTGCTGGTGCGGGATGGCCGGAAGGAACTGGCCGATGCCTGCTTCCGCTTCCTGCCCGCGCGCGCCGCGCTTGACCTTCAGGGCTGGCCGGAGACAGATATCTTCGCGCATGCGTGAGGGCAGCGCGGGGCCCGCGAACGGAATATTCGCGATTCCCGCGCCATAACTCCGCCGCGAGCATGCTGGATAGGCTCGGCCTGTTCGTTTGGGAAAAGGCGGTTTTTCGCGTGTCGCTTCTGGCGTCTCCTTCGCAGCGTGCCCGGTTTCCGGCTTTGCCCGAGGCCTTGGCGCATCGCCCGGAATTCGTGGCCGCCGCGCGCCATTCCCGGCGTGTGCGCTGGCTGAAGCGGCTCATCCCGCTCGCCTGCGGTGGGCTCGTCGTTTTTCTCGTGGCGCGCACGGTTCTGGGGCTGTTGGTCAGCGTGCCGATGAATGTTTCTGGCACGGTTTCGATCGAGGACCGGAAAATCGTCGTCGAGAAGCCGAAACTCTCGGGTTTCCGGCGCGATGGCTCCTCTTACGAACTGAACGCCGCCAAGGCGCTGCAGGATCTGCGCAACCCCAATGTCGTCGAGATGCAGACCCTCTCGGCGCGAGTGCAGCAGGGCCGGCAGGGCTGGACCGATTTCTCCGGCGATGGCGGCACCTATGACAGCAAGGCCGAAAAGCTGAACCTTCGCGGCAATGTGCGCGTCAAAACGGATAACGGCGTCGAGGCGAAACTCGAGGAAGCCGAAATCGAATTCAAGGCCGGCACGGTTCTCTCGAACAAGCCGGTGGAAGTGCGCATGCAGGCGGGGCAGGTTGCGGCTGACACGTTGCAGGTGCTGGAGAATGGCCACAAATTCGTGTTTGAGGGTCGCGTGCATTCCGAATTCGTGAATGCGCCTCCCCCCGCCGGAAAGACCGAACCATGATGCAATTCCTCGCCCCCAAATCTCTGGCTGTTCTGGCCGCGGGATTTCTTCTCGCCGGTGCGGCCATCGCACAGGATGCGCCGAGGCGTGGCACGGCCGGCACGCCTTTCGCGGGCTTTGGCTCCAACAGCCGCGAGCCCGTAAAGGTGGATGCGAATCGCCTTGAGGTGTTCGACAAGGAGAGCAAGGCTGTCTATTCCGGCGATGTCGTCGCCGTTCAGGGCCAGAGCATCCTGCGCTGTGCCAGCATGACGATCTCCTACGCGCAGGCGCGTGCCGGCGCGACGCCCTCGCCGGGCTCGACCTCGATCCAGCAGATCGATTGCGACGGCCCGGTCTCGCTGCTCTCGGGCACGCTGTCCGCCACCTCGCAGAAGATGGTCTACCACGCCGCGAGCGACACCGTGACGCTCACGGGCCGCGTGGTGATCGCCGATTGTGAGAACGTGCAGCGCGGCGAGCGCGTGGTCTACGACGTGAAAACGGGCCGCGCGAAGGTCGATGCCGGGCCCTCCGGCCGCGTGCAGGGCGTGTTCACGCCGGGCTCGGAAAGCCCCGGCGGCAACAATCGCAATGGAGGCAACACGCCGGCGCGTTCGAAGGAATGCCCGACCACCGCGCCGGCCCGTCCCTGACAGGTGACGGCAGCCCCAAGCTGCGATAAGCGAGAAGTCTGCGCGTCCGACCGTTTTTCGAGTGTTTCCCCGGTGTTTCAATCCCTTCGTCGCCTTCTTGGCCAAAAGCCGGCCTCTCCGGCCGCGCCCGCTGCAGAGCAGGCCCCGGCCGTGATGGGCCTGCGCCTGCCCGGCCGCGCGGATGAGAATATGACACAGGCGATCGACGTGCTCGCGGCCGAATCGCTCGGCAAGAGCTACGGCAAGCGCAAGGTCGTGAAGGATGTGAGCCTGCATGTGCGCCGGGGCGAGGCCGTGGGCCTGCTCGGCCCCAATGGCGCGGGCAAGACGACCGTGTTCTACATGATCACCGGCCTCGTGCCGGCGGATCACGGGCGCATCCATCTCGATGGATTCGATATCACCGGCCTGCCGATGTATCGCCGCGCGCGGCTCGGCATCGGCTACCTGCCGCAGGAAGCCTCGATTTTCCGCGGGCTGACGGTGGAACAGAACATCCGCGCTGTGCTCGAATCCGTGGAGTCGGATTCGAAAAAGCGCGAGCACGAACTCGATTCGCTGCTGGAGGAGTTCTCCATCACGCGGCTCCGGCATTCGCCCTCCATCGCGCTCTCGGGCGGCGAGCGTCGCCGCTGCGAAATCGCGCGGGCGCTGGCGGGCCGCCCGCATTTCATGCTGCTCGATGAGCCCTTCGCGGGCATCGATCCCATCGCGGTCGGCGACATCCAAGACTTGGTGAAGCATTTGAAATCACGCGGGATTGGCGTGCTCATCACCGATCATAACGTGCGCGAAACGCTCTCGCTGATTGACCGCGCCTATATCATCCATTCCGGCGAGGTTCTCATGGAAGGCCAGCCGGACGAGATCATCGCGAGCCCGGATGTGCGACGGCTTTATCTCGGCGAGGATTTCCGCCTCTAAAGCAGAGCGATCTGGGGCTAAACGCCGCGCCATGCCCTTTTTGCAGGGCGGTATGCGGTGTCTTTCGCCGGCGGGACAAACTTTCAGCTTGCCCTTCAGAGTTCCGAAATTAAGTATTTGCAATATCCATGCCGAAACAGGTTTCGTGCATGGCGCACGGATCGCGCGATTCGGAAAGAGGCAAGTCGATGGCCCTTGGCCAGAAACTGATGATGCGCCAGAGCCAGTCTCTGGTCATGACGCCGCAGCTTCTGCAGGCGATCAAGCTTCTTCAGCTTTCGACCACCGAGTTGCAGGCTTTTGTCGAGACCGAGCTGGAGCGCAATCCGCTGCTTGAGCGCGACGGGCGTGACGACGAGGGCCCCATCGCGCCCGACACCGGCCCCATGGAGCCCGTGCGCGCCGAAGCAACCCCCGGCGACTGGGCCAGCGAGGACATGCCGGCGGATCGTGCCACGCTGGAGCGCGAGACCGGCACGAGCTTCGAGAATGCCTTCCCGGATGAGGCGGTGGTGGCGCAGGATGGCCCGCAGGCCGAAAGCGCTCACTGGAACCTCTCCGGCGGCTCGGGCCGTGGTTCGTCGCTCGATGCCGAGGATCCCAATCTCGAGGCCTATATTGCGGCCGCCACCACGCTGCACGAGCATCTCGAAAATCAGCTCGGCTGCTATGACACCGATGACCTCACGCGGCTGATCGCGGGGCAGATCATCGACCAGATCGACCAGACCGGTTACCTGCTCGAATCGCTGGAGAGCCTCGCGGAGCGGCTTGGCGTGCCGCTGAAGCGCTGCGAGATCGCGCTCGAAGTGGTGCATGGCTTCTCGCCCACGGGTGTGGGCGCGCGCAACCTCGCGGAGTGCCTCCGGATGCAGTTGCGCGAACGCGACCGGCTCGACCCCGCAATGGACGCTTTCGTGAGCCATCTCGATCTACTGGCAAAGCGCGAGTTTGCGGCTCTTCGTCGCGCCTGCGGTGTCGATGAAGATGATCTCGCCGATATGATCGCCGAGATCCGCCGGCTCGATCCCAAGCCGGGACTGATCTTCGGCTCCACGATGATCGATGCCATCGTGCCCGATGTCTATGTACGCCCGGCCTCCGATGGTGGCTGGCAGGTGGAACTGAATTCCGATGCGCTGCCGCGCGTGGTGGCCAATCGCACATTCTATGCCCGCGTTTCGAAGAATCCGGACAAGGCCGCCCGCAGCTTCGTGGACGAGCACTGGACCAATGCGAACTGGATCGTGCGCAGCCTCGAACAGCGCGCGCGGACCATTCTCAAGGTCGCGACCGAGATCGTGCGCCAGCAGGATGCCTTCTTCACCTATGGCGTGGCGCATTTGCGGCCGCTGAACCTGAAGATCATCGCGGATGCGGTGCAGTTGCACGAATCGACCATCAGCCGCGTGACGGCGAACAAGTACATGGCGACCCCGCGCGGGCTGTTCGAGATGAAGTATTTCTTCTCGACCGCGATTGCCGCGAGCGATGGCGGCGCCTCGGTTTCGGCCGAAGCCGTGCGCTTCCGCATCAAGCAGCTCATCGAGGCGGAGAGCGCGCAGGCGGTCCTCTCCGACGATGCCATCGTCGATAAGCTGAAAGAGATGGGCATCGATATCGCGCGGCGCACTGTCGCCAAGTATCGGGAGGGATTGGGCATTGCCTCCTCCTCCATCCGCCGGCGCGAGAAGCAGGCCGCGATGCCGCGTGCGAAAGCGGGTTGAGCGATCGTTAGGCACGACGCCTCGGGCTGGGGCAGGCCCCTACGCCTTTCGATTGACGAGCCCCGCCGGCCGGACGTAGCCTCCCCTGATCGACCCCGGGGGAATCGGGGTCGCGAACAGGGGAGTCGATCATGGAAATCCGTGTCTCCGGCAAGAACATCGATCTCGGTGAAGTGCTGCGCCACCAGGCCGAGCACCGCCTCAACGAAGTGGTCCGGAAATACGTCGATTCCAACTTCTCCGGGCATATCACCGTCTCGCGCGATGGCATCGGCTTCAAGACGGAATGCGCCGTGCGTTTCGACCATGGTCCCGTGATGCATGTGACGGGCGAAGCGCCCGATGCCTATCAATCGCTCTCGGTCGCGATCGAGCGAATCGCGAAATCCCTGCGCCGTTTCAAGCGCAAGAAGGACAAACACGGCGCGGATCGCGTGCCGATGAACGGGTTCGACACCAGCCCGCCGCTCATGATCGACGACCATGAGGATGACGAGGATGATGTGGTGGCGACCACTGGCGCCGGTGCGGTGATCATCGCGGAGGCTGTCGCGAATGCGCCGCGCCATAGCACCACCTCGGCCGTGGAGGCTTTCGAAAAGTCGGATCTCCCCGTTCTTGTCTTCCGAAACGCTGGCACCGGCCGCGTGAATGTGCTCTACCGCCGGAAAGACGGCCATTACGGCTGGGTCGATATCGGTTGATGGGGCGGGGCGGAACGGCCCTCACGGTGCAACTTCTGGGTCGGCGGTGCAGAACGGCACGCCTCCTGCTTGGTCAGGTGTCATGGCGCTTACGTCTCTCCTTGTTCCGGAGGCTGTGCTTTCGGATCTGAAGCCCAACAGCAAGAAGCAGCTCCTTCAGGAGATGGCGATGCGTGCTGCCGAATTGAGCGGCCGCCCGGATCGCGTGATCTTCGACCAGCTCTTGCAGCGCGAACGTCTTGGCTCCACCGGCATCGGGCAGGGCGTGGCCATTCCGCACGCGGCCATTCCCGGCCTGCCGCATCTCGTCGGGCTCTTTGCGCGGCTCGCGCGCCCCGTGGATTTCGAATCGGTCGATGGCCAGCCGGTGGATCTCGTCTTCGTGCTGCTGGCTCCGGAGAGTGCAGGCGCCGACCATCTTCAGGCGCTCTCCCGCGTGGCGCGGTTCTTCCGCTCGCCCGCGCAGGTGCAGATGCTGCGACAGGCGGATGACCCTGCAGCACTCTTCGCGATTCTCACCTCGGAATCCTCGCCGCGCGCCGCCTGAGGCGCGCGGCCGGTTCAATGCTCGCTGTCGGCGGCAGAGGCTTTTTTCGCCCCTGCCTTCTTGCCGTGCGCGGCTTCGGAAAAGCGATCCGTCAGCGCCATGATCAGGCCCGAGACCACGAAGACCATGTGGATTCCGACCAGCCAGATGAGGTCGCGATCCGAGGTATTCTTCACGTTCATGAAGGCCTTCAGCACCTGAATGGCGGAAATCGCCACGATGGATGACAGCAGCTTCAGCTTCAACCCGGTGAAGTCGATCTTGCCCATCCATTCGGGCCAATCCTCGGTCTTGCCGGGATCGATCCGCGAGACGAAGTTCTCATAGCCCGAGAAGATGACAATCACGATCAGCGAGCCGGTGAGCGTGAGATCGATCAGCGCGAGCACGCCGAGGATCACCTCCGATTCGGTGGCCGTGACAGCATGGCTCACGAAGTGCCACAATTCCTGCGCCGCCTTCAGCAGCAGCACGCCCAGAGCGGCCACAAGCATCACGTAGAAGGGCGCGAGGAGCCAACGGCTCGCAAACAGAAACCGCTCGAGAACGCGTTCGATCATCAGGCAACCTCTTCGCCGCGCTTGGCAAAAACACGCCAAGCCCCACATGTCCCTACGGACTAACACCGAGATCTGGACTTGGGAAGCACCCGGCATCCCGGCCAAAACGGAAGGGGAGAGCTGATGGCTGCGTCGGATCAGGCCGCGATGGAACGTTGGGCGGGCCTTGCGCTGGCAGTCTCCGCCCTTCTCGCACTGATTGCCGCGAATTCTGGCTTCCAGGGGGGGTATACCGCCATTCTCGGCTTCCCCATCCATGTATCCCTCGGCGATTTCGCGATCCAAAAGCCGCTGCTGCTCTGGGTGAATGACGGGCTGATGGCGATTTTCTTCCTGCTCGTGGGGCTGGAGATCAAGCGCGAGTTCCTCGCGGGCGAACTCTCGGATTGGCGGCGGGCCCTGCTGCCGCTGATCGCGGCCTGCGGCGGCTTCGCGTTGCCCGCCTTGCTGTTCGTGGCGCTGAATACGGGCTCGCCCCAGAACATTCCGGCATGGGCGGTTCCCACCGCCACCGACATCGCCTTTGTGGTCGGCCTCATCGCGGCACTCGGCCGGCTCGTGCCCTTCAGCCTCAAGGTCTTCGTTCTGGCCATTGCCATCATCGATGACCTGATGGCAGTGGTCGTGATCGCGCTGTTCTACACCGCGAAGCTCTCCCTCCCCATGCTGGGTCTTGCCGGTCTTTGCCTGGCGATTCTCGTCGCCTTCAACCGGCTCGGCGTGCGGAGCATCGCGGCCTATATGCTGGTCGGCATCGTCATGTGGGCGCTGGTGCTGAAATCGGGCGTGCATGCCACGCTCGCCGGCGTGGCCCTGGGATTTGTTATTCCGATGCACGCGAAAGCCGGTGCGACCCCGCTCGAAGACCTCGAACACGGCCTCAAGCCTTGGGTGTCCTTCCTCATCGTGCCGATCTTCGCCTTCGCGAATGCCGGCGTGCCCCTTGCGGGCATGGGGCTCCATGCCCTCTTCGCGCCGCTCACGATGGGCATCATCATCGGTCTTTTCGTGGGAAAGCAGTTCGGCATTCTCGCCGCGACATGGCTGGCCGTGCGGGCCGGGCTTTCGCCCAAACCCGCCGGCGCCACCTGGCTGCAGATCTACGGCGTGGCGATTCTCTGCGGCATCGGCTTCACGATGAGCCTGTTCATCGGCTCGCTCTCCTTCAGCGATCCCGCCTTGCAGGATCGCATCCGGTTGGGCGTGATCGTGGGTTCCCTCGCGAGCGCGATCGTCGGCGTGCTGGTGCTAAAGATGGCCGAGAAGCGCGCGCCCCTTGGCCCCTGACGCTTACGCCTTCAGCCCGATGGGGCAGGAGACGCCTGTGCCGCCGAGCCCGCAATAGCCGTTCGGGTTCTTCGCGAGGTATTGCTGGTGGTATTCCTCGGCGAAGTAATACGGCCCGGCGGGCGCAATCTCGGTGGTAATCTCCGGGTATCCCGCGGCCTTCAGCTTCGCCTGATAGGCCTCGCGTGAGGCCTTCGCCTCGGCGAGCTGGGCTTCCGTCGCGGTGAAGATCGCCGAGCGATATTGCGTGCCCACATCATTGCCCTGCCGCATGCCCTGCGTGGGATCGTGATTCTCCCAGAACACGCGCAGGAGATCAGCGAAGCTCACTTTCGCGGGATCATAGACCACGCGCACCACTTCCGTGTGCCCGGTGCGGCCGGAGCAGGTCTCCTCATAGGTGGGGTTCGGCGTATGGCCGCCCGCATAACCGACGGAAGTGCTCCAGATCCCGTCGCCGATCTGCCAGAACTTGCGCTCGGCACCCCAGAAGCAGCCCATGCCGAACACTGCCTCCTCGAGACCCTCGGGAATCGGCCCGTTCAGCGGACGGCGGAACACGAAATGCGTCGCGGCTGTGGGAATCGGCTGCGCACGGCCCGGCAGCGCCTCATCGGCGCGGGGGAGCGTGACGGCTTTGCGGGCGAAGAACATGGCAACCTCCGAGATGGGTCGGTGATGAGCCCCAAAGCTGGGGCCGCGCGCCCTTTCGCGCAAGGGCAGGGGCTCCGGTCTCTCGTGAACGTGACACGACGTGAGAAAAGCGACGCCGGCTTTCGAAAACCGTGCCAAGCCGCCTTGCATTTTGCCGGGCCTCCCGCCATAACCCGCCCGACTTTCACGGCTTGCGAACCTATGGCTTCGCACCGGAAAGCGATCCATGCGCTTGACCAGCGCATGTGGATGGGCAGGTAGCCGAGCGGTTGAAGGCGCACAGCGATGCCTTCGGCATCGCATCTGTCCTCCAGATAATATTACGTGGATGGGCAGGTGGCCGAGTGGTTGAAGGCGCACGCCTGGAACGCGTGTATAGGGGCAACTCTATCGAGGGTTCGAATCCCTCCCTGTCCGCCAGACCTTCCGCGGAAAACCTCCGAAATCTGAACGCCCCGCTGCGAACCGTCGCACTCGGGAAGAAGCCAGGCTTCAGGCCAACGCTTTTTCCCGGCGATATTGTGCCAGCTGGTTCAGCAAGACCGGCACGGAGAGCAGGATGCCGATCACCGTTCCTGTGACATTCGGCATGATCACCAGCACCGATCCCACGAAGAGCAGCAACCGCTCCCAGCGCTTCATCAGGGCGAGGCCATAGCCGGTGAGCGCGGCGGCAAGCATCACGATGCCGATGAGGCATCCCAGGGTCGTGAACCAGAAATCGAACCAGGTGAACCCCTTGGTTACCAGCAGCATCGCGGGCGAGAACACGAAGACGAAAGGCACGAGCACCTTCGCCATGGCAAGGCGGAAGGCCGTGTTCCCGGTCTTGAAGGGTTCGGCACCCGCCATGCTTGCGCCGGCATAGGCCGCGAGCGCCACGGGCGGCGTCACATCGGCGAGAAGGCCGTAATAGAACACGAAGAAGTGCGAGACGATGGGCTCCACTCCGAGCTTGCCGAGCGCGGGCTGCGCGATTGTCACCATGATGATGTAGCAGGCCGTGGTGGGGATGCCGCATCCCAGAAGGATGCAGACCACGCCCGTCATGATGAGCGTGAGCAGCAGCGTGACATTCGAGAGGTCGAGCAGGCCCACCGGCGCGAGCGCCATCACCGCCGAGGCGCCGCTCTGCGCCGCACCCACGACGATATCCGAGAGTTTGAAGCCTACGCCTGTCAGCGTCACCACGCCGACGATGATGCCCACAGTGGCCGCTGCGGCACCCACGCCGATAGCGTATTTGGCGCCGAGCACGAAGGCATCAACGATGTCGATGGCGCGCGCGACCGTCGCCTTGTCCTTCAGGAACCACCAGAGGCTCGCGGCCACGCAGAGCGAGAACAGGATCGCAAGGCCATACCATTCGACAATGGCTCCGGTCCAAACCGCCAGAACCACCCCAGCCAACAGCCCGACAGCAACAATCGGATTGCGATTCGTGAGACCCACGACCATGCAGGCCGTGATGCCCCAGAAGGCCGCGAGATAGGGCGTATAGCCGGAGAGCAGAACCACGAGGAGCACAAGCAACGGGGCGAGGGCCGGCCAATCCTTCTTCAGGATGGCCCAGGCATTCGGCAGTTCCTCGCGCGGAACGCCCTTGAGGCCCAGCTTCTTCGCCTCGAAATGCACCTGGCAGAAAATGCCGAAGAAATGCATGAAGGCCGGCACGATCGCCGCGAGAATGATGGTCTGGTAGGGCAGGTTCAGGAATTCCACCATCAGGAAGGCAGCCGCGCCCATGATGGGCGGGGTGATTTGCCCGCCGGTGGCGGCAGTCGCTTCCACCGCACCCGCGAAATGCCGGGGATAGCCAGTGCGGATCATCATCGGGATCGTGAGTGAACCCACCGTCACGGTATTTGCGATCGAGGAGCCGGAAATCATGCCGAACAGGCCTGAGGCAAAGATCGTGACCTTCGCCGGGCCACCGGAGAAGCGGCCGGCCATCGCGGTGGCGAGATCGATGAAGAGCTTGCCGAGACCCACACGCGTCGCCAGCACGCCGAACAGCACGTAGTGAAACACATAGGTCGCCACTACGCCGAGCGCGATGCCGTAGATGCCCTGCGAGGTCAGATAGAGGTGGTTCACCACCGATTTCCAGCTGTTGCCGGGATGGGCGAACACGCTCGGCATGAGGTTGCCGTACATCGCATACAGGATGAGCACCACGGCGATGATCGGCAATGGCCAGCCAATCGCGCGGCGCGTGGCTTCCAGCAGCACCACGATGGCGAGTGTGCCCATCACCCAGTCGACGGTGAGCGGATTGCCGACGCGGAACGCGAGATCCTCGAAAATATAGGGCACGTAGAGCGACGAGATGATCGCCGCGAAGCAGAGTAGCCAATCGACGAGCCCGATGCCCAGCGGGCGCAGCAGCGAAGCCTTGGGCGCCGTCTTGTTGTCGGATGACCGGGCCGAGAAGACGAGGAAGATCAGCCCGATGACGAAGGCGAGGTGGATGCCGCGATGCGTCACCTCGGCCAGAAGCCCGAAGCCGGCCGTGTAGTAATGGAAGAGGGAGAGCGCAAGCAGCGCGCCGGCCACCAGCCACC
Organism: Beijerinckiaceae bacterium; assembly: GCA_025458025.1. GTDB lineage: Bacteria > Pseudomonadota > Alphaproteobacteria > Rhizobiales > Beijerinckiaceae > Rhabdaerophilum. The sequence goes on along the minus strand of JALOTF010000081.1, from coordinate 7,597 downwards.
CGGCCGTGGGCAGGAGCGGGCGAAAGCGGATCTCGTGATCGAGGCTTTCCTCGATCTCCTGCGCTTTTTTCAGATCAAGCTTGTCCGATGGTGCCGCGCTCATGCGCCAGCCCTCCCCCATGGCCCGGCCCTGCCGCCCGCAGCCCTGCAATCATGCTGATCCGCGCGGGATTTTGCCCCGCGCGGCCTATTTTCGGGATGTTTCCTCAGGTCTTCAGCAGACCCGCTTCCTTGTAGAAGCGCTCCGCACCCTTGTGCAGCGGAATGCCCAGGCCGGTCAGCGCCGTGGCGCGCTTGATTTCCTTGCCCTTGGCGTGGCCGGTATCGAGCGCCGAGCGCGCCTTGTCGCCCCAGAGGCCCTTGGTGACCTCATAAACGAGATCGTCGTCCATCTTCGAGGTGGTGACCCATTGGGCACCCACCGCAATCGACTTCACGCCCTTGATGTCCTTGTAGGCGCCATCGGGAATGGTATCGTCCGCGAAGAAGCCGAACTTGGACTTGAGCGCTGCGGCCTGCGGGCCGTCGATCGCCAGAAGTTCGAAGCTATGCGTGGCCGCGAGTTCGGTCAGCGCGCCGAAGGGGTAGCCGCCGGTGAAGAAAAAGGCGTCGAGGCCGCCATCCTTGATCTTGTCGATGGCGGGGCCCGGCTTCAGGTTCTCGGCGCGGTAATCACCCTGCCGGATGCCATAGGCCGCGAGGATTTCCCGGGCATTCACCAGCGAGCCCGAACCCGGCTCGTCGATAGAGATACGCTTGCCCTTGAGATCGGCGATCGACTTCGCGCCGAGGCCCTTGCGCGCGACGACGTGCACGGTCTCGGGATAGAGGTTGGCGATGGCGCGCAGTTCCTCGATCTTCGGGCGCCCTTCCCAAATGCCCGTGCCGGTATAGGCCCAGGAGGCGACATCGGCCTGGCTGAAGCCGGATTCCGCATTCCCGCCGGCAATGGCGTTCACATTCGCCACGGAGCCGTTGGTGGCGACCGCGCTGGCATTCACCTTATCGTTCGAGATGGCGTTCGCGATGATGCCGCCGATCGGGTAATACGTGCCGCCCGTGCCGCCCGTACCGATGCGGAAGAACTTGGCCTGCGCGCGAGCCGGACCACCGGCCGCGACAAGCGCCGAAAGGGCCGCTGCGCCTGCCAGAGCTTCTCTGCGAGAAATGTACATTGTCGTCGTCTCCCCTGTTCTTTTTGCTGGTGGCCTGTCATCGGCCTATGGGCTTCATGCAAAGCCTGCATGATGTTCCGCTGATGCCGAGATTATGGATCGGATTTCCGCATGGCAATTCGGAAAGAGCCGCGATGCAAACTTTCGATAGGCCTGAAATCATGAACCTGTCTCGGAAGGTCGCGCGATGTCAGCCATGCTGCCCGAGATAGAGATTCGCTGCGCGCTCATCCGCCAGCAGCGTATCCGCCGGGCCTTCCATCGCCACCCGACCACCATCGAGAATGACCCCGCGATGCGAGATCGCCAAAGCCTGCCGCGCCCGCTGTTCGATGAGCAGCACGCTCGCGCCGATGCTGGGCAGTGCCCGAATACGCTCGAAGGTTTCGGAGACGAGCGCGGGCGAGAGTGCCGCCGTCGGTTCATCCAGCACGATCAACCGTGGGCGCGTCATCAGGGCACGCGCATAGGCCAATTGCTGGCGCTCGCCGCCGGACATCGAGCCCGCGCGCGTGCGCCGGCGCGAGGCAAGCGCGGGGAAGACCGCGAAAAGCTCGGCGATGCGCTGCCGTTGATCGGTGACGCCCACCACAACCTCGAGATTTTCCTGCACGGTGAGCGACGGAAAGATATTCGCGACCTGCGGCACATAGCCGATGCCGCGATTGGCGCGCATCTCCGTCGGCACGGCGTTGATGACTGACCCTTCGAAGCGGATCTCGCCCTCCACGCGCGGCAACAGGCCCACCACGGCCTTCGCGAGCGTGGATTTGCCCGCGCCATTGGTGCCCGCGACGGTGACGATTTCGCCCGCGCCCACGGACACGGTGACGCCGTTGAGGATGTTCACCTCGGAATAGCCGCCGCTGAGATTGTCGATCTCCAAAACGCTCATGCCGCACCTCCCAGATAGGCTTCGCGCACATCCTTCCGCGCGAGAACCTCGGCGGGCGCGCCCGAGGCGAGCAGCTTCCCCTGATCCATCACATGCAGCACGCTCACGAGCCGCGAGAGGGCGGAGAGATCATGCTCGATGATGACAAAGCCGATTCCGCGCTGGTTCAGCGCCCGGATATGGCCCGAGAGTTCCTCGATCAGCACAGGGTTCACGCCCGCGAAGGGCTCATCGAGCAGGATCAGTTTCGGCTTCGTCATCAGCACGCGACCGAGTTCGAGGAGCTTTTTCTGGCCGCCCGAGAGCCGCCCGGCCGAGACATCCGCCACCGCGCGCAGCTTCAGGAAGTCGATAGTCTCCTCCACCTCGCGGCGGATGGCGTCTTCCTCATTGCGCACCTTGCCGGGCCGGAAGAAGAGATCGATGAGGTTCTCGCCGCTCTGGCCGGGGGCTGCGGCCATCAGGTTCTCGCGCACCGTGAGATGCGCGAATTCGCGCGGCACCTGGAAGGTGCGCACCATGCCGCGCCTTGCCCGTCCGAACGGTGTGTCCCGCGAGATGTCGGCCTCGCCGAGCGACACAACGCCCTCGCCATGGGGCAGGAAGCCGGTGACCATCGAGAAGAGCGTGGATTTTCCCGCCCCGTTCGGACCGATGATGCCCACGAGCGTGCCCGGCTCGATGGCGAGGCTGATGCCATCCACGGCCTTGAAGCCGCCGAAGCGGACCGAAATATCGCGCAAAGCGAGCTTCATTTGCGCCTCGTATAATCGCCCATCAGGCCCTGCGGCCTGTAGATCGTGAAGAGGATCAGCGCGAGGCCCACGGCTCCGATGCGAATGCTCGCCATCTCCACCGCCGAGATGAAGGGCAGCAGGTCCCGCAGGAAGCGCGAGCCTTCCAGAAAGCCCATCAGCAGCAGGGTGCCCACCAGCGCGCCGGAAATGCGCCCCACGCCCCCCATGATGATCGCCATCCAGACATAGAAGGTGACAATCGGGAGAAACTGGTCCGGCGAGACATAGCCGATGTAATGCGCATAGAACCCGCCGGAGAGCCCGGCCAGCACCGCGCCCAGCACCAGCACCTGAATCTTGAAGCGCGCGGGGTCTTTCCCCAGCGCCTTCACGGCATCCTCATTGTCGCGGATCGCCTCGATCATCCGGCCGAAGGGGCTTTTCACGATCCTGAGGAAGGCGATGACCGCGAGGATATTCGCGAAGCCCACCAGCGCGAGGATCATCAGCGCCGGGCCGGTGCCCACGCCGTCGATCAGCTTGGGGATTCCGGGAATGCCCTGCACGCCCTTGGTGAGCCAGCCTTCGGACGTGATCACGAGCCGCACGGTTTCCGAGAAACCAAGCGTCACGATCGCGAAGTAATCGTCCCGCAAGCGCAAGGCCACAAGCCCGATGGGGATGGCCGCAAGGCCCGCGAGCAGCATTCCGGCCACCAGCCCCACGGCGATGGGCATGCTGCCTGCTGTCGAGAGGATCGCGGCGGCGTAAGCGCCGATGCAGAAGAAGCCGACATGGCCGAAATTGATCAGGCCCGTCAGCCCGTATTGCAGCGTGAGGCCCAGCGACAGAAGTACATAGATCGCGGTGACGATCAGGATGGCGATGAGATAGGCTTCCATCAGCGTGCGCCTTCCAGCTTGCCGAAGAGGCCGCGCGGGCGCACCAGCAGCACCACGAGCATCAACAGGAATGACAGGGCGATCTTGTAGGTGAAGCCCACGAAGGGCGTGGCCATTTCCTGCACCACGCCGATCAGCAGGCCCGCGACCACCGCGCCGACCGGGCTGCCGATGCCGCCGACAATCGCCGCCGCAAAGGCCGGCAGCAGTAGATCCCAGCCCATTTCGGGCGAAACCACGGTCTTGATGCCGGCCACGATGCCCGCCGAGGCCGAAACCGCGCCCGCGAGCAGCCAGAGCACGGTCATCACGCTCGAAGGCGAGATGCCGGAGACGCGCGCGAGCGCCGGATCATCCGCCACCGCGCGCATCCGCCGCCCGATGGGCGTGAGATGCAGGATCGCGAAAACGATGGCGAGAATGGTCGCGCAGGCCCCGGCCAGCACGAGATCGTTTGGGTGAACCGGCACATCGCCAATGCGCCAGGGCCGGACGAGCGGAAGCTGGAAAACCTGCTGAGAATGTCCGAACGACACACCGAGAATGGCGCGTAGCACGAAGGCAAGGCCAATCGAGGCCACGAGAAGCGCCACATTGGAGCGCTGCGCGAGCTTTCGGAAGATGAACCAGTAGCCGAGAAAGCCCACGATCGCCCCGGCAATCGCGCCGGTTAGGCCCCCGACCAGCAGCGAATTCGTAGCGCGATGCCCCAGCAGCGCGCCATAGGCGCCGACCGTCATGGTGTCGCCCGTCGCGGCATTGGGAAAACGCGCGATCCCGAAGACGAGCGTGATCGAGAGGGCGGAAAGCCCAATCACCAGCCCGGCAACAAGGCCGGAAATCAGCAGTTCGATCCAGAATGCCATGCGAGGAACCATCCGGCGATGAGCATCGCCACGCTTCAGAAAGTGAGGCCCGGCGGGGAGAGACGCCGGGCCCCGCGCCGTCAGATCTTGACGACGTAGCGGCGTTCGAGCTGGCCCTTCGTGATGAAGAACACGCCAAAATCGGGCGTGACATCGCCGAATTCGTCGAAATCCAGCACCGAAGAAGCGCCCTCGTAGTTGATCTTCTTGCCGGCCGCGAGGGCGGTCTTGCCTTCGGCAAAGCTGAACACCTTGTCGCCGGCGGGGTTCGCCACTTCGCGGATCTTCGCGTTGATCTGCGCCGTACCGGCCCCCGGCCCCGCCGCCTCGATGGCGAGCGCCAGCGTGATCACCATGTCATAGGTCATCGCGGCATAGACGTTCGAGGCACCCGGCTGCGATTGGCCCTTGCGATAGGCGGCATCATAGCGGGCGAAAGAGGCAGACTGTTCATTCGCAACCGAATCAACCGAGATCACGCCCTCGGTCGCCTCATTGCCCAACGCGCGGATGAGTTGCGGATTCGCCGCCCAGCCAGGGATGATCCACTTCACATTCGCGCCGGACTGGAAAGCCTCGCGCAGGATGATCGTGGTATCCGGCAGGAACGAACCCATCACAATCACATCCGGCCGCGCCGCCAGCACCTTCTGGAGTTCCGCGCGATAGCTCGGCTGGTTCGGCTCATAGACGACCTCGGCCAGAACCTTGTTGCCCTTGGCTTCCCAAGCCTTTTTGAAACCCTGCGTATTGCCGATGCCCGAGGCATTGTTGAACGCCATGGTGGCCGGGCGCTTGTAGCCTTCCTTCACGGCGATTTCCGCAAAAGCGCGGCCAAAGCGATCATTCGTCGCCTGGAAGCGATAGCCATAGCCCTTGGCATTGGCAGGAGGTGTGGAGAGCGCCGGCGCACCGGAGGTGTGCATCAGCAGGATGTTCGCGTCGTTCACGAGCGGGATCACCGCCAGCGACACACCCGAAGACCACGTGCCGAGGATGGCGTTGACCTTGTTCACCTCGATCAGCTTCTTCGCCGCCAGCACCGCGGATTGCGGGTTGGTCTGCGTGTCATCCGCGAAGACCTGCAACCGGCGGCCTGCGGCCCCGCCTGCGGCATTCACCTCGTCCACCGCCGCGAAAATCATCTCGGCCATGCCGGAGCCATAGGGGCTGCCGGCACCCGTCACCGGGTTCAGTGCGCCGATGCGATAAGCCTCGGCCTGCGCGAATGCGCCCTGCGGCGCGAGCCCGAGCGCCAACGCGCTGGCGCCCGCCTGAAGGATAGTCCTGCGATCGATTGTCATGGTGGTCTCCCCTGTTAAAGCGCCTCGGCGCCTTTTGATTGTCCGGATTTCGGAATTCACGTTTTAGTTCATGGCCTTCCGCTTCACGATGGCCCCGCCGCGCATGATCAGCGGCATATAGCGGCCCTGCCCCGTGAGCAGCGAGAGATCCTTGAGGGGGTCGCCATCGACCACGACGAGATCGGCATGGGCACCCGGCGCGATCACGCCGATGCGTCCCTCCATGTGGCAGAGCTTCGCTGCGATATGCGTGGCGGAAGCGATGACCTCGTGCGCCGGCAAAACCCGGCCACGGATGACGAATTCCTCGGATTGATAGGCATGCATCGCGCCCAGAAGGTCACTGCCATAGGCCATGGTGAGGCCCGCGGCCTTCATGATCGAGAGGGATTCGAGGCCTTTCAGGCGCACATTGTCGATCTTCGCAACCGATTCCGGCGGGAAGCCGAGCTTCGGACCATCGGAAGCGAGCTTCTCGTAGGTCACGAGAGTCGGCACGGCCACCGCACCGGCCTTCGCCGCGAGCTTCGCGACTTCCGGCGTGATGAGATTACAATGTTCGAGCGAATGCACGCCGCATTCCACGGCGCGCTGGATGGCCTCGGCGGTGTAGAGATGCGCGGAAACGTAGGTCCCCGCATTCTTCGCCTCCTCGACCGCCGCGAGGATTTCCTCGCGCGCGAAACCGAGGAAATGGATGGGGTCGGTCGGCGAAGCGACGCCGCCATTCGCCATGATCTTGATGAAGGCCGCGCCCTGCTTGATTTCCTCGCGCGCGGCTTTCCGCACTTCGGCCACGCCATCACACAAGCGACCCAGCGCACCGAGGCGGAAGCCGGTCTGGATCGCGGGGCGATCATTGAAGCGTCCGCGGAAATCGCAATGCCCGCCGGTCTGGCTCAGCGCCTTGCCCGAGCGCACGAGGCGTGGCGCGGGGATCGGCCCCTCTTCCGCCGCGACTTCCAGACCGTGATCGGCCCCGCCGACATCGCGTACGGTGGTGAAGCCGCGCATCAGCATGGCATTCATCACCTTGAACGAGCGGGCCGTGACGAGCGAATCCGGCAATTCGGCATTGGCACCGAGATTGGCGCTGACGGCCACGACATGCACATGCGCGTCGATCAGGCCGGGCATCAGCGTGCGGCGCTTGAGATCGATCACCCGCGCCTTCTCGGAGCGGACTTTCGCGCCGACCTCGCGGATGGTTCCGCCCTCGATCAGCACATTCACGGGATCAGACGGGCGATCGGCGGTGCCATCGATGATGCAGGCATTGGTGATCAGCGTTGCGGCCATGGCGGGTCTCTCAGGCTTGTTTGCGGGCAAGGAGGAAGGCAGGAATGAGCAGGGGCGCGAGTTCGGCCACCTTCGGCACATCCGCCTCGCTGTAATGATGCTCGGCATCGAGTAGGTTCATGGTGCCGATGGTCTCGCCATTATAGACGATGGGGATGTTGATGACCGATCCGCAACCAAGGCTCGCGATCAGCGCGTGATCGAAGAACGCCCAGCGGATCGCCTCCATGTCGCGGCCGAGGAAGGGCTGGCGGCCCTCCATCACCAGCGCCCCCCAGGGGGTGGGGCCCATCGGCTTGCGGCCAAAGACTGGGTAAGCTGCGGGCTGGTTCGAATAGACGCGCGCCACCTCGCTGCCATCGACATAGAGCAGCGTGAAGAGCTTGTGCCCCACGCGCGATTTCGTGGTCGCATCCAGC
>JALOTF010000080.1 GCA_025458025.1 Beijerinckiaceae bacterium | reverse complement strand
GCGGATCGTCGCAATCGCCTGCGCGGGGTCGAGCCGGCCATCATAAAGCGCGCGTCCCGTGATTGCGCCCGCGAGATGCGCGCATTCGGGCGAGGCAAGCCGCTCGATATCGGCCATGGAGGCGAGGCCACCCGAGGCAATGACCGGGATCGTCAGCGCATGCCCAAGCGCGATCGTGCCGTCGAAATCGAGGCCGGAGAGCATGCCATCCCGCGCGATATTTGTGTAACGCCAGCATCCTCGAAGCGCTTGCCGAGCTCGACATCGCGCATATCCGAGGTTTCGGCCCAGCCCTCCACGGCCACGCGGCCATCGCGCGCATCGATGCCAACCGCCACCTTGCCGGGGAAAGCCTTGGCGGCGGCTTTCACGAAATCCGGGTCGCGCAGGGCCGCCGTGCCGATGATGACGCGGGAAATGCCGCGCGCCACCCAGGCTTCCACCTGTTCCATCCGGCGGATGCCGCCGCCGAGCTGGACCGGGAAGCGCACGCGCTTCAGGATCGCTTCCACCGCCGCGCCATTCACAGCTTCGCCTGCGAAAGCGCCGTCGAGATCGACAACATGCAACGCCTCGAAACCCTGCGCCTCGAAGCTCGCGGCCTGCGCGGCGGGATCGTCGTTGAAGACGGTCGCCTGCGCCATGTCGCCTTGCTTCAGGCGCACGCATTGGCCGTTCTTGAGGTCGATGGCCGGGTAAAGGATCATGGACGCCACGCAAGGAAATTCTGGAGGAGCCGGAGGCCAAGCTGCTGGCTCTTTTCCGGGTGAAACTGCGTGCCCACGATGTTCTCGCGGCCCACGATGGCCGAAACGGGCCCGCCATAATCGGCGATGGCCAGCAAATCGCCCGCATGCTTCGGCAGTAGGTGGAAGGAATGCAGGAAATAGGCGTGCAAGGCCTTCTCGCCGAAGGGCACATCCTTCAGCACGGGGTGGTTGCCGCGCGCTTCCAGCGTGTTCCAGCCCATATGCGGCACCTTGAGATGCCGCTCGGCGGGATCCAGCGCCACGACGCGACCGGGAATCCAGCCAAGGCCAGCGGTTTCGCCGCGCTCCTCGCCCACATCAGCAAGCAATTGCATGCCCACGCAAATACCGAGGAAAGGCCGGCCCTTCCCGCGCACGGCCTCGTGAAGAGCGTCCTCCAAGCCGGAAACGGCAGCGAGCTCATCGCGGCAATCCTTGAAGGCACCGTCACCGGGGAGCACGATGGCATCCGCCGAGGCGATCACCTCCGGCTGTGCGCTGACCTCGACTGTGCCCGCCATGCCATTGGCCGCGAGCGCGCGCTCCAGTGCCTTGCCGCAGGAATGCAGGTTTCCCGCGCCGTAATCGATTAGCGCGACCTTCATGGGCGGGAGCCTCCGGGACGCGAGGGGCTCGGGAACAGCCCGATCACAGGAATGCCGCTGGCCGCGCGCGGGGGCGTGGTTTCGCCCTGAAAATGCGAGGCCACCGGAAAGGGTGCCGCCCCTTCGCCCAGCGCCTGCTCGAAGAAGCGGCGCTCCATCACGTCGCGATCATCGCCGGAGATTACGCCTGCGAAACGATGGCCCTTCACGCCCAGTTCCCAGGCCAGGATCGCGCCGGATTCCAGCGCCACCAGAAACGAGACCAACGTCGAGATCAGCGGAAAGACGGGCGCGATGCCGAGCACGCCCAGCAGGATGCCGATGCCGATCAACAGCGCGATGGCCAGCAACGCGGAAATCCATGCACCCTTCGCGAGCAGCCAGAACGGCCCGAAGGCGAAGGCGGGAAAGGAGAAGCCGTCGCGCACGAAAACCGCACGCGCAAGGGCATCGGGCCCCTCTCCCTTCACATGCACCGTGTAGCGGGCCATCAGACCAACCTCATCAGACCGAAAGGGTTCCCTTGGTGGAAGGCACGGCATCCTTTGCGCGTGCATCAATCTCGGTCGCGTGACGCAGAACGCGCGCGAGACCCTTGAACAAAGCTTCGGCGATATGGTGGCTGTTCGCGCCATACAGCGCCTCGGCATGCAGCGTCACCTGCGCATTCGCCGCGAAAGCCTGGAAGAACTCGCGCACGAGCTCGGTATCGAAGGTGCCGATCTTCTGGCTCGGGAAATCCGCCTTGAAGACGAGGAAGGCGCGGCCGGAAATGTCGAGCGCCACGCGCGCCAGAGTCTCGTCCATGGGCATCAGGCAATCGGCGTAGCGGCGGATGCCGATTTTCGCGCCGAGCGCCTGCCTTAAGGCCTGCCCGAGAGCAATGCCGACATCTTCCGTCGTGTGGTGATCATCCACATGCAGGTCGCCCTCGGCCCGCACGAGCATATCGACCATGGAATGGCGGGCGAGCAGTGTGAGCATATGGTCAAGGAAGCCAATTCCGGTGGCGATATCCGCCCGCCCGGTCCCGTCGAGATCGATGGCGACGGCGATCTTCGTTTCGCCCGTCTCGCGTTTCACCTCTGCGCGGCGCATGGCCTGCTCCCGTCCTGCGATGGCTCCCGCCACTTGCCGCGAGGCTTTAGAACATGCGAGGCAAAAGGAAAAGCGAGACTGTGGTTTGCGAGCCCGCCTTGGCAATTCCGTGCGCGAGCCCCTACATTCAGGGCCGAACAAGGAAGCGCGGGATGCAGAACGAGAGAGAGCCGGCGACCGGCTGGCACGCCACCACCATCCTCATGGTGCGGAAGGGCGGCCGAACCGTCATTGGCGGTGACGGGCAGGTGAGCCTCGGCCAGACCATCATCAAAGGCAACGCGAAGAAGGTGCGGCGCCTCGCCAAGGGCGAGGTGATCAGCGGCTTTGCCGGTGCCACGGCCGATGCCTTCACCCTGTTCGAGCGTCTCGAAGCCAAGCTGGAGCAATATCCCGGTCAGCTCATGCGCTCTTGCGTGGAACTCGCCAAGGATTGGCGCACGGATCGCTATCTGCGCCGCCTCGAAGCGATGATGCTCGTGGCCGACAAGAATACCGGTCTCGTGCTCTCCGGCACCGGCGATGTGCTGGAGCCCGAAGGCGGCATCATGGGCATCGGCTCGGGCGGGATGTATGCGCTGGCGGCGGCCCGTGCGCTCGCCGACACGGATTTCGACGCCGAAGAGATTGTCCGCCGCTCGATGAAGATCGCGGGCGATATCTGCGTCTACACCAACCACAGCCTCGTGATCGAAAGCATCGACGCATGATTTCCGAACCCGTCCTGCGTCAGGCGGTGGAGCGCGGCATCGTCACGGCCCAACAGGCGGAGGGCTTGCGCCAACTGGCAGATGATGTGGCGCGCCGCGAATTCGAGCCAGAGGCTGATCGGGAAAAGCTGCGCTTTGTCTCGGGTTTCGCCGATATCTTCGTGGTCATCGGCATTGGGCTCTTTGTGGGGGCCGCGAGCTATTTCCTGCTGGAATCGGTCACGCCTGCTGCGGGCGCTCCGATTCTCACGGTTTTGATCTGGGGGCTGGCCGAGCTGTTCTCGCGGCGTCACCGCATGGCCCTGCCCAGCATTGTGCTGCTGGTGCTTTTCACGGGGTCGGCGCTGTTCTCGATCTTTCTCTGGACGGCCACGATCTGGAATCTCAATCCGCATAGCATCGACAGCGCCTTCGATCCGCGGATCCGCACGGGTTCGATGGCTGACCGGATCGCGCTCTCGCTGGCGGCCTTGCTGACCGTGGGTGCGGTCTGGCTGCATTATCTGCGGTTCCGCGTGCCCATCACGGTGGCGGCGGGTGTGGCCGTGCTCGCGGGCTCGGCTTTCGTGTTCATGCTGGCGCTCGCACCGGGTTTCGTGGAGCGGTTCGCCGGCATCATCATCCTGTTGATCGGCGTGCTGATCTTCCTGCTTGCGATGCGGTTCGACATGTCTGATCCGCGCCGCGAGACGCGCCGCACGGATATCGCTTTCTGGCTGCATCTGCTTTCCGCGCCACTCATCGTGCACAGCTTCATCCAGGAGGTGTTCGGCGGTGTCGCGACCGTGAACCCCGGCAAGGCCGTGGCGATGATCGGGATGTTCCTCGTGCTCTCGGTGGTGGCATTGATCATCGACCGGCGGGCTCTGCTGGTCTCGGCGCTGGTTTACACCGGCATCGCGCTGGGCACGCTGTTCAAGGAAACGGCGATCACCACTGCCACCATCCCCGCCGCGCTTCTGGCTTTGGGCGCGATCATTCTGGGCCTCAGCATCGGCTGGCAGCCCTTGCGGCGGCTCACGCTCCTGTTTTTGCCCGCCCACCTTCGTCGCAGGTTTCCTGCGAATGCGCAGGATATCCCCGGATGACCACGTTCTCTCCCCGCGAAATCGTTTCCGAACTCGATCGTTTTATTGTCGGCCAGCCCGAAGCGAAGCGCGCGGTCGCCATCGCCCTGCGCAATCGCTGGCGCCGCCAGCAACTGGAAGGACCGATGCGCGAGGAGGTTCTGCCGAAGAACATCCTCATGATCGGCCCGACCGGCTGCGGCAAGACCGAGATCGCGCGCCGCCTTGCGAAGCTCGCGGGCGCGCCGTTCCTGAAAGTCGAAGCGACGAAATTCACCGAGGTTGGCTATGTCGGCCGCGATGTCGAGCAGATCGTGCGCGACCTCGTGGAGGTCGGCATCGGCCTCGAGCGCGAGAAGCGCCGCAAGGAGGTGAAGGCCAAGGCGCATCTGGCGGCGGAAAACCGCGTGCTCGATGCGCTCGTGGGTTCCACCGCCTCGCCTGCCACGCGTGATGCCTTTCGCAAGAAACTCCATGCCGGCGAGTTGGCCGAGAAGGAAATCGAGATCGAGCTTCAGCCGCAATCCTCGGGCATGCCGATGTTCGAAATTCCCGGCATGGGCGGGCAGATCGGCGCGATGAACCTCTCGGACATGTTCGGGAAGGCTTTCGCGGGCCGCGGCAAGCCACGCCGCATGAGCGTGCGCGATGCCTATGACCCGCTGTTGGCCGAAGAGAGCGACAAGCTGATCGACCAGGATCGCATCACTGCTGATGCCGTGCGCGCGGTGGAGGACAACGGCATCGTCTTCCTCGACGAGATCGACAAGATCGCCGCGCGCGATGGCCGCGCCGGGGCGGATGTTTCCCGCGAGGGCGTGCAGCGCGACCTGCTGCCGCTGATCGAGGGCACGACCGTTTCCACCAAGCACGGCCCGGTGAAGACCGACCACATCCTCTTCATCGCTTCCGGCGCGTTTCATGTCTCGAAACCGTCGGATCTCCTGCCCGAATTGCAGGGCCGCCTGCCGATCCGCGTGGAGCTGAAGCCGCTGGGCGAGGAGGATTTCCGCCGCATCCTCACCGACACCGAGGCCTCGCTCATCAAGCAATATGTCGCACTGATGGGCACCGAGGGCGTGACCCTCGATTTCCGCGACGAGGCTATCGCGGCGATTGCGCGCGCGGCCTTCGAGGTGAATTCCAACGTCGAGAATATCGGCGCGCGCCGCCTGCAGACCATCCTCGAACGCGTACTCGACGAGGTGAGCTTCACCGCCACCGACCGCGCGGGTGAAACCATCGTGATCGACAGGGCGCTGGTGGAGCGCGAGGTGGGAACGCTCGCGAAGAATGCCGATCTCTCGCGGTTCATCCTGTAGTCCGTTGCTCTCGTCGGTTTGACGCTCGACCCCGATTCGGGCCAAAACCCCGGGTATGTCGCTTGCCGTTCCGTTCACCGTCGTCGGCTCGGCCACGCTTCTGTCGCGTGTCACGGGCTTCGTGCGCGATGTGCTCGTGGCGGCCTTGCTAGGTACCGGCGGCGTGGCGGAGGCCTATGTCGCAGCCTTTCTGCTGCCCAATCTCGTGCGCCGGATGATGAGCGAAGGCGGTTTGCACGCTGCAGTAGTGCCCCGCCTCGCGCGGCTCGAGCAGCAGGGCGGAGCGCCGGCCGCACGACTCTTTGCCGAAGACGTGCTGGCGCTGCTCTCCGTGCTGGCAATCCTCATGGTTTTCCTCGCGGAGATCTTCATGGAGCCGCTGATGCGGTTTCTCGCGCAGGGGCTCACGGAAAGCCCGGCGCTTTTCGCGGAAGCCGTTCTGTTCGGGCGTATCGCTTTTCCCTTCGTGGGTTTCACGCTTCTTCTCGCGCTTTATGCGGCCTTGCTGAACTCGGTCGAGCGCTATGCCATCGCGGCCCTCGTGCCGGTCATGCTGAACCTGCTGCTGATCGGCGTGATGGTGACGCTGCTGCTGGCGACCGAAGTCCGCCAGCCGCGCGCTGGCCTGTTCCTCGTGGTGACGATTTTTGCAGCGGGAATCGTGCAGCTCGTGCTGTTGGGGCTGGCTGTTTCGCGTACCGGATTTCGCCCTTTGCCCCGGCTGAAGGCGTTCCGGCGTGGTTTGGGCAGCGTGGAGGCCCGCATGGCGCTAAGCCTTGCGCTTCCGGGCATGGCGGTCGCTGGTTCGGGGCATCTTCATCTTCTGATTGCGGCGCAATTCGCCTCGCTCCGCCCGCATGGCCTGCCAGCGCTCTATTTCGCGGATCGGCTGTTCCAGCTTCCCCTCGGCTTTGCGGCATCCGCGATTGGTGTCGTGCTGCTGCCGCGCATCTCCAGGGCCTTGCAGGCGCGTGACGAGGCCGAACTCGATACCGCGCGCGCCGAGAGTTTCCGTTTCGCGGTTTTGCTGGTGCTGCCGGCAGCGGTCGGCCTTTTCCTGCTCGCCGATCCGATCATCTCTGTGCTGTTCCAGCGTGGGGCCTTCACGGAGGCCGATGCGCTGGCGACCGCCGCCAACCTGCGGGGCCTCGCCTTGGCGCTGCCCGCTTTCGTGCTGGCGAAAATCCTCCTGCCGGAATTTCTCGCGGAAGAGCGCATGCGCACCCCGCTTCTGGCCATCGGTGCGGCCTGCGCGCTGAATGCCTTGGCCGTGATGCTGCTTGGCCCCCGGCAGAACCCGCTCGCCCCGGTGATGGGCGTGGCGATCGGCGCGTGGAGCTATGCTGCGATCCTCTACGTGCTGGCGCGGAATCGACTGCGTCTCGGCTGGCGCGCCTTCCGTGATCTCACCGCTGCGACTGCCGCGACCTCCGGGATGGCGCTCGCCATTCGCGTCCTGCACCCGCAGGCTGAAGCCTTCCTGCAGGCCGGGAACCCGCTCGCGCTCAAGGCTGTGGCCCTTGCGGGCCTCATCCTTGCGGGCGTGGCTGTGCATCTCGCTCTGGCGCGCGCTTTCGGCATCCTCGATTTCAGCGCCCTGCGCTCTAGCCACGAGGCCTGAGCTTGCCCCTGCCGGGCGGGGTTGCTAAGGGCGCAGCGCCCCAAGGGCTCGCGCGTGTTTCCAACCCCCGCGCGGATGATCAGGAAGGATCGCCCCCGTGACCGCTTATCCCCGCCTTGCGCCGTTCCAACCGCGCGTTTTCTCCGGCATGCAGCCGACCGGAAACCTGCATCTCGGCAATTATCTCGGCGCTCTCCAGCGCTGGGTGGCCATGCAGGAGACCCATGATTGCATCTATTGCATCGTGGATCTGCACGCGATCACGCAAGGCCCGGAAGTCTGGGGCGGGCCGGAAGGCCTGCGGAAGGCCACGCGCGAAGTCACCGCCGCTTATCTCGCCGCCGGGCTCGACCCGAAGCGCGCGATCATCTTCAACCAGAGCCAGGTGTCCGGCCATGCCGAACTCGGCTGGGTGTTCAACTGCATTGCACGGCTCGGCTGGCTGAACCGCATGACGCAGTTCAAGGAAAAGGCCGGCAAGGATCGCGAGAACGCCTCCATCGGGCTCTATGATTACCCCGTGCTGATGGCGGCGGATATTCTCGTCTACCGCGCCACCCATGTGCCCGTGGGCGAGGACCAGAAGCAGCATCTCGAACTCGCGCGCGACATCGCGCAGAAGTTCAACTTCGATTTCTCGGATCGCATCCGCGATCTCGGCCTTGAATCGGGTGAATATCTCCCGCTGCCCGAGCCGCTCATCGCCGGTCCGGCGCCGCGCGTGATGAGCTTGCGGGACGGCACCAAGAAGATGTCGAAATCCGACCCCTCGGATTACTCGCGCATCAACCTCACGGATGACGCGGATACCATCGCGCTGAAGGTGCGCAAGGCGAAGACCGATCCCGAGCCGCTCCCCAGCGAGGCGGCCGGTCTGAAGGGCCGCCCCGAGGCCGAGAACCTCGTGACGATCTATGCCGCGCTCTCGGGCGATGCTCCGGAAGCGGTGCTGAAGGAATATGGCGGCGGGCAGTTCTCGCGCTTCAAGCAGGCTTTGGGAGATGTCGCGGTCAACCATCTCGCGCCCATCGCGAACGAGATGCGCCGCTACCTCGCGGACCCCGCTACGATCGATGCGATTCTCTTCGATGGCGCGGATCGGGCGCGCGTCATCGCGGAGCCAGTCTACCGGGATGTGAAGGAAATCATGGGCTTCATCCACCGCTGAAGCCCGGCCTTGCACCGGAAGGAACGGCCTGCCACCATCATCGCCTCGAACATCCGGTTGAAGCAGGGGGAAGCGGATGGCCGTTCGTCGGCGCGCCTATGAGCCGGGTCACCGGGCGAAACTGCTCGTGGTGGTGGATGACACGCCTGAATGCGCGCGTGCGCTGCATTTCGCGGCGCGGCGCTCGCGGCGGACCGGCGCCAACATCGTGATGCTCGCGATCATCACGCCGGAAGATGCCCAGCCCTGGCTCGGCATCGAGGCGCGGATGCAGGCGGAAGCCGAGGCCGAAGCCGGCAAGCGCCTGGATGCAGGCGCGGCGATCATCCGCGATATCGCTCATTTCGAGCCCGAGCGCGCGATCCAGACCGGAAAGCCAGCCGAGGAAGTGCTCAAACGCATCGAGACCGACGAGGATATCGCAGCGCTCGTGCTCGCCGCCGGAACGGGCAAGGAAGGGCCGGGCCCGCTGGTGACGCAGCTTGCCGGTCGCGCCTCCGCCGGCTTCCCCGTGCCCATCACCATTGTGCCCGGCGGCCTCCCGGATGACGATTTCGAAGCGCTGGCCTGAGCCAAAAACCCTTGTGCCGTGGGCACAAGAAGCTATCTAGAGATGGCGCCTGCCGGGCCTTGAACCCGGAGAGAAGCATTTTCGAGCGAGGCGGAGCCAATGGGCTCCCGTTTCGCGTGCAGGAAATGCGAAAGACCCAAGGCGAAACGAGGCTCTGCCATGTTTATCCAGACCGAAGCCACCCCCAACCCCGCCACCCTGAAATTCCTGCCGGGCCGCACTGTTCTGGGGGACGCCACCCGCGAATTCAAATCCGCGACGGAAGGCGAAGTCTCGCCGCTCGCGCGCCGTCTCTTCGAAATTCCTGGTGTGACCGGCGTGTTTCTCGGCGGCGATTTCGTCACCGTCACCAAGGCGGGCGGCGAGTGGCAGCACCTGAAGCCGGCTGTGCTTGGCGCGATCATGGAGCATTACCTCTCCGGCGAGCCGGTGCTCGGCGAAGGCGATACTGGTGAAATGCCGGCGGATGAATTTTTCGAACCCGCCGATGCCGAGACGGTCGCAACCATCAAGGAATTGCTCGAAACCCGGATCCGTCCGGCGGTCGCGGGCGATGGCGGCGACATCACCTTCCGCGGTTTCCGCGATGGCGTGGTCTATCTCACGATGAAGGGCTCTTGCTCGGGCTGCCCGTCCTCCACGGCGACGCTGAAGAACGGCATCCAGAACCTGCTGCGGCATTTCCTGCCGGATGTGCAGTCGGTCGAGGCGGCCTGAAGCGTCATGCGCGTTCTGGCGCTGGATACCGCGCTCGGCGCCACATCGGTCGCGGTTTATGACGGCGCGACCGGTCGCGTGCTCGCGGAAGCCAGCGAGGCTATGGCGCGCGGCCATGCGGAAGTGCTGCTCCCCATGGTGGAGCATGTGCTGAAGGAAGCCGGGCTCGGCTTTTCGCAGATCGACCGCTTCGCTTCCACCATCGGGCCCGGTAGTTTCACGGGCATTCGCATCGGCATAGCCGCCGCGCGTGCCTTCGCGCTGGCGCATCGCAAGCCCGTGGTGGGTGTTTCCACCCTCGCGGCCTTCGCCGCGCCGGTGCTGTTCGGCGGCGAGAAACGCGCCGTGGCGGCGGCTGTTGATGCCCGGCATGGCATGGTTTTCTACCAGTTCACGAGCGCCGAGGGGCGCGTGATGGCCGGTCCGGGGTTGTTTTCACTGGCCGACGCCGCCCGCAAGATCGGCTCCGCGCCGGTGATTTGTGCTGGCGATGCGGCTGAGCTTCTTGCCCGCGCGGTGAAAGAACAGAACCCGGATTGGCGCATCTCGCCTGATACAGCCCGCACAAGTGTTGCGCCGGCCATCGGCTGGGTTGCGCGGCTCGCTTCGGTGGCTGATCCCGCCGTCTCCGCCTGCAAGCCGCTTTACCTGCGCGAGGCGAACGTGACCGTGCAGGACAGCCATCGCCTCCAGCGCGCCGCGCCTGCCGGAGCGTGATTCCGATGTGGTCGTGGTTCTGGCCGTGGACCTGGTGGATGGGCGGCCTCGCCACGGTGACGCGCCCGGCGCTGATGAGCGATTCCTGGCGGATGGCCGAGATTCACGCATCCGGCTTCGCCCATGGCTGGGATCGCCTCGAGATGGAGCGCATGTTGCTCGATGGTCATGTCGCCGATGTCCAGGTCAGTCAGGCGCTGATCGGCGAGGTGGTCACGGGCTTCGCGATCAGTCGCGTCGTCGCGGGCGAGGCGGAGCTGCTGACCATCGCGCTCGACCCGGAAACGCGCGGGCGCGGCCTTGCCAAGCGGCTTCTGGCGGAGCACGCACAGAATGTGCGGCGCGCCGGGGGAGAGGTGCTTTTTCTGGAAGTGGCCGAGGATAATGCACCCGCCCTCGCGCTCTATCGTGGCCTCGGTTTCCGCGAGATCGGCCGCCGCAAGGCCTATTATCCGGGTGAAGCGGGTGGAAAACGCCGCGATGCCCTGACCATGCAGGCCGATCTCTCTGGCCTCGACCCCACGCCGCGCTACCGGTGAGCGTCATGATGTTGTCATGCGCGCCCATCAGCAGTCGATCCCCGAGGGGAGAAACCTGACATGGCGCTGGATTTGCGCGGCCGGTTGAAGCTGGGCCTGCGCCTTGTCGCGCTGGCCCCGGCTTTCGCGATTGGCCTGCCCGCGCAATGGGTCGCGCTGAAGCTTGGCTCGCCGCTCACGCGCCACATGCCGGTGATCTTCCATCGCTATCTCTGCTTCGTGCTTGGCGTGAGGGTGATCCGCGAGGGGAAACTCGATCCGCGCCGTCCGCTGATGATCGTCTCCAATCATGTCTCGTGGCTTGATATAGTGATCATTTCCTCGCTGTTTCCGGTGTCATTCATCGCGAAAAGCGAGGTGGGGACATGGCCGGTGGTGCGCAATCTCGCCCGGCTACAGCGCTCGATCTTCGTCGAGCGCGAGCGCCGCGCGAAAACCGCTGCCGTCAATGCCGCCATCGCCGAGCGCATCGGGCAGGGCGACGCGATGGTGCTCTTTGCCGAAGGCACGACCAGCGACGGCCTGCGCATCCTGCCTTTCCGCTCCGCGCTTCTCGGCGCCGCGCAGGCGGCGACGGCCGAAGCGGGCGAGGCTGTGCTGCAACCGCTTTCGATCCGCTACACCCATCGCGGCGGATTGCCGATTGCGCGCGCGGAGATGGCCGAGATTGCCTGGTATGGCGACATGGATCTCGGCCCGCATCTCGCCGCTTTGCTCGCGGGGCCGGGCATCACAGTGCGCGTAAGCCTGCCGGACGCCCTGCCGGTTTCGGCATCACCCAACCGCAAGGAAACCGCGAAAGAGCTCGAAACCCGCGTGAGGCAGGCCTTTTCCGGTGAAACGCGCTCTTTTCGCGGCGGGGAATTGCCGCTAGAGGAGCCGAATGCCGGAACAATTCCCGCCCGATAATTCCGAACGGCCCGTCAAGCGCGCGCATATCAAATCGTTCGGCTGCCAGATGAACGTCCATGACGCGGAGCGCATGGCGGATCTTCTCGCGCGCGAGGGCTATGAGGCGACCGAGAACGCGGATGACGCCGATCTCGTGATCCTCAACACCTGCCATATCCGCGAGAAGGCTGCCGAGAAGGTCTATTCGGAAATCGGCCGCCTGCGCGTGCGGAAGGAAGAGCGGGCGCTCGAAGGCAAGGAAACGCTCATCGCGGTCGCGGGCTGCGTGGCGCAGGCCGAGGGCGGCGAGATCATCCGCCGCGCGCCGACGGTGGATCTCGTGGTCGGCCCGCAGAGCTATCATCGCCTGCCGGACCTGCTGAAGGACGCGCGCGGCAGGAAGACCATCGACACGGATTTCCCGGACGAGGACAAGTTCGACCACCTTCCGCTCCCTTCGAAGAAGCGGCTGATGGCACGCGGCCCGGCCGCCTTCCTCACGGTGCAGGAGGGCTGCGACAAGTTCTGCTCCTTCTGCGTGGTGCCGTTCACGCGCGGCGCGGAGGTTTCACGACCGGTGGAAGCCGTGCTCGCCGAGGCGCGGAGCATGGCGGAAGCGGGCGTGAAGGAGATCATGCTGCTCGGCCAGAATGTGAATGCCTATCACGGCCTCGCGGCGGATGGTTCGGTCTGGGGCCTGGCGCGGCTTTTCGAGGCACTCTCGGAAATCGAGGGGCTGAAGCGCCTGCGCTATGCCACCAGCCACCCGCGCGACATGGAAGAGGCGCTGATCCTCGCGCATCGCGATCTGCCGAAGCTGATGCCATATCTGCATTTGCCGGTTCAGGCGGGGTCGGATCGCATCCTGAAAGCGATGAATCGCAAGCACAAGGCGGCGGATTATCTCGCAATCATCGAGCGCGTGCGGTCCGTGCGGCCGGATATCGCGATCACCTCGGATTTCATCGTGGGCTTTCCTGGTGAAACCGATGCGGATTTCGAGGATACGATGCGCCTTGTGCGCGAGGTGGGCTTCGCAACGGCCTATTCCTTCAAGTATTCCGCGCGGCCCGGCACCAAGGCGGCGGAAGCCGAGGATGCCGTGCCGGAAGCGGTGAAAACGGCGCGCCTCCATACCCTGCAGGCCCTGCTGATGGAGCAGCAGAACGCCTTCAACGCGGCCACGATTGGCAGAACCGTGCCGGTTCTCTTCGAAAAGCCGGGCCGATATGAGGGACAGATCGCCGGAAAATCGCCTTATCTTCAGGCTGTTCACGTGGATATCCCCAGCGGCGATGAAATTTCCGCATGGATCGGCCGGATTGCCGATGTGCGAATCACCGAACTTCGTTCAAACTCCCTGCATGGTGAGATCGTCTCGCCGCTGGGCGAGGCCGACCGGGGAGGGATGGCCGCTTGAATTTTCGCCTCAGCGAGCCTTCAAGGCTTGCGGCTTCGGTGGAAGCCGCGCTCGATGGTGTCGAGGAAAGCCTGACACTGGATGACAACCGCGCCGCGGTGCTCCTCGTCGGCAATTACGATCAGAACATCGCCCATCTCGAGCGACGGCTGAATGTTCTGGCCCATGTCAACGGCAACCAGATCCGCCTGCGTGGCACCCGCGATGTTGTGAATCATGCCCGGCGCGTCATCGAGAACCTCTACGCGGCCGTGCGCAAGGGCCGGACGGTCGGCGTGGGCGATGTCGATGGCGCTATCGAGGAAACCGCGATGCAACGCGGGCTCTTCCCGGTGAAGAGCGAGCAGCCGGTGGATGCGGGCAAGTCCGCGCAAGCCGGCTTCGGCCATGTCGCCACGCGCAAGCGCGGGCCGGTGAAGGCCCGCAACGCCGCGCAGGATGCCTATCTGCGCACGCTCGCGCGGCACGAACTCACCTTCGCGGAAGGCCCGGCCGGAACCGGCAAAACCTGGCTCGCCGTTGGGCACGCCGTACAATTGCTCGAAGCGGGGCATGTCGAACGGCTCATTCTCTCGAGGCCCGCCGTGGAAGCCGGCGAGAAGATTGGTTTCCTGCCCGGCGATATGCGCGAGAAGGTCGATCCCTATCTGCGCCCGATCTACGACGCACTTTATGACTTCATGGAAGGCCGTCTTGTCGAGCGCGCCCTGCAGACCGGCGTGATCGAGATCGCGCCGCTCGCCTTCATGCGCGGGCGTACGCTCTCCAATGCTCTGATCTTGCTGGATGAAGCCCAGAACGCCTCCTCCATGCAGATGAAGATGTTCCTCACCCGCCTCGGCGAGGGCTCGCGGATGATCATCACCGGCGATCCCACGCAGATCGACCTTCCGCCCGGCCAGACCTCCGGCTTCGCGGAGGCGATCAACCTGCTGAAGGATGTCGAAGGCATCGGCCATGTGAAATTCGGGCACCAGCACGTCGTGCGGCATGATCTCGTGCGCCGCATTGTTCAGGCCTACGAGGAGCGCGGACCCGAACACGCCCCGCATTTGCGCCGTGGCTGAAATCGAGGTTCTGTTTGAGGCCGAAGGCTGGGACATTCTCCCGGAAGCTGAGGCCATTGCCCGGCGTGCGGGCCTCGCCGCGATTGCCGCAGAGGATGGCGATCCGCAGGCTGCCGTTGCGGTCCTGCTCACGGATGATGCCGCGATG
>JALOTF010000137.1 GCA_025458025.1 Beijerinckiaceae bacterium | reverse complement strand
TCTTTCAGCAGTTCCGGCTTGAATTCATCGCTCACCGGCGCGGGCTCCGCCGCCTTCGCAGGCGCAGGCTTCGCTTCGGCAGGCTTCGGCTCAGCCGCTTTGGGTTCAGCGGCCTTCGGCGTGGTGACGACCGGCGCATTAGGGGCCGGCGCGGCAGGAGCCGGCGTGCCCGCGGCCTTCGCCGCTTCAGCAGCCTTCGCGGCCTCTTCCTTCGCCTTGGCCTGTGCCTTCACGCGCTCGTCGAAGGCCGTCTTCCACGACCCCACGGCCGAGCCATCATAGAGGCCCGCATCCTGAAGCGTCTTGATCGCACCAGCCGGCTCGGAGGCGCGGCGGCCCGATTGCGGACCCTTTTTCACCGGCCTGCCCGCGGCGAGATCATCCAGCAGCTTCGCGAAATTCTCGGGCGTGAGATCCTCGAAATAATCGTCGTTGATCTGCACCATCGGCGCGTTGCAGCAGGCGCCGAGGCACTCGACCTCCAGCCACGAGAACTTGCCATCGGCAGTGACGTGACGCTCCTCGCCGACCTTCTCGTGCAGCACCTTCTTCAGGTCCTGCGCGCCCATGCAATGGCAGGGCACGGTGCCGCAGAGCTGGATGAAATGCTCGCCCACCGGCTCCAGATTGAACATCGTGTAGAAGGTCGCGACCTCGATTACGCGGATCGGCGGCATGTCGAGCACAGCGGCGACATGCTCGATGGCCGCGCGCGGCAGCCAGCCGCCGGCCTGCTTCTGGGCCTGCCAGAGCAGCGGAATGACAGCCGAAGCCTGCCGGCCCGGCGGATATTTCGCAACCTGCCCTTCCACCCAAATCCGGTTTTCCGGGGTGAAAGCGAAGCTCTGCGGCTGGATCTCGTCCGGAGCAAGGCGGCGTACGGCCATATTCAATCCTCGGCATCGGCCGCGCGCATGTTGCGGCGCAACGGCTCATATCACCCTCGCCGGCCGGAGCAACCCTCCGAACGGCGGAATGTCCCAAATCCCCCAATGCTTCCGAAGCGGGCTGCCCCCGGCTTCAGAAACAAAGACTCGAGGCGCGCGGCGCCTGAGCCTGATCTCTCTCGATGCGCATCAGGCAGGTGCGAACCTCGCCCGCCCGCTGCAGCATCACCACGAAGCCATTAGCGCGATCCGACGCGCGCTCCATGGCCTTGATCTCGAAACCCTGACGCGTGAGCGCCTCGATATTCACCACCGGCGGCTGGCCGCCCGGCGCAGGCGGCTGGCCCGGAGGCCGCGGCGCTTGCGTCGGCGGCGGCAGCGTGAACGGGTCCGGCGTCTGCGCCTGCGCCACGCCTGCCACCAGCAGGCACCCGACGAGGATGCCCGCCGCCCTCACCGGTCCACCTCGCCGAACACGATGTCGAGCGACCCGAGGATCGCCGAGACATCCGCCAGCATGTAACCCTTGCACATGAAATCCATCGCCTGGAGATGCGCGAAGCCGGGCGCACGGATCTTGCAGCGATAAGGCTTGTTCGTGCCATCCGCCACGAGATAGACGCCAAACTCGCCCTTCGGCGCTTCCACGGCGGCATAAACCTCGCCGGCCGGAACGTGGAAACCCTCGGTATAGAGCTTGAAATGGTGGATCAGCGCTTCCATCGAGCGCTTCATCTCGCCGCGCTTCGGCGGCACGATCTTGCCATCGAGCGCGGAGATCGGCGTCTTGCCTTCCGGGCTGCGCAGCTTCTGGCAGCACTGCTTCATGATGCGCGCGGACTGGCGCATCTCTTCCATGCGGATGCAGTAGCGGTCGAAATTGTCGCCGTTCTTGCCGATCGGAATATCGAAGGCGAGGTCCGAATAGCACTCATAGGGCTGCGCGCGACGCAGATCCCACGCGGCACCCGAGCCGCGCACCATCACGCCCGAGAAGCCCCATTTCCACGCATCATCGAGGTTCACAATGCCGATATCGACATTCCGCTGCTTGAAGATGCGGTTATCGGTGAGCAGGCCCTCGAGGTCATCGCAGAGCGTGAGGAACGGATCGCAGAACGCCTCGATATCGTCGATAAGGTCGGCCGGCAGGTCCTGATGCACGCCGCCGGGCCGCACGAAGGCAGCATGCATGCGCGCGCCCGAGGCCCGCTCATAGAAGATCATCAGCTTCTCGCGCTCCTCGAAGCCCCAGAGCGGCGGCGTGAGCGCGCCCACATCCATCGCCTGCGTGGTGATGTTGAGGAGGTGGCTGAGAATGCGCCCGATTTCCGAATAGAGCACGCGGATCAACTGCCCGCGCATCGGCACGGTGATGCCCAGCAGCTTCTCCACCGCCAGCGCGTAGGCATGCTCCTGGTTCATCGGCGCGACGTAATCGAGCCGGTCGAAATACGGCACGGCCTGCAGGTAGGTCTTCGCCTCGATCAGCTTCTCGGTGCCGCGATGCAACAGGCCAATATGTGGATCGACACGCGTGACGATCTCGCCGTCGAGTTCGAGCACGAGGCGCAGCACACCATGGGCCGCGGGATGCTGCGGCCCGAAATTGATGGTGAAATTGCGCATATCGGGTTGTTCGGTCATGACCTCAATCCGCAGCTACGTCCAACAATGAGTTGAGCGGCCTTAATTACCCCCAACCCCACCAAACCACCGACGATTTGAAGCACTAAGTACTTCAAAGCTTCGCCAACACCGCCCACAATAGCAAAGAAAAAACCTGCAATTGCCATTCCAATCAGTGCAAACAAGTGCCAACCAACAAAAAATAGAGCGATTCCCCTCCAGAAACTTTTAGTATCCAAAATCATAGAAAGGCTTACAAGGATTACGATCAGGAACCCAAGACCACCTTCCATAAAAACATATACTCGTCTTTCGCCCACCAAAAAGTTGGCTGAAAGAAATTCCATTAGCCCCGCGCCTTCTCGTCGCCCGGCAGCACGTAGTCGGTGCCTTCCCACGGCGAGAGGAAATCGAAATTGCGGAATTCCTGGTTGAGCTTCACCGGCTCGTAGACCACGCGCTTCTGCGCATCGTCGTAACGCACCTCCACGAAGCCCGTCATGGGGAAGTCCTTGCGCAGGGGATGCCCCTCGAACCCGTAATCGGTGAGGAGACGGCGCAGATCCGGGTGATCCGAGAACAGGATGCCATACATGTCATAGGCCTCGCGCTCGAACCAGATCGCGCCGGGGAAGAGGCCCGTGGCGCTCGGCACAGGCGTGCGCTCGTCGGTCTCGATCTTCACGCGGATGCGGCGGACATGCTTCGGCGACAGCAGGTGATAAACCACATCGAAGCGCTTCTCGCGGGCGGGATAATCCGCGCCGCAAATGTCGATGAAGCTGATGAAGGCGCAATCCGGATCATCATGCAGGAAGGCGAGCACATCGAGGATTGACCCGGCCTCGGCATGCACCGTGAGTTCGCCATAGGCGATGGAGGTGCCGGTCACCTTGCCCGCCAGCGCCTGCTCGATCTGCGCTGCGAGGATGGAAAGAGCTTCGGTCATCGCATTCCCCTCGACGTCATGGCCTGACTGGTCCCGGCCATTCCCGTCTGCAAAACCTGTCTGAAGTCGTGGAGGGCCGGGCTGAACCCGGCCATGACGACCTGAAATTACCGTTCAATCGTGCTCGTTCGGCGGATCTTCTTCTGCAGCAGCAGCACGCCGTAGAGCAGCGCCTCTGCCGTGGGCGGGCAGCCCGGCACGTAAATATCCACCGGCACCACGCGGTCGCAGCCGCGCACAACCGAATAGCTGTAATGATAGTAGCCGCCGCCATTGGCGCAGGAGCCCATGGAGATGACGTAGCGCGGCTCCGGCATCTGGTCGTAGACCTTGCGGAGCGCAGGCGCCATCTTGTTGGTCAGCGTGCCGGCGACGATCATCACGTCGGACTGGCGCGGCGAGGCACGCGGCGCAAAGCCGAAGCGCTCGACATCATAGCGCGGCATGGAAAGCTGCATCATCTCGACCGCGCAGCAGGCGAGGCCAAAGGTCATCCACATCAGC
>JALOTF010000079.1 GCA_025458025.1 Beijerinckiaceae bacterium | reverse complement strand
GGCGGGGGCGAAACAGGATCGACGAGGGCGTAAAGGGTTGGTCGTCGCCCGGCATGATTCCGCCGTTATCGGGTCACTTTAATAGTTGCCAACGACAACTATGCTCCGGTTGCTCAGGCCGCGTAACGCGGTTTGAAATACCGAACCAAAGCCCTTCAGGTTAGCCCCTGAAGGCGGGGCCGGCAGGGGCCTGGCAACAGAACCCTGCCACTTCCTTCCCTTTTCGCATCAATCGCGCCGGCTTTTGCCCATGGCTCGAATCGCGTCATAGGTGACAGCGCGTGCCAGATCGCATTATGCTGGCTCGCGAAACCTTCCTTTTCCTGCAAGACGATTGGCGAAGCCTCACCCATGACCGAGCCCGCATCCGAGGATTTGATCCGCTACGATGTCATGGTGCAGCAGGCGCTGATTGGCGTCGTGCGCAAGGTGATTCAGGATGCCGCGAAGCACGGCCTGCCCGGCGAGCACCATTTCTACATTTCCTTCCGCACCGATGCGCCGGGCGTGCGCCTCTCCTCGCGCCTGAAGGAAAAGCACCCTGACGAAATGACCATCGTGCTCCAGCACCAGTTCTGGGATCTGCTGGTGACCGATCACGCATTCGAGGTCGGCCTGTCGTTCGGGGGCGTGCCAGAGCGGCTGCTCATTCCCTTCGACGCGATGACCGGATTTTTTGATCCCTCCGTGCAGTTCGGGCTGAAATTCGCCGTGGATGAGGCGCTCGCGGATAATGACGCCGAGGCCGAGGAAGAGGGCGACGGTTCGGCCCGCGACACGCTGGAGCAGATCTCGCAGCACGAAAAAGCCCGCACGGGCAAGGCGAAGGACATCGAGCCGGAGATTGAGCCCGCCAAGGCGGCTCCTGTGGCCCGCAAGCCGAGGAAGCCCAAGGCGGAAACCGCCGCGAAAGACAGCGAGCCGGATGATGCCGCGCCCGCCCCGGCTTCGGACCCCGCCAGCCCGGCCGGCGCGCAGGTCGTGAGCCTCGAAGCCTTCCGCAAGAAGAAGTGAAGCGGGCGGCGAAAGCTGCTTTTCCCGTTCCGCTGATTGCGCCGCTGGCTCGCCTTCGGTCGATGCATCCTCTTTTGGTCGCATGCCTGAAGCGAAAATCCGGTTTCCACTTTTTCACGGCATGCTCTAGAACGCCGCTCATTCCGGCTGACCCCGTTTTGAGAAGGCGCGACCATGGCGACCCGCACTGAATCCGATACCTTTGGCCCGATCGAGGTGGAGACCTCGGTTTATTGGGGTGCGCAGGCGCAGCGCTCGCTCGGCAATTTCAAGATCGGCTGGGAAAAGCAGCCGAAGCCGATCATCAAGGCTTTGGGCGTGGTGAAGCGCGCTGCAGCGGAAGCGAATATCGCGCTCGGCAAGCTCGATCCGAAGCTCGGCGAGGTCATCATCAAGGCCGCGCAGGAAGTGATCGACGGCAAGCTCGACGCGCATTTCCCGCTCGTGGTGTGGCAGACCGGTTCGGGAACGCAGTCGAACATGAACGCCAACGAGGTGATCTCGAACCGCGCCATCGAGATGATGGGCGGCGAGATGGGCTCGAAGAAGCCTGTTCACCCGAACGACCATGTGAATATGAGCCAATCCTCCAACGACACCTTCCCCACGGCGATGCACATCGCCTGCGCAGCGGAGGTGGTGGAGCAGCTCATTCCCGCGCTGAAGCACCTGCACAAAGCGCTGGATGACAAGGCGAAGGCCTGGGCGAACATCATCAAGATCGGCCGCACCCACACGCAGGATGCGACGCCGGTGACGCTCGGGCAGGAGTTCTCGGGCTACGCCAAGCAGATCGAGAATGGCATTGCCCGCATCGAGATGACATTGCCGATGCTGATGGAACTCGCGCAGGGCGGCACGGCGGTCGGCACCGGCCTCGCCTCTCCCATCGGCTTCGCGGAGAAGGTGGCCGAGCGCATCGCGGCGATCACTGGTCTGAAATTCACCTCCGCGCCGAACAAGTTCGAGGCGCTCGCGGCGCATGACGCGATGGTGATGACCCATGGCGCGATCACCACCGTGGCGATGAGCTGCTTCAAGATCGCGAATGACATCCGCTTCCTCGGCTCGGGCCCGCGTTCGGGCCTCGGCGAGTTGGCGCTGCCGGAGAACGAGCCGGGCTCCTCCATCATGCCGGGCAAGGTGAACCCGACGCAGTGCGAGGCGCTGACGCAGGTGGCGGCGCATATCCACGGCAACAACGCCGCCATCGGCTTCGCCGGGTCTCAGGGCCATTTCGAGCTGAATGTCTTCAATCCGATGATGGCCTATAATTTCCTGCAATCGGTGAAGCTCTTGGCCGATGCAGCGATCTCCTTCACCGACAATTGTGTCGTCGGCATCGAACCGCGCCTCGACAACATCGAGCGCGGCCTCAAGAACTCGCTAATGCTCGTGACCCCGCTCAAGGAGAAGTACGGCTATGATCTCGCGGCGAAGGTCGCGAAATACGCCCACAAGAACGGCACGACCCTGCGCGAGGAGGCCATCGCGCTCGGCATCTCCGGCGAGGATTTCGATGCCATCGTCGATCCCTCGAAGATGATCGGTCCGGGCTAAATCTGGCGCCTCACCGGTATTTCGCAGCTGAGATGAACTCGCCGAAGCGCTCGCACCAGATCACCACGGTGGTGTAGGCGCCGACATCCACGCCCTCGGGAACGGGGGCAATAAATCCCGAAAATCCCTTCACATCACTGATGCGGAGGGATTTTTCTTTGATCGCGAGGAAGGATGCCTCGTCATCCACGAAAGCGGGCGCGAGGTAGAGCTTGTAGTCCGGCCCCGGTGCAAGGCGTCCGCGATGGGCGATCTGTTTCGGCGTCACGAACACCTCGCCCTCACCCCAGTGGAGCAGATCGGATCCCTTGAGATCGGTCCGGAACTCGCCCCGGAAACTGGCGGAGCGTTCCACATCAAGCACGGCTGTCGGCAGTGGCGCCTTTTCGGCAATAAGGATCGGCAGGAGATAGATGCCGAGCGCAAAGCCGGCGACAAACACGCCGAGATGGCTGAAAATCAGAAACAGGCGGCGCATGTTTTTCCCTCTCTGGCGGGTTGCGAAGCCCGGGCCAATGCCCCACCTTCTCGCTTGCTTTCCCCTCACGGAGAAATCACCGATGAGCGATAACGTCGTCAACCTGCGCAGCTTCCGCAAGGCGAAGATGCGGGACGCGGCCGCAAAACAGGCTGAACAGAACCGCGTGATATTCGGCCAGACCAAAGCGGAAAAGCGGACGCGCAAGGCTGAGGAGGACCGCGCTGGCAAGGCGCATGAGGCTGGAAAGATTGTGCGCACCACGCCGGAGAACGAGCCGGATTGACGTCAACGTCGCGCTTCCCCTAGCCTGCCCGGCGATACAGAAATTTCACCCGGCGAAAACCGGGTCATCGGGGGGATATCATGCGTCGAATCTTACTTTCAATTGCGCTGGCCGCGCTGGCCGGCACGGCCTCGGCCCAGACCTATCCTGACAAGCAGATCACGCTGATCGTGCCTTTCGCGGCGGGTGGCACCTCGGACATCATCGCGCGCATTGCCGCTGACGAGATGAGCCAGATCCTCAACCAGCGCATCCTCATCGAGAATATCGGCGGCGCAGGTGGCTCCACCGCGCTCACGCGCGCGGCAGCAGCCACGCCCGATGGCTACACGCTGGTGATCGGCAATGCCGGCACGAATGCTGCGACCTACACCATCCACAAGGACCTGAAATTCAACACGGACAGCTTCAAGCCCATCGGGATGATCGCGAAGACGCTTCCGATGA
Organism: Beijerinckiaceae bacterium; assembly: GCA_025458025.1. Classification (GTDB taxonomy): domain Bacteria; phylum Pseudomonadota; class Alphaproteobacteria; order Rhizobiales; family Beijerinckiaceae; genus Rhabdaerophilum. The sequence goes on along the minus strand of JALOTF010000079.1, from coordinate 10,810 downwards.
TCGCGTTGAAGAACGCCTTTCCGGCCAAGGATGTGAAGGGCTTCCTCGAATACGCGAAGGCCAATCCGGGCAAGATCACTTTGGGCCATGCAGGTGTCGGCTCGTCGAACTTCCTCATCTGCAAGCTCTTCCTGCAGGCCGCGAAGGTGAATGTGGAACTTATCGGCTATCGCGGCGCGGGCCCCGCGCTGAACGACGCCATGGGCGGCCATGTCGATGGCGTGTGCGACGCGGCAACCTCCGTGGCCAGCGCCATCAATGGCGGAAAGGTGCATGGCCTCGTCATCGCCAGCCGGAAGCGCGCGGATATCCTCCCGCAGGTGCCGACAGCCGCCGAGGCAGGCCTGCCCGCCTTCACCAATGAAGGCTGGAACGCCCTTTTCGCACCTGCCGGCACACCTGATGCAATCATCGCCAAGCTCAACGAAACCCTGCGCAAGGCGGTGGCAAGCGAGAAGGTGACGAAGCGCCTGACGGAACTCGCGAGCTTCCCGGCGACCGGCGAGGAGCTGGAACCGGCCTATGTGAAGAGCTTCGTGGAAGCCGAAGTGAAGAAATATCGCGAATTGCTGACGGAATGAGCGTGGTTACACCATGAGCGCCGTCATCAAGCGCTCGCTCACCATCGCAGGGCATCGCACCTCGATTTCGCTGGAGGAGCCGTTCTGGCGGCTCCTTCAGGCCGAAGCCAAAGCCAACGGCCTCAGCATCGCGGCCTTGGTGGAAAGCATTGATCGCGCACGGCGCGACACCAACCTCTCCTCAGCCATCCGCATCCATCTCGTCACAGGGTTGATGCAGGCCGGAGCGTCCATCACGGGCTCAGCTGCGGAAGAAGATTGAGCGGCGCGGCCGTGGGCGCCGGCGCTTCCGCCGCCCGCCGGCGTTCGGCCTCTGCCTCCGCACGAAGCCGTTCATTCTCGGCCTCGTTGCGACGGCGCTCGCTTTCCGCCTCCGCTCTCGTGCGCCGGAGGAAGAACGAGCGCTCGCGCTGGTCGGCCTCGAAATTCTCGATCGTTTCAAGGTCGCGCTGCAATCCGACCGCCAACAGGCCGTTGAGCAGGGCTGAAACCGAGAGCGACCGGCGCGCATCGCCCGCCGGGAACCCCGCACGCCCGGCCCAGCTCAGCGCGATTTCCGGCGGCGCGCCACGCCAGCCCTTCGGCGGCGCGAGCAAGCGCTGGATGAGGCGCAATTCATAGGATTGGCGCGGTAGATCCACCGTGAAGGAGGGCTGGAGGCTCACGCTCGCGGCGGGCAGCGGCGCGGCTGTCAGCCGGAGCACTCCACCCGCCAACGTGAAGGGCAGCATCAGTTCCGGCAAGGAGGCCATGCCCTTCTGCAATTCCGGTTCGAGCAGGCCCCCGAGGCGGTTCTCGTCAATCGGCGCAAGTTCAGCCATCGGGCGCTGGAACAGCCGGGACAGGGCCGCAGGATCCGCAGCCGGAAGCGTCGCGCGACCGATCCGCACCTGCCCGGCCCCGCCGAGATTAGCGATCAGCTCCTGCAGGCTGCGCCCCTGGCTGGTGATCGGAACATCCCCCTCGGCTTCGGTGGCAAGACCCGGCAGCGGCAGGCGCGCGAAGGCGACGCGCGCCGCGAGATTGATGAGATCCCCCTCACGCAGCAGGTTCATCTGACCGGAGATACGCGTCGGGCCGTTCTCGGCATCGAGCCCCTCGATTGCGAAGAGGCCGGGCGCGAAACGCAGCACGAATTTCGGCTCCGCGAGCCGCAACCCCTCGGCCAATGTGAGTGAACGCGCCTCGATCCAGAGATCACCGGGCCGGAAGGGCGAAACCGGTGCCACGAAAGGCCGCGCAGAGGCCGGCCCCTGAAGCACAGGCAAACCCGGAAATGGCAAGGCCGTGGCGAGCAGCGTCGGCAAATGAAGATCGCCCAGCCGCAATTGCCCCGCCACCTGCCCGCCGCGGGCGAAATCAAACGAAATTTCCCCCTGCACCGGATTGGGGCCGATCTCGCCGGAAAAAGCGGTGAGCGTCAGCTTCGTTGGCTCGGCGAAGAAGCGCCCCTGCAAGCGGGCCGGCGCACCATCGGCAAGGCCGGGAGCCCCGCCCCCGAATGCGCGGTAGAGCGGCGCAACATCCACGGCCCGCAGGGTGAAAAGCCCGTCAAAGGGCTGCGCTCGAAACAGATTGACCGCGCCATCCGCCGAAACCTGCGTGCCCAGCACATCGGCGGAGAGCTTCAGGCTCATCTGCCGGCGCGGATTGCCTTCAAGCGCAATGTTGAGTTTCCCCGGCTGAACCGGCAGGCGCAGGCCCGTCGGCGGGGCGGTGCCGGCGATCTGCCGCACGAGGCGCGCGCCATCGGCCTGCACCACCTCGCCGGTGAGGTTGAGGTGCAATTCCTGCCCGCGCACCTCCGATTGCGATTTCACGGTCAGCGCCGAACCGCCCAACCGCCCCTCGCCCTCGATGGCCCAGATCGTCTCGCCGCCCTTCTGGTCGATGCGGATGCGCGCAAGCGCCAAGGCCGGTTCCAGCAGGCCGGCGCGGGCGCGCAAGGCAGCGGTCCACGCCCCGGGCGCAATCGCCTCGGCCATGCGGGAGAGATCGTCGAGCTTCTCGGCATCGACCTTCGCGGTCGCGACCATCTCGCCTTCCGCGATTTGCCCGGAGAGGCGCAATTCCTCGCCCGCCCGGCCGCGCAGGGTGAGTTCGTCGAGCCGCGTGCGCGCGCCCTCGCGGCTGAAGGCGAGGCGGATGGAGCCGATGCCCCGCCCGTCATAGATCACCTCGCGGATATCGAGCCGACCGTCGATCCCGAGCCAAAGCGCCGGGCTTCCCAGCGGATCGCCAAGGCCGACGAGTCGCGCATCGAAGCGGTCGGCATCCAGCGTAAAGGCGAGAACCGGCGGCAACGCGCGACCGGGCGGTGACGGCGTGAGGCTCACGCGACCGCGCAATTGCCCAGCCGGGCTCTCCACCACGAGGTCCGTCGCTTCGAGCCGCCCCTGAACGCGCATGAGCACAGCCTGGAGGCTCGCTTCATTCGGAAGGCCCTCGGGAACCGCGAGGGCGAAGGCGCGCACGAAAGCTGGCAGATCAGCCAGTGCGAGCTTGACATTGCCGGCCAGCGGCTCCCGCGCCTCGGGCTTCCGCTCGAAAAGCAGCGTATTGCGCCCCGCGAGCCGCGCCTCGAAACGATCCAGCGCCAGCGATCCATCGCGGAAACCGGCCTGCAGGCGCACATCCTGCGCGGCACCGCTCGCGAGTTGCACCTGCGTGAGGCCAAGATCGAGCGCGATATCCACCGGCACACTCTCGCGCAGCGTCTCGTTCAGCCAGTCGAGCACGGCACTGCCCTCGGCGGCCCAGTCCCGCGGGTTGGGATCGCGCTGCGGGTCACGCGCCAGCACGCGCGCGAGATCAAAGCGCCGCGCAGAGAGTTCGAGCCGGAGGCTAGGCCGCGCCCCGGCATAATCGAGAAAGCCCTTGCCGGTGCCCTGAAGGCCGCGCTCGCCGCCGATATTCAGCGTGACGGGATCAGCCAGCATCTGCCCGGCCTGCAAGAGAATGCGGGCCTGCAGATCGAAGGGCAGCTGCACTGCATCCGTCCCCCGGCCCAGAACGGGATTGCCGTTCACTTGCACCTGCCCGTCGAAAGCCGGCTGCGAGGCATGCCCCGGCTGCCCCAGCCAGCCATCGAGCGTGGCGCGGATGGCGCGCGGATGATCCTCCGCCGTAGCCCGGAAGCGGGCGCGCCCCTCCTCGAACTTGCCGATCTGGCCCCGCCATTCGCGGCCCTCGCGCGGGGCCAACACATCAAAGCGGATGGGCCCGGCGAGATCAGGCGCTTCTATAGTCACATCTAGCGGTGGCGCGAGAGGCTCATCCATGCCGGTCCGTAATAAGGTGAGGCTCTTGAGCGTGAGCCGGTCCAGCCCGAGCTTGCGGCCCGAACGGCCAGGCTCGCCCGGTTTCGGCAGGAGATTGGCGGCCTCGGCGCGCAGAGTCACGTTGTCGCCGCGCGCTTCTGTGATCTGCACCGCGCCCCGCGCGAGCGAAGTCAGGTTGAGCGAGAGCGTGAGCCGCCCCGCCTTCAGCAGCGGACGATCCGCCGGGCCGATTTCCACGTTGTCGGCATCGATTTCCGGCGTTGGCAGCAGCGAGAGGCGCAATTCGCCACCAAAGCGCAAGGGCTGGCCGATGGCGGGCGAGGCCAGCGCGGCAATGCGCTCGCGCCACGGCTTCCAGTCGATGAAGGGCGGAACAGCAGCCAACGCCACGAGGGCGAGCGCCAGCAGCGCCGCCAGTGCCGTGAGGCTTTCCCTAATGATCCGCAAACCCGCGATACCCCATTCCGACCGAAGTTGATTCCCCGGTGCTCGCCTAGACTGATAGTCTAGCGCGAGCTTTCCCGAGGATCACGACCCAATCGTGACGATCTTGCCGGGATTCATCAGGTTTTGCGGGTCGAGCGCCTTCTTGATGAGCCGCATGGCGTCGAGTGCCGGCGCACCAAGTTCGGTTTCAAGGTACTTCATCTTCCCCTGCCCCACGCCATGCTCACCCGTGCAGGTGCCTTCCATCGCGAGCGCACGCTCCACAAGCCGGGCCATGAAGCCCTTGGCGGCCGCGATTTCCGCTTCGTTCGACATGTCGATCAGCGGAAGGCAGTGGAAATTCCCGTCACCGACATGCCCCACGATCGGCGAGATGAGGCCGGTCGCATCGAGATCGGCTTTCGTTTCGGCGATGCACTCGGCGAGCCGCGAAATCGGCACGCAGACATCGGTGGAAATGCCCTTCGCACCGGGGCGCAGGGTGAGCGAGGCCCAGTAGGCGTTGTGGCGCGCCTCCCAGAGCTTTGTGCGATCCTCCGGCTTCGTGGCCCAGCTGAAGGGCCCGCCGCCGAGATCCGCTGCGATCTCGCCGAAGCGCTCGGCCTGCTCGGCCACGCCCTGCTCGGTGCCGTGGAATTCCACGAACAGGGTCGGCTGCTCCGCAAGGTTCAGCTTGGAATAGGTGTTGCAGGCACGGATCTGCACCTCATCCAGTAATTCGATGCGCGCCACCGGCAGGCCAGACTGAATGGTGAGGATCGTGGCATTCGCCGCGCTCTCGATATCCGGGAAGGTGCAGACACCGGCGGAAACCGCTTCCGGCAGGCCGGAGAGCTTCAACGTGATCTTCGTGACGATGCCGAGCGTGCCCTCGGAGCCCACGAACAGACGCGTCAGATCATAGCCGGCGGAGGTCTTTTTCGCGCGGCGCGCGGTCACGAGCTTCTCTCCATTGGGGAGAATGGCCTCGAGCGCCAGCACATTGTCCTTCATGGTGCCATAGCGAACAGCATTGGTGCCCGAGGCGCGCGTGGCGACCATGCCGCCGATCGAGGCATCGGCACCCGGATCGATGGGGAAGAACAGGCCGTAGCTTTTCAGATACTCGTTCAACTCCTTGCGGGTGACGCCCGGCTCGACCACGCAATCGAGATCCTCGGGGTGAACCGCGATGATCTTTTTCATACCCTGCATGTCGATGGAAACGCCGCCGAACGGCGCATTCACATGCCCTTCCAGCGAAGAGCCGGTGCCGAAGGGCACGATGGGCAGGTTGTGCGCGGCGGCGATTTTCACCGTGTCGCGCACATCCTCCTCGCTTTCGGCGAAGACCACGACATCCGGCGGCTGGTTGGGAATCCACGTCGTCGTATGCGCATGCTGCTCGCGCACGGATTGGCTGGTGACAGCGCGATTGCCGAAACGACGCTGGAATTCGAGCGTCGCGGCAGCGACGACCTCCGGTGACGGACGCATGGCGGATCTTCCCCTCAAAGCGGCGCTCAGGCGAGCGTCTTTTTCGCAATATAGGTCAGCGTGCCTGACCTATTTGCGGAATTCAAGCCTCAACCACAGGCGGGCGGTGCACAAGGCGCGTCTGGCCCCGGCGGCGATAGAACATGCGGCCATAGACATCGCCCATCAGGTCGCGGCGGTAATCCATGTAGTCGAGGATAGGATCCCACGGGCATTCCTCGTCGAGGATCGCCTCGAAATCATGGTCGCGGAACACGGCCTGCATGGAGAGTCGCGCCTTGCGGTTCTGGAATTCCGCGAGCACCAGAGCGGTCTTCGACAGGTCGAGGGCAGCCAGCACTTCGGCCTCGCCACCCTCGATATCGATCTTGACGATATCGGCGGAGCCCAGGGTCTCGGGGCGGATGATATCCACCTCGAAGCTCGGCTCGATCACGCCATCGCGGAAGGTATCGCCAATGTAGCGCACGAGGCCCGCCTCACCATCACCGGCATAGCGACTGAAGAAGGCCTCGCGGGCCTTCTCGGAGGGGTAGATCGCCGCGTTGAAGGGCTGCACCTGCCCATAACCCGCGAGATTGCGCTGGAAGATGGCAAACGTCTCGGGGTTCGGCTCGAAACTGCGGATGCGGCTGCCAGGCCAGCGGCGCGAGGCCCAGAGCGCGAAGGAGCCGACATTCGCACCGATATCGAGGATATCGAGATCGGTGCCGTCATGGTGGCTCTCATATTCGCCATCAAGCACGTAACGCACGGCGGAAAGCATCGCGTCCGGGCATTCGATGCTCACAGGCACCTGAGCCGACAGGCGATGCCCGCCCGGTTTCACTTCAGACATTCACAAACCCCCAACCCCGGCAAAACCCGGCGGATGGAGAGCTTAGCGATCAGACGCGCCCGAGGAAATCATTCTTGCCGATATCCACGCCCCCCTGACGCAGAATTCCGTAGGCCGTGGAGAGGTGGAAGTAGAAATTCGGCAGCACCACAAAGTTGAGATAGGTGAGACCGGGGAACTGCATCTCCTGCCCGCGGATCTTCAGCGTCACCGTGCGCTCCTCGCTGCCATCGATCTCCGCATCGGGGATGGCCGCGATGAAGGCGAGCGTTTTCGCGATGCGCTCCTTCAGTTCGGGAATCGTCGTCTCGGTATCAGCCCAGGCCGGGTTCTCGCGGCCAGCGAGACGCGCCACTGCACCCTTCGCGAAATCGCAGGCGATCTGCACCTGCCGGGTCAGCGGGAACATGTCGGGGAAGAGCCGAAGGGTCATGAACACCGCCGGATCGATCTTCTTCACCTCGCAATGCGCCGCGACCTTGTCGAGGATGCGATCGAGCGCGCCGAGCATCTGGGCAAAGGCGGGCTTGGTCATCTGGCTCATCGCGGGCATGGAATCATTCTCCGGGCAGGGTTTTGCTGAAAGGCAAACTGGTGCCTGGCGGCGTCGCTTGCAAGGGCTGCACGGGCGCGATTGCGCGAAGGTTGCTTGCACCAGGCCGCACTTCGCCCCATCTGATCCAGATCACGCTTTGTTCGCGAATCAGCGATGATGGTGCCCAAAAGCCCCATCTGGCCAGCAAAGGAACCCGGATTGTCCGATCCGTTCTCCCTCGATGAATGGACTCCCCCGCCCGCGCGCCCGGCCGGGGGCATCGCCGCGCGCGCCATGGCGGCGTCGCGTCCGGCTGTGCATCTGCAGGGGCTGAACCCGGAGCAGCAACGCGCGGTGGAAACGCTGGATGGCCCGGTGCTGGTGCTCGCCGGCGCGGGCACCGGCAAGACCAAGGTTCTCACGAGCCGCATCGCGCATATCATCGCCTCGGGGCGCGCGCGCACGGGCGAAATCCTCTCCGTGACCTTCACCAACAAGGCCGCGCGCGAGATGAAGGAGCGCATCACTGCGCTGATTGGTGCCGTGGGCGAAGGCATGCCGTGGCTTGGCACCTTCCACTCCATCGGCACGAAGATCCTGCGTCGCCACGCTGAACTCGTCGGCCTGCGCTCGGATTTTACTATCCTCGACACCGATGATCAGATCCGCCTGCTGAAGCAGATCCTGCAGGCCGAGAACATCGACGAGAAGCGCTGGCCCGCGCGCATCCTCGCCTTCCAGATCGACGGCTGGAAGAACCGTGCTCTCACGCCCGAGAAGGTCTCTTCCGGCGAAGGGCATGTGTTTGCCGAGGGCCGCGCACGTGAACTCTACAAGCTCTACCAGGAGCGGCTGAAAACCCTGAACGCGGTGGATTTCGGCGATTTGCTGCTCGAAAACATCCGGCTCTTCCAGGAAAATCCGGATGTGCTCGCGGATTTCCAGCAGCGCTTCCGCTTCATCCTCGTGGATGAGTATCAGGATACGAACGTCGCGCAGTATCTCTGGCTGCGGCTGCTCGCGGCCGGCCACCGGAACCTCTGCTGCGTGGGCGACGATGATCAATCCATCTATGGCTGGCGCGGCGCGGAGGTCGATAACATCCTGCGTTTCGAGAAGGATTTCCCCGGCGCGGTGGTGATCCGGCTGGAGCGTAATTACCGCTCGACCGGGCACATCCTCGGCGCTGCCGGCCATCTCATCGCGAAAAACGAGGGGCGCCTCGGCAAAACCCTCTTCACCGATGGCGAGGAGGGTGAGCGCGTCACTGTCGCCTGCGCCTGGGATTCCGAAGAGGAAGCCCGGATGGTCGCCGACGAAATCGAGGCTTTGCAGCACAAGGGTCACTCGTTGCAGGATATGGCGATCCTCGTGCGCGCCTCCTTCCAGATGCGTGAATTCGAAGAGCGCTTCATCACCAACGCCATTCCCTATCGCGTCATCGGCGGCCCGCGCTTTTACGAGCGGGCGGAAATCCGCGATGCCCTTGCTTACTTGCGCATCGTGTCGCAGCCGGCGGATGACCTCGCCTTCGAGCGCATCTTCAACACGCCGAAGCGCGGCCTCGGCGATGCAGTGCTGAACGCGCTGCATGCCTATGCGCGACCGAACCGCGTGCCGCTGCTGCAGGCCGCGCGGGTCCTGATCGAGAGCGACGAGATCTCCTCCCGCGCCCGGCCCAACCTGCGCGCGCTGGTGGAAAACATCAGCCGCTGGGCTTCCCTCATCGAGACAACGCCGCATCACGAACTCGCGGAGATGATCCTCGAGGAGAGTGGCTATACCGATATGTGGAAGAAGGACCGCTCGGCCGATGCCGCGGGCCGGCTCGACAACCTGAAGGAACTCGTCCGCGCGATGGAAGAGTTCGAGAACCTCGCGGGCTTCCTCGAACATGTCGGCCTCGTGATGGAAAAATCGCAGGGCGAGGATGAAGCCCGCGTCTCGATCATGACTCTCCATGGCGCGAAAGGCCTCGAATTCGAGACCGTCTTTCTGCCCGGCTGGGAGGAAGGCCTGTTTCCCTCGCAGCGCACGCTCGATGAGCAGGGCCGCGCCGGTCTGGAAGAGGAACGCCGCCTCGCCTATGTCGGCCTCACCCGCGCCAAGCGACGTGCCAAGCTCTATTTCGCCACCAACCGCCGCATTCACGGCCTGTGGCAATCCACCGTGCCCTCGCGCTTCGTGGATGAACTCCCGCCGGGGCATGTGGAAGTGGTCGAGGGTCAGGGCACCTATGGCTCCATGCAGCGCATGGGCTATGCCGGCGGCAGCCGCTTCGACAAGGTGAACACCGCCGCTTCCAGCTACCAGACGCCGGGCTGGCAGCGCATGCAGGCCGCGCAGAAAGCCGGTTTCACCCCCTCCCGCGCGCCGCAGGAGCCGGGCCGCAGCTGGAGCGCGGGTGGATCATCCCCGCGCACCATCGAGGGGCGCGTACTCGCCTCCTCCACCGTGCAATCCTCGCGCTACAGGCAAGGCGACCGCGTGTTCCACATCAAGTTCGGCCCGGGCTCGGTGGCGGAAGTCGATGGCAACAAGCTCACGGTCGATTTCGACAAAGCCGGCCGCAAAATGGTGCTGGAAAGCTTCGTGCAGGCGGGGGCGTGAGGCCGCTGTCAAGCGGAACATATGTCGGACTCATCGGAGCCTGTTAATTCTGTGAATCGCTGTGGGAATCGATGATTTCGCCGGTGTTTAGCGAAAACTGGTTGTTGCCGTCTATTGGGGACAATTAGTTGAGGGCAATTTTTCGAATCAGGAGCGTTGCCCATGCCTCCCATCCCAGAGCCCAAGCCTCCCCTCCTCCGCCATCTGCGCAACATTCGCTTGGCGTTACAGGAGGTGAACCTTATTGCCGTGCTGATCGTTTCCCTTCTCAGCATTCTGGGCATCAAGTGGCTCACGTAAACTTCGCCCCCACCACGCTCGCGCATCTCGTCACCGATGAGGCCACGGCCCGCGCCATTGCCGATGGCCTGAGCGAACTCTTCGATCCCGAGGAGATCGCCACCGCCGCCTTCGAGATCGCCTCGCTGGAAGCGGGCCTGCGCGGGGCTCCCACCGCGCCCGCCAAGGTCGCACCCGCCAAGCAGGGCCGCGAGGGCGCTATGGGCACGCTCCACCCCGATGAAACGGGCCCGTGGCGGCTGGAACTGCACTTCGCCTTTGAACCGGATCAAGATGAAATCCGCACGCTTGTTGCCGGCTTCTCGTCGGATGACACGGCGCAGGCGCTCATGTTTGAACCCATCGCTGCGAAAGATTGGGTCGCCTCGGCGCTGGAAGGGCTGAAACCGGTGACAGCCGGGCGCTTTGTGGTGCATGGCGCGCATGATCGCGACGCCGTGCGTGTCGGGCAGATCGGCATCGAAATCGAGGCCGCTCTGGCGTTCGGCACGGGCCATCACGGCACCACGCGCGGCTGCCTCGAGCATATCACGGCCTTACTGAAGCGCCGCCGCCCGGAGCGCATCGTCGATATCGGAACGGGCACGGGCGTGCTGGCCATCGGACTCGTGAAGGCCCTAAACAAGCCGGTGCTCGGTGGCGAGATCGACCTGGACTCGGTGGAAATCGCGCGCGAAAATGCAAGGCTCAACGGGTTGGGCGATCGTCTGACAGTGCATCGCGCGGCTGGCTTGCAGCACCC
>JALOTF010000011.1 GCA_025458025.1 Beijerinckiaceae bacterium | reverse complement strand
GCACGCGTTCGAAAGCTGGTTCCGCTCCTCCGAGGATTATGACACACAGGCGAAGCGCGGCTTCGTCTCTTGCCCGCATTGCGGCTCGGCCAAGGTCGAGAAGCAGATCATGGCGCCGGCTGTGCGCGTGCGCGAGGAACCGGAGGGAGGCCCGCAAGATCCATTACGGCGAGGCCGAGGAGCGCGCGATCTATGGCGAGGCCACAGCCGCCGAGGTGAAGGAACTCACCGAGGAGGGCATTGAAATCGCGCCCATTCCCGTGCTGCCGGATGAGCGGAATTGAGGCGGATCAGCCCGCCTTCCGTGCGGTCACGAAGTAATTCACATCCGTGTTGTTCGCGAGCAGCCACTGGTTCGCGAGCGGATTGAACACCATGCCCTGCCGGGTCATGGGTTCGAGCCCTGCCGCTGCGATGTGGTCCTCGAATTCGTCGGGCGTCACGAATTTCTCGTAAGAATGCGTGCCCTTGGGCACCCAGCGGAGCACATATTCCGCGCCGAGGATCGCGAGCCCGAAGGCCTTCAGCGTGCGGTTGATGGTGGAGCCAATGAGCAATCCGCCCGGCTTCAGGTGTTTTGCGGCCTCCGCCACCATCGCGCCGACATCGGGAACATGCTCCACGACTTCCAGCAAAGTCACGACGTCATAAAGCTCATCCGCCAGCAGCGCTTCCACGGTCATCGCGCGATAACGGATGGAAAGCCCGCCTTTCGCCGCGTGATCCGTCGCGATGGCGATGTTCTCCTCGGCCGGATCGATGCCCGAGACATCGAAGCCCATCCGGGCCATCGGCTCCGTGACCAGTCCTGCGCCGCAGCCGATATCGAGCAGGCTCAGACCTTCGAAGGGACGCAGCGCGCGCGTATCGCGGCCGAAATGGCGCGCGGCTTCGGCGCGGAAGAAGCCGAGGCGCGTGGGGTTTAGCCGGTGTAATGGCTTCATCGGGCCGTTCGGGTCCCACCATTCGCGCGCCATGGCGTTGAAACGGGCGATCTCGCTTTCATCGCGCCAGGCGGCGTCGCGGCTCATGTCTCGTGTCCTTTGTTCTGGGGCGGCGAATGCAACGGTGCGGGGCTTCCCGCTTGGCCTGCATTGACCTTGCCGCCCCCCCTCTCTATAGCCCCGGCCAACCCTTGTTGAAACCGTTTCGCGAAGGTCCAGGTTCAAGCCTATGCCTCGTCTCGTCATGAAGTTCGGCGGCACCTCGGTCGCCAATGTGGAGCGCATCAAGAACGTCGCTCAGCACGTGAAACGCGAGGTCGAGGCGGGTTATGACGTCGCGGTCGTGGTTTCTGCCATGTCCGGCAAGACGAATGAACTCGTCGCGTGGTGCAAGGAAGCGGCACTCGCGGTTTCGGGTGATCCTGTCTACGATCAGGCGGAATACGATACGGTCGTTGCTTCCGGCGAGCAGGTGACCTCGGGTCTCCTCGCGCTGCTGCTGAACAAGATGGGTATTCCCGCGCGCTCCTGGCAGGGCTGGCAGATCCCGCTCTATGGCGATGATGCACATGGCTCGGCCCGCATCACCGGCATTGACGGTGCTGGCATCCTCAAGGGTTTTGCCGAGCGCAAGGAAGTCGCGGTCGTCGCAGGCTTCCAGGGTGTCCATAAGGAAACCGGCCGCATCGTGACCCTTGGGCGCGGCGGCTCGGATACCTCGGCGGTGGCGATTGCAGCAGGCCTCAAGGCCGATCGCTGTGATATCTACACCGATGTCGATGGGGTCTACACCACCGATCCGCGCATCGTGGCCAAGGCGCAAAGGCTCGATCGTGTCTCCTTCGAGGAGATGCTTGAACTCGCTTCTGCCGGTGCCAAGGTGCTGCAGGTCCGTTCCGTCGAAGTGGCGATGGTGCATAATGTGCGCACTTTCGTCCGCTCGTCCTTTGATGATCCGAACAATCCCAAGCCTGGCACGCTGATCTGCGGCGAGGAGGAAATCGTGGAAAGCCAAGTCGTTACCGGTATCGCCTATTCGAAGGATGAAGCGCAGATCACGCTTCGCAACGTGCCGGACAAGCCGGGCGTGGCGGCGGCGGTATTTGCTCCGCTTGCGGATGCGAATGTCGTGGTGGACATGATCGTCCAGAACGTCTCGCCCGATGGCAAGACGACCGACATCACCTTCACCGTGCCCTCCGCGGATTATGCCCGCGCCATGGCGGTTCTCGCCAAGGAGAAGGAGACGATCGGCTATCCCTCGATCGAGGGCGCGCAGGATGTGGCGAAGATCTCCGCGATTGGCGTCGGCATGCGCAGCCATGCGGGCGTGGCCGCGAAGGCCTTCAAGGCGCTCGCCGATCGGGGCATCAACATCCGGGCGATCACCACCAGCGAGATCAAGTTCTCGGTGCTGATCGACCAGGCCTATACCGAACTCGCGGTGCGCACGCTGCACTCGCTTTATGGCCTGGACGCGGCTTAAAGCCCGTCTATCCTCGCCTTTTCCTGCCCGGAGGCGCGCGAAAGCTTGCGTGCCTTGCCCCGGGCGTTGTAGCTCGCTTGATGGGGTGAGGCGGAATCGCGTGCCGCCTCCCGGTCCGGCAGGGAGATCGTGAGATATGCGCCAAGCGCTCGGCGGACCTCGCCTGCTGCTGCGTCGCCTCCGCGAGGTGATGTCGGAGCAGATGAGCGCGCAGGCGCGGCTCGACAAGATCGTCGTTCTCATCGCCTCCAACATGGTGGCGGAGGTGTGCTCGGTCTATGTGAAGCGGGCGGATGGAGCGCTTGAACTCTATGCCACCGAGGGCCTGAACCGCGAGGCGGTCCATCTCACCACCATGCGCGCGGATGAAGGCCTCGTGGGCCTCATCGCACGCGAGGCCGAGCCGCTGGCCTTGGCCGATGCGCAGAACCACCCTGCCTTCTCCTACAAGCCGGAAACGGGCGAGGAGATCTACGCTTCCTTCGCAGGTGTGCCCATTCTGCGCGCGGGCAACACGCTGGGCGTGCTCGTGGTGCAGAACCGCGCCAAGCGCACCTATTCCGAAGAGGAAATGGAAGCGCTGCAAACCACCGCGATGATCCTCGCGGAACTCGTGGCAGGCGGCGAACTCGAAGCCCTCGCACGCCCCGGCTCGGGTGGCACGGCCATCCGCCGGGCGTTGACGCTCGCCGGGCAGTCCATCGCGGAAGGCGTGGGCCTGGGCCATGCTGTGCTCCATGAGCCACGCATCGAGATCAAGAACCTCGTCGCGGATGATCCGCAGGAGGAGCTTCGCCGGCTGAACGCGGCGATGGAGAAGATGCGCGCCTCCATCGATGACCTGATGGAAGTGGGCTCTCTCGGCGGGGCGGGCGAGCATCGCGATGTGCTCGAAACCTTTCGCATGTTCGCGCATGATCGCGGCTGGATCCGACGTTTGCAGGAAGCCATCAATACCGGCCTCACGGCAGAAGCGGCAGTGGAGCGTGTGCAATCCGATGCGCGCGCGCGCCTGCTGCGCCAGACCGACCCCTACTTGCGCGAGCGTCTGCACGATCTCGATGATCTCGCGAACCGCCTGCTGCACGAACTCACCGGCGCGGCCTTCACCATCTCGTCGGACAAGCTGCCGGAAAATGCCATTCTCGTGGCCCGTGCCATGGGGCCGGCGGCTTTGCTCGATTACCAGCGCCAGCGCCTGCGCGGCCTCGTGCTGGAGGAGGGCGGTTCCACCAGCCATGTGGCGATTGTCGCCCGCGCGCTGGGCATCCCCACCGTGGGCCGCGTGGAGGGCATTGTCGGCCTTGTCGAGCAAGGTGATGCGATCATCGTGGATGGCACCACGGGCGAGGTGCAGGTGCGCCCTTCCGCCGATGTGCAATCGGCTTACGCCGAGAAGGCGCGCTTGCGCGCCCGCCGGCAGGAGCAGTATCGTGCCCTGCGTGACCAGCCGGCTCGCACGAAGGACGGCGTTTCGATCGACCTGCAGATGAATGCGGGCCTGCTGATCGATATGGCGAACCTCGATGAAACCGGCGCCAATGGCATCGGGCTCTTCCGCACGGAAATCCTGTTCATGGTCGCGCCGTCGCTGCCGCGCGCGCAGGCGCAGGAAGCGCTTTATCGGTCGATCATTGATATTGCCGGGCGGCGTCCGGTCACCTTCCGCACGCTCGATATCGGTGGCGACAAGGTGCTGCCTTACCTGAAGCAGGTGGAGGAAGAGAACCCGGCTTTGGGATGGCGCGCTGTGCGCATCGGGTTGGACCGGCCCGCGCTCCTGCGCACGCAGCTCCGCGCCCTGCTAGCCGCCGCGAAGGATCGCGACCTCAAGATCATGCTGCCGATGGTGTCGGTGGTGGAGGAGCTTGATGCCGCGAAGGCCATGCTGGGCCGCGAGCGCGAGCGCCAGCGTCGCCTTGGCCAGCCGGGTCCGAAGACCGTACAACTGGGCGTGATGCTCGAAGTGCCTTCGTTGCTGTTTGACCTCGATCGCGTGTTCGAGAAGGCGGATTTCATCTCGATCGGCACGAATGACCTGATGCAGTTCATGTTCGCGGTTGATCGCGACAATGCGATGGTCTCGAGCCGTTTTGATCCGCTGCATCCCTCCTTCCTGCGGGCGCTGGGCAAGGTGGCCGACAAGGCGCAAGCGACAGGCACGCCTGTTTCCATCTGCGGCGAGATCGCGGGGCGTCCGGCTGAAGCCCTGGCGCTCATCGCGCTCGGCTTCCGGGCATTCTCGGTGTCACCCTCGGGCATCGGTCCCTTCAAGGCGATGTTGCAGGGGCTCGAAATCGCAACGGTCGAGGCCATCGTGCGCGAGGCGGTGGCGGCGGGTGTCGATGCACCGGCCCTGCGCCAGAAGCTGAAGCCCTTCCTGCCGAAAGGCGAGCTGGCTTCGTAGCCGGCATTTCCCATGAGTGAAATCGTTCTCCCCCGCGAGAAGCTGGATGCCATTTCAGCGAAGCATGCCGATCTGGAAGCGCGTTTGGCCAATACCAGCGATGCAACGAGCATCGTCGCGCTCTCGAAGGAGATTGCCGCGCTGGGTCCGCTGGTGCATGCCATCGCCGCCGAGCGTCGCGTGGCAGCGGATATCGCCTCGACCTGCGAGATGCTCGCCGATGCCTCAACCGATGCCGAAATGCGCGCCATGGCGACGGAGGAACTCGCGAGCCTTCAGGCCGAGCATGACCGGCTCGTGCAGGTCATCCGGCTTGGCCTGCTGCCACGCGATTCTGCCGATGATCGCTCGGTTATCCTTGAAGTGCGCGCGGGCACGGGCGGGGATGAGGCCTCGCTTTTCGCCGGCAATCTCTTCCGGATGTATGCCCGCTACGCCGAATTGAAGGGCTGGAAGGTCGAGGTGCTCTCGGCCAATGAAGGCGCGATGGGCGGTTACAAGGAAATCGTCGCGGAGATCCATGGCGACGGCGCTTTCGCGCGGCTGAAGTTCGAATCCGGCGTGCATCGCGTGCAGCGCGTGCCGGAAACCGAGGCGCAGGGGCGCATCCATACTTCGGCCGCGACGGTTGCCGTGCTGCCCATCGCCGAGGAGGTGGATGTCTCCATCAACGAGGCGGATCTGCGCATCGAGACGATGCGTTCGCAGGGCGCGGGCGGCCAGCACGTCAACAAGACCGAATCGGCCATTCGGATCACGCATATCCCGTCCGGCCTTGCGGTTCTCGTGCAGGAGGAGCGCTCGCAACACAAGAACCGTGCGCGGGCCATGGATATCCTGCGCGCGCGCCTGTTCGACATGGAGCGCCAGCGCCTCGCCAATGCGCGCGCCGCCGCCCGCAAGGACCAGATCGGCTCGGGCGATCGCTCCGAGCGCATCCGCACCTACAATTTTCCGCAAGGACGGGTGACCGACCACCGCATCAACCTCACGCTCTACAAGATCGAGGCGATCATGGAGGGCGGCGGCCTGGATGAGCTGATCGAGGCGGTGATCACAGAGAATCAGGCGCGCCTGCTGGCCGGGGAAGAGGCGTGAGCGGGACCTTCCGGCCTGGCATGCGACGTGCCGAGGCACTGGATATGCTGGCCGCTGCTTTCCGCGAGGCCGGCTTCGAGGATTTCCGCTTCATGGCGCGGCTGCTGCTGGCCGATGCGCTTGGTGTGGAGCCTGGCGAGATCGTTCTGAACCCGGATCGCGAGATTGGCAGCGCGATGGAGGCACTCGGCCCGGCTTTGGCCCGCGCGCTTTCGGGCGAGCCGCTCACGCGCATTGCGGGGCGACGCAGCTTCTACGGTCGCGATTTTCGCGTGACACCGGATGTGCTCGATCCGCGTCCCGAGACCGAATTGCTGGTGGAGGAGATGCTGAAGCGCCTCGCGGGCCAGCGAAGCCCGCGCCTGCTCGATCTCGGCACCGGCAGCGGGGCGATCCTGCTGACATTGCTGGCCGAAATTCCTCAGGCGACGGGTGTCGCTGTGGATGTTTCCCCTGCTGCGCTCGCTGTCGCGCGGGCGAACGCCGAGGCGCTGGGCGTGGCCAATCGCGTGGCCTTCCATGAAGAGGATCTCTTCGCCGGTGTGATCGGCCTTTTCGATGCCATCCTCTCGAACCCGCCCTACATTCCGAGTGCCGAACTTGCCGGGCTTGAACCTGCCGTGCGTGATTTCGATCCGGCTCTCGCGCTGGATGGCGGGTTGGACGGGCTCGATTTCTACCGGCGCATTGCGGCAGGGGCGCGGGCGTTCCTCGCCCCCGGCGGCTGGCTGGGAGTGGAGGTTGGTGCCGGGCAGGCGGACGATGTGAGCGCGCTGTTTGGTGCGGCGGGATTTCATGACTTCTTTGTCCGCACAGATCTCGCGGGCCATGCCCGCCATGTTTTTTGCCGGGGATGAAACGAATGTCGTGCCTTCCCTTGCTTGCAACGGGGCGTTTTAGTCGCTAAGGAAAACATCGGTGATGCATGCGTCAGGGTCGTCCGGGGGTTGGATCCGACGTGAGCTGGGACAAGCATCCCTCTTTCCGTCACGCTGATTGAGCCGGCAGAGCCGGGATCCTTGACCGAAAGACCTGTCGCAGAGCCCGCGCTCCTTCCGGGGCGCCGGATGCGAGTAGCGGGGACATTGTTCCCCTGATGACAGCCTCCAGGCAAAGCCACGCCAGCCTCGAAACAGAGCCAGCCGAGAAAAAGCGGATGAGACCAGGACAGAACAAGCGCATGCGGGGTCGCAACCGTCGCGGGCCCAATCCGTTGACGCGTTCGTATGAATCGAATGGTCCGGATGTGAAGGTGCGCGGCACCGCCCAGCATATTGCCGAGAAATACACCCAGCTGGCGCGCGATGCCCATCTCTCCGGTGATCCGGTGGCCGCTGAGAGCTATCTCCAGCATGCCGAGCATTATTACCGCCTCATCGCTGCCGCCGTTCAGGCCCAGCAGGCCGCCCTCTCCGGCCAGGCCGATGATCGCGATGACGATGATGACGATTTCGATCCCTCCTCGGATCGCTTCACCTTCCGTTCGCCGCAGGCCATGCAGCAGCAGAACGGCAACGGCTTCGGCCATAGTGGCGAACGCCAGGGTGGCGAATTCGCTTCCGGTGATCAGCCCGGCGAAGGCGAGGGTGGCGAAGGCCAGCCGCAACCGCGCATGGGTGGCGAAGGTGGTTTCCAGCCGCGGCCCCCGCGTGAGGATCGCGGGCGCGACGATCGCCGCGGCGGTCGCCATGATCGCGATCGGGATCGCAATCGGTTCCGTGACAACGAGCGTTTCCAGCCGCCACGCCGCCCGCCGGTCGAGGCCGAAGGCACGGGCGAACAGCCTGATCTGCCGGCTTTCCTCACCATGCCGGCCCGCACGCCGGGCCCGGAAGGGGATGTCGAGGGTCCGCCCGAGGCTGGCGAGGGGGAAGACGGTCGCGGGTCCTTCCGCCATCGTCGTCGCCGGCGCGGTCGTCCGGGCCGCCCGGAAGGCGCGCTCGCGGGTGATGGGGATGCCGAGGCCTGATCGGCCCGGAAATTTGATGTTCAAGGGCGGCTCCAGCCGCCCTTTTTCGGTTCAGAGCACGCTCAGTTGATCACTGGGCCGGATGGTGCCGGAGCGGATGACCCGCGCATAGATTCCGCAATCGTGATGCCCGAGATTCTGCTCCAGCAGGGCGACCATCCGGAGGTCGCGGAGCCCGGCGCGCGGATCGACATCGGTGGCGGCACAGCGGTCGATGCGCTTGGTGATCTCCAGTTCCGCCTCGCCCATGCGCACCCGCTGACCCACGAGGTCGAACTCGGCCCAGGGCGCGAGGCCCTCCACCAGCAGGTTCCCCCGGAAGCGCAGCGGGTCGATGCTTGCGCGGTTCGCGAGTTGGGCAATCGCCTCCACGCTCGCCTTGTTGATGATCGAGAGAAATCCGGACCGCGAATCCATGAAGCGATGACCCTGGGGCGCCACGAGCAGCCGGGCTGGGCCACGCATGTCGTCACCCATATAGCTTTCGAAGAAGCGCTCGATAGCCGCGCGTCCGACTACGTCATCCACCACGCCGCTCGCCACAACGGCGCCCCCCTGCTTCAGGGTGAGGCGGCGCGTGGCATCGTCGAAGCGGGTTTCGATGCGCGCGAGCTTCTCGTTGCGCATGAGCATCAGGAATTTCTGCTTAGGCAGATGCTCGGGCGTGGCCGGGTCGAAACCCGAGGGTCCGTTCTCGATCGCCATCATCCGGTCGCCCGGAAAATGCCCGCCTTCCGTGAGATGCGCTTCGGAGATCGCTTCCGGCGAGAGGCCCTTCACGGGGTAGCGGTATAGGGCAGCGAGCCGCGCGATTGCGTTTTCCGACATTCCTTTGATCCTGCCCCTTTTGTTGCGGATTAGTCACACCTACATTGCGGGAGAACAGCCGTTGCCAGAGCGGGACGGTCGCCACTTCGCCGAATGAGGGAAGAGCATGAATACCGAGAAATATACCGAGCGGGCCAGAGGTTTCCTGCAGGCTGCGCAGACCATCGCCCTGCGAGAGGGGCACCAGCAATTCGCGCCCGAGCATGTTCTCAAGGCGCTGCTTGATGACGATCAGGGCCTCGCGGCCGGGCTGATCGACGCGGCGGGCGGACGCTCTGCCGATGCGCGGCGCGCAGTCGAGGCCGTGCTCGCGAAGACACCGAAGGTGGAAGGGGGCTCGGGCGGGCTTTATCTCACGCCGCCGCTCGCGCGCGTGTTCGAAACCGCCGAGAAGGCCGCCGAAAAGGCCGGTGACAGCTTCGTGACCGTGGAACGCCTGCTGCTCGCGCTCGCGCTGGAGAAGGACAATGCTGCAGGCAAGGCGCTCGCCAGCGCGGGCGTGACGCCACAGAAGCTGAATGCGGCGATCGAGACCATTCGCAAGGGGCGCAAGGCCGATTCCGCTACGGCCGAGAACCAGTATGATGCGCTGAAGAAATATGCCCGCGACCTCACGGAGGCGGCGCGTTCGGGCAAGCTTGATCCCGTCATTGGCCGCGACGAGGAAATCCGCCGCACCATCCAGGTGCTCTCGCGCCGTACCAAGAACAACCCGGTGCTGATCGGCGAACCCGGCGTGGGCAAGACGGCCATCGTGGAAGGCCTCGCGCTTCGCATCATCAACGGGGATGTGCCCGAAAGCCTCAAGGACAAGGCATTGCTCGCTCTCGACATGGGCTCGCTGATTGCGGGCGCGAAATATCGCGGCGAGTTCGAGGAGCGCTTGAAGGCTGTGCTCGCGGAAGTTACGGCGTCTGATGGCGGGGTGATCCTCTTCATCGACGAGATGCACACGCTGGTGGGTGCTGGCAAGGCCGATGGCGCGATGGATGCCTCGAACCTGCTGAAGCCGGCTCTGGCGCGCGGCGAGCTCCACTGCGTGGGTGCCACCACGCTCGATGAATACCGCAAGCATGTGGAGAAGGACGCGGCCTTGGCCCGTCGTTTCCAGCCGGTTTTCGTAAGCGAGCCCAATGTCGAGGATGCCATTTCGATTCTCCGCGGCATCCGCGAGAAATACGAATTGCATCATGGCGTGCGCATCACCGATTCCGCGCTTGTGGCGGCGGCGACGCTTTCGAACCGCTACATCACGGATCGCTTCCTGCCGGACAAAGCCATCGACCTCGTGGATGAGGCGGCGGCGCGGTTGCGCATGCAGGTCGATTCCAAGCCCGAGGACCTCGATTCGCTCGATCGCGAGATCATCCGCCTCCGCATCGAGCAGGAGGCCCTGCGCCGCGAGAAGGACGAGGCCTCACAAGATCGGCTTGTGAAGCTTTCGGCTGAACTCGCCGAACTCGAGGAGAAATCTGCCTCCCTCACCACCGCGTGGCGTGCGGAGAAGGACAAGCTCGGCGAGGCGCAGCGCATCAAGGGTGAACTCGACCAGAAGCGCGCTGAACTCGAGCGCGCCCAGCGGCAGGGTGAATTCGCGAAAGCCGGTGAACTCGCCTATTCCACCATTCCGCAGCTGGAGAAGAAGCTTGCGGCTCTGGAAGAGGCTGCGAAAGCCGGCGCGCTGATTTCCGAGAGTGTCACGCCAGATTCCATCGCGCAGGTCGTCTCGCGCTGGACGGGCATTCCCGTGGACCGGATGCTCGCCGGCGAGCGTGAGAAGCTGCTCCGCATGGAGGAGGAGCTCGGCAAGCGCGTCGTGGGCCAGCGCGAGGCGGTGGAGGCCGTTTCGACTGCCGTGCGCCGCGCGCGGGCCGGGTTGCAGGACCCCAACCGGCCAATCGGGTCCTTCATGTTTCTCGGGCCCACAGGTGTCGGCAAGACCGAGCTCACCAAGGCTCTCGCGTCGTTCCTGTTCGATGACGAGCATGCGCTCGTGCGCCTCGATATGAGCGAGTACATGGAGAAGCACTCGGTTGCCCGCCTCATCGGCGCGCCTCCGGGCTATGTCGGCTACGAGGAGGGCGGTGCGCTCACCGAAGCCGTGCGGCGCCGGCCCTATCAGGTCGTGCTGTTCGACGAGGTGGAAAAGGCGCACCCGGATGTCTTCAACGTGCTCCTGCAGGTGCTCGATGATGGCCGCCTGACCGATGGTCAGGGCCGCACGGTCGATTTCCGCAACACGCTCATCATCATGACCTCCAACCTCGGCGCGGAATATCTCGTGAGCCTCGGTGAAGAGGAGGGCGTGGATCAGGCGCGCGGTCTGGTGATGGCGGCGTTGCGGGCGGCATTCCGGCCGGAATTCCTGAACCGCATCGACGAGATCGTGCTATTCCAGCGTCTGAAGCGGGCGGATATGGGTGCGATTGTCGATATCCAGATGGGTCGTTTGCGCCAGCTCGTGGAGGATCGCAAGCTCGTGATCGAGCTTGCGCCTGCTGCGCGCGACTGGCTCGCCGACAAGGGCTACGACCCCGCTTATGGCGCGCGCCCGCTGAAGCGCGTGATCCAGAAGAACGTGCAGGATCCGCTCGCGGGCCTCATCCTCGCCGGCAAGGTGAGGGATGGCGAGACCGTGCCGATCAGCGTGGAAGCGGGCGCCTTGCGCGTGGGCGAGCATGTTTCGCTCGACGGCGAGGTGCCGCCGCCCAAGTCCATGTTGAACTAAGCAATTTGAAGCGTCATGGCCGGACTTGTTCCGGCCATGACGTTCAGCGGCCATTCCCTTGCCGGCGCGCTTCCTCTACACGAGGTGCCATGTCGCTTGTCACGGTCGCGCCGGCGCTCTTCGTCCTCATCTGGTCCACCGGCTGGATCGTCGCGAAATATGCGGCGGCCTATGCCGATCCCCTGTTTTTTCTGGTCATCCGCTTCGCTTGCGCCTTCGTGCTCACAGCGATGATCGCGCTCGCCTTCCGGGCGCAATGGCCGAAAACCCGCCTCGCTTATGGCCATGGCATGCTGAGCGGCGTGCTGCTGCACGCCATCTATCTTGGCGGCGTGTGGTGGGCCGTGGCGCGTGGTTTGCCCGTTGGCATCTCCGCGCTGATCGCGGCCATCCAGCCGCTGATGACAGCGGCGCTCTCGGCGCGGCTCGCCGGCGAGCGGATTGGTGCGCTTCAGATCACCGGGATTGTTATCGGGTTTTTCGGTGTGATGGGCGTGATTGCGCCGAAACTGGCGGGCCTATCGGTGGGCGCGCTCGAAAGTCTGGCCGGGCCGGTGCTCATCAACGTCATCGGCATGGTGGGTGTCACGCTCGGCACCTTCTACCAGAAGCGCTATATCGCCTCGGGTGATTTGCGCGTGGTCTCCAGCCTGCAATATGCTGGCGCGTTTCTCTTTCTGCTGCCGTTCGCGCTGCTGCTGGAACCCCTGCGGTTCGAGAACCGCTGGGAAACCTGGGCGGCTCTGGCCTGGTCGGTCATCCCCTTGTCGCTCGGCGCCATTGGCCTGATGCTGATGATGATCCGGCGCGGCGCGGTATCGAAGGTGGCAGCACTCATCTACCTCATCCCGCCAACCGCGGCGATCGAGGCTTACCTGATGTTCGGCGAAACACTCACCGTTCTGCAGATCGGATTCATGGTGCTGACGGCTTTTGGTGTTTATCTGGCGACGCGATCCGCCCGGCCAGCCCGTGAACAGGCAAGGAATTCCTGACGATGCAAAGCCCGTCCTCCTCGTCTGCCTCGCCCGCCATTCATCCGGCCATGTCGCTGCGGGGCATTGTCCTGCTGCCGGTCTCCGTGCTGCCCTCGCTGTTCGCGAGCGTGCTGGGCCAGCTTTTTACGGCTGTGGGCATGGTGGGCTGGTATCGCACCCTGCAGAAGCCGTTCTTCAACCCGCCGGATCTCGCTTTCCCGATTGCCTGGACGTTCCTGTATGCGCTGATGGCCGTTGCTTTCTGGCGCATCCTGCGGCTTCGGTCGGAAGCCGGACCGAAGGGCATGGCCATCCTCGCCTATCTCGGCCAGATGCTGCTGAATGTCGGCTGGTCCTACGTGTTTTTCGGCCTGCGTTCGCCACTGGGCGGGCTGGTCGTGTCGAGCGCGATGCTGATCGCGATCGGCATCACGATCCGTTATTTCCAACGGCTCGACCGCGCGGCGGGCATTGCGCTCTATCCCTATTTCGCGTGGGTGACCTTCGCGACGGTGCTCAACGCGACGATCGTCTGGCTCAATCCGGGCGCGTGAGCCTCAGCCGGGAATGCGCCGCGCGATGACCTCGCTTACGATCCGGCGGAATTCACCCAGCGGGAAGGGCTTGATGAGCACATCATCAACCAGCCCGTCGAGTTCCTTTGCGCGCTCGCGCTGCTCGGCATAGCCGGTCATCAGTACGATGGGGAAACCGGGGCGTTTCGCGGCGACCGCGAGCGCCAGCTGGATGCCATCCATCACCGGCATGCGAATGTCGCTGACCATCATGTCGAACCCCACCTCGTCCTCGGTGAAGGTTTCGAGCGCATGCGCGCCGTCGCTCGCTTCGGTCACGGCATGGCCATCCAGCGCCAGCGCGCGGGCCAGAGGCGTGCGAACCGCCTCATCATCATCCACCAGAAGAATGCGCACCATCCCGACAGACCTTCAGGCTTCGCCTTCCACCACCCCTATGAACGGCAATTGCCGCAACTGGTGCGCCACGTCCATCCCGTAGCCCACCAGAAAGTGGTCGGGGGCATCGAAACCCACAAAATCTGCCTCGAACTGCACCGCGCGCTTCATCGGCTTTTCTACGAGCACCGCCGTGAGCACGCGCCGCGCGCCGCGCGCGATGAGCAGATCCTTCGCGAAGGCCAGCGTGCGGCCTGATTCCAGGATGTCGTCGATCAGCAGCACGTCGCGGTCATCCACCGCGTTGTCGATATCCTTAACCACCGTCACCTGCCCGGAAGAAACCATACCGGAATGGTAGCTCGCGAGCTGCATGAACTCGATGGAGGGTGCGAGCCCCGCCTCGTGCAACTGACGCACGAGATCGGCCGCGAAGATGAAGCTGCCGCGCAGGATGGCGATTACCAGCAGGTTTTGTGGTGCCGCCTTCACAATCTCGGCGGCGAGTTCGCGGTTGCGCTTCGCAATGGCATCCTCGGCGAACAGCACGCGGATGCGATAATTGTCGATGGTCACGTGGTCGGGCTTGGCTTGAGCGGTCAAGGCGGGTTCCTGCCTTTGCCGAAGGCGATGGCGCCGTTCGGATGCGTGTTGGGTATCAGCGAATGGCAGCGACGATATCGTCTCTGGCCACAAAGCGCACCATCACTTGTGTCGCCTCTTTCGGTGGGCTTGCGAGGCGGCGGCGGAACTGGGTCTTCTCGCCCGCGGCCAGTTCGGCATTATCGGCGGCACCCGTCCAGACATAGATCTGCTGGCCCTCGGCATTGTGCAGCGAGAGCCGGATGACCGGCACATTCTGGCGTGTGCGCGTGATGTTGAAGATATGGCCGGAGATTTCGAGCATCTCGCGGTGGTCTTCCATCACGACATAGCTGCGCACCTCGCGGATTTCGAGGCCGGTCGAGTTCACCTCCAGGCCCATCATCTCGAAATAGGGCGCGAAGGAGGGCGCGATGCGCACGGTTTCGTGCCGGAAGACCGTGAGGCCCACCAGCGTGCCGATGCCGGTGGCGGCGACGACACCCAGCGCCGGGCCGATGCGGAAGCTGCTCCTGGCGGGCTTCGCATGCGGGCTGCGCTTCCGCAG
Organism: Beijerinckiaceae bacterium; assembly: GCA_025458025.1. Taxonomy (GTDB): domain Bacteria; phylum Pseudomonadota; class Alphaproteobacteria; order Rhizobiales; family Beijerinckiaceae; genus Rhabdaerophilum. Next base: position 31,584 of record JALOTF010000011.1, on the reverse strand, counting down.
CTTCGGCTCGTCTTCGCTCGCGGCGGCAGCGGCTGCCGCACTGGCGGCGGCGAGGGTTGCGGCGATTTTCGCGGCGTCCTGCCCATCTCCGAGCGGATCGGTCGCCTCTTCCGGTGCGGCTGGCGGCGCGGCCATCGCGACCGGCTCGGGCTGGCCTGTTGCGGGCGCATCATCGGCGAAAAGCGCGTCGAGATCGTCCTGCCCCATCGCGGCTTCCATGTCGAAGCCGGGATCTTCTGCTGCGGCGAACGTAGCTTCACCGGGCTCGGGTGCGGCTTCCGCGGCTGTCAGCCCGGCATCGCCGATCAACGCGTCGTCGCTGTCGGGCAGGGCGAAGCTGGTCGCTGCGCCGCCGGCGATGGCTGCGGAGGCAGGAGGAATCGCGGGCGCGATGGTGGGCTTCGCGGGAGGCGAATCACTTTCGGCCCGGGCCTCAAACACCGTGCGACAGGAAGCGCAGCGCACCTTGCGCGGCTTTCCTTCCAGCACGGAAGGGGGAACTTCGTGGGTTGAATCGCAGTTCGGGCAGCGAATGCGCATCATCGCGAGGGTTCTTCCGCTCAGGCCCGGTCCAAGGGGTTCACGACAGGCGTGCCACGCTGCTATCTCTCACCACGGATAGTTAAGGGCCGGTAAAACCAGTGGCGAATTTCGCGGAAAGAGATGAGGGCACCCTCCCGCTCTGGCCTGAATTGGCCGAGCCCGATCTCGTGCGTTTCGAGAATGTCGGTCTGCGCTACGGCATCGGCCCGGAGATCCTGCGCGATATCGACTTCGCCATTCCCCCGCAGAGCTTCCAGTTTCTGACCGGGCCATCCGGCGCGGGCAAGACCACCTTGCTGAAGCTGGTGATGCAGACCCTGAAGCCCACGCGCGGCCGGGTGACCCTTTTCGGTGAGAATGTGAGCCAGCACAGCCAGGCGGAACTCGCGCGCCTTCGCCGTAAGATCGGTATCGTGTTCCAGGATTTCCGGCTACTCGACCACCTCACGACCTATGAGAACGTGGCCTTGCCTTTGCTTGTGCAGGGCCGCGATGAGGCAAGCTATCGCGCCGAGGTGATCGAACTCCTGCGCTGGGTGGGTCTGGGCGATCGCATGCACGTGCCGCCGGTCATCCTCTCCGGCGGGGAAAAGCAGCGCGCAGCCATTGCGCGGGCGCTGATCGCCCAGCCGGCCTTGCTTCTCGCGGATGAGCCGACCGGCAACGTCGATCCTGGCCTCGCACGGCGCCTGCTGCGGTTGTTCATCGAACTCAACAAATCCGGCACCGCGGTGGTGATTGCGACCCATGATCTCGCGCTGATGGACATGATCGACGCGCGCCGCCTCGTGCTCGCCGAAGGCCAGTTGCATGTCTACGACTGAGCCGCCCTCTGCGCCGACCCTTGCTGCGCGGCTCGGCACGCTCCGGGCGCGGCTGGCTCCAACGCTGAAATCTGTGCAGAGCCTCGCGCTGAAGCCGCTGCTCATCCCGCGGGATCGCGTGCTCGCGCCGGTTCTCCCGGCGAAATCGCGCTCCGGTGCCGCGCTGATGCTCGTCATCGCGATCATGACCTTCCTCGCCGGCCTCACGGCTGGGGCGGTGCATCTCGTGGCCGATGCCTCCCGCGACTGGTCGCGCGCCATTGCCCGCGAGATGACCATTCAGGTTCGCCCCTCGCCCGGGCGCAATCTCGAAGCGGATGTGGCTGCTGCCGCCGATCTCGCGCGCCGCCAGCGCGTCATCGAGGATGTGCGCGTGATGGATCGCCGAGAGGGCGATAAGCTGCTCGAACCTTGGCTCGGCACCGGGCTCGACCTTGGTGATCTCCCCGTGCCGAGGCTCATCGTGCTGCGTCTTGCGGGCGGGGCCGCGCCGGATCTCGCCGGCTTGCGCACGGCTCTGGCGGAACGGGTGCCGAATGCGCTGCTCGATGATCATAAGCTCTGGCTCAGCCGCCTGAAGGCGATGGCGGATACCCTCGTGGGCATTGGGCTGATGATCCTCACCCTTGTGCTGATGGCGACGGCTTTGGCGGTGGCTTTCGCCACGCGTGGGGCCATGGCGGGCACGGCGCAGATCATTGATGTGTTGCATCTCGTGGGGGCGGAGGATTCCTATATCGCCCGGCAGTTCCAGGGGCATTTCCTGCGCCTTGGCCTCAAGGGCGGGGCAGCGGGAGCTGTCGCTGCCTCGGTCTTTTTCGTGCTCGGCGGGCTGGTGTTCGGGCGCGTCTCGCAGGTCTCCGCGCTGGAGCAGGTGGAGGCGCTGTTTGGCCGTTTCAGCCTGCCGGTCTCGGGATACCTCTCCGTGCTGGTCATCGGGGTGCTGGTGGCGGTGGTGACGGGCATTGTCTCGCGCGTCACGGTCTATCGCACGCTGCGAGGCATGGAGCAGGCGCAATGACGGGCATCGGCCGCGCCTTGCGATCGATGTTCTGGATGGGTTTGCTCGCGACATTCGGCTGGCTCGCGGGGCTGGTGATCTTTGTCGAAACGCTGGATGCCCCGCGAACGCCCGCGAATGCGCGCGCGGATGGCATCATCGTGCTCACCGGCGGGGCAGATCGCATCGAGGATGGCATCCGCCTGCTCGAAGCCGGGCATGCCCGCCGCCTGCTGATTTCCGGCGTGAACGCGCAGGTGACGATGGAACAGCTGCGCCGCACCTGGCCGGGGCATGAACTGGCCTTCGATTGCTGCATCGATCTCGATTTCCGGGCGCGCAACACCATCGAGAATGCGCGGGAAAGCGCGCAATGGGTGCGCCAGAACGCGTTCCGCAGCATCTTGCTGGTCACCGCGAGCTATCACATGCCGCGCGCCCGGCTGGAATTCGCGGAGGTGCTGCCGGGTGTCGTGATCGAACCCTATCCGGTGGTGCCGGATCGCTCGCGTCTCGAAGATTGGTGGCGCGAGCCGGTACTTCTACGGTTGCTTGCGGCGGAATACACGAAATTCCTCGCAGCATGGCTCAGGGCTGCTGTTTCCGCCTCATAGGCCGGCCAATTGGGCTTGTTCGGGCCTCCTGTCTTTGGCAAGAGGGGCGATCAAAGGATAACATTCGCCGCATGGCTCTCATCATCCTCCGTTCCGCCCTGTTCCAGGTCGCCTATTACTCGCATTGCACACTCTGGTTCATCATGGCCATGGTGGGGTGGGTGCTGCCACAACAGGCGATGCTGACTTTCGCGCGGTGGTGGGGTGCGGGAGGGCTCTTTCTGCACGAGTTGATCGTGGGCTCGCGCGTGGAAATCCGTGGCGAGGAAAATGTGGTACGCGGCCCGGTTCTGGTGGCGGCGAAACATCAGAGCGCCTGGGAGACCATGGCGATCGTGCTATTCTACCCCAAGCCGACCTACATCCTGAAGCGTGAGCTGATCTGGCTGCCGCTCTTCGGATGGCATCTGCTGAAGGCGGGGCAGGTTCCGATCAATCGGGGTGACCGAGCCAAGGCACTGACCGCCATGGCTGAAGGTGTGCGCCGGGCCACCAAGCAGGGGCGGCACATCCTCATTTTCCCGGAAGGCACACGCAAGAAGGTCGGCGCGCCCCCGGCCTATCGTTACGGCGTCGCGCGCATCTATGAATCCCTTGGGGATGTGCCTTGCCAGCCGGTTGGCATGGTTTCCGGCCTCGCCTGGCCGCGCAACACCCTGCTGCATTTCCCGCGCCGGATCATCGTGGAATTCCTGCCGCCGATTCCGGCGGGCCTTGATGGCGAGGTCTTCTTCGAGCGGATGAAGGACGAGGTGGAAAGCACTTCGGTTCGCCTCGCGGCGGAAGCCGGTTATCGCGCGGATAAGGCGGCCTCCAGCCAATCTAGCGCGTGATCGGTCAGGCCCATCTCGGCCATGGAGCGCAGCGTGTTCAGCACATAATCGCGGCAGGCGCCGGATTGGCCTTGCCCCTGCTCGATGAGGCGGATGATCTCGGCCTGCGCCAGCCGACCCGCATATTGCACATGGCTGCGATCCACCACATAGGCCAGCGCGCGGATCTTCCGGCCATCATCAAGCGTCACCGAGGGGAAGACCTCGAAATAGACGCGATTCATCTGTTCTCGCTCGGTGAGGTAGGCGTGGGTGGCCTCGACCTTTTCTCGCGCGATGCGGAAGGCCATGCCCCGGCAGGATCCGCCGCGATCCAGCCCCATCACGAGACCGGGTTTTTCGGCCGTGCCGCGATGGCGATTGGAATAGACACAGAGCGAGCGATGAAACCCGCGCAGGATTCCCCGCTGCTGCTCCTCGAATTCGAAGCCGGGCTTCCACATCAGGGAGGCATAGCCGAAGACCCAGAAATCGCTGTCGGGCGGCAAGGGGCCGGCGATTGACGATCGGCGTTTTCTGGCGCTATCCGCAACGGGCTCGGGCTTCGACATGGTTTTTCGGGCAGGGGGCGGGAATATCCCGCTTCTCGCGGATTTCGCCGCCTTGCGCAAGGAACAACCCAGGGAAACCTTCATGAGCATGCCCGCCCCTTCCCCCTCGCGCTTCTCGCGTCTTGGTCTGTATCTGCCCTTCGGCATCCTCGCGCTTTTTGTTGCACTCTGGTCCGGCATCTGGGCCTTCGGGGCCAACCGTGTGGGCGAGGTAATGGACGGGTTCATCGCGCGCGAAGCGATGCGCGGGCGTGACTGGGTGTGCCCCGAGCGCTCGATCACCGGCTATCCGTTCCGGCTCCAGCTGAACTGCGCGAAGCCGCAAGTGATCGAGAAAGGTCCGAACGGCCTCACGCGCGCGGCCACGCTCGGCGGGCTCACAATCCACGGGCGCATCACGTCGCCCGGTCATTATATCGCGCTGCTGGAAGCGCCGTTGACCATGCGCATCGACCCCGAGCGCGAGGTGACGCTGAACTGGCAGACGGCGCGCGCGAGCTTCCGCGGCGGAGCGGCCGGCTTTTCCGAACTGTCGGTGGAAGTCATCCAGCCCGTCGCCATGGTTGGCAAGGGCGATACGCCGGATGAGCGCGTGAGTGCGAAAGATTTCTCCGTCCATCTCCGTCGCTCGCCCGGCGACAAGCCTGGCAGCGATTTCGTGTTCCGGCTCGGGGATGTCACCCATCCCTTCATCGATCGGTTCGTGGGAAGCCCCGAACCGATGACGCTGGAATTGCAGGCGACCGCACCGGGCCTGCTGCTCGATCCCACGCGCCGCATCGAGGAGAGCCTCGAAGCCTGGCGGCTGGCGCGCGGGCAGGCTCGCGTGGTGCTCGCCAAGGCCACCAAGGGGCAGGCGCTGGTCGATCTCTCCGGCGTGCTGGGGCTTGATGCCGAAAGGCGGCTTGAAGGCAATCTTCAGGGCCGCGCGCGGGGAATCGACCAGATGGTCAGCGGCGTGACACGGCGCATGGGCATCCAGCTCTCCGGCCTGCTGGGGCGCCTCGGTGGCGGGCAGGGCATGCCGATCGCGCTGGTCTTCGAGAACGGGCGCATGCGGTTCGGCCCGTTCCCGCTGGCGCAACTCGATCCGCTTTACTGAGGGTTCGCCTTCACGGGCGGGACCGGCGCCGGCGTGCGGCCGAAATCCGGTGCCGCCGTCTCCTGTCCCTGCGCGATGATTCCGCGCCGGATGGCGCGTGTCCGGGTGAACAGCTCGTGCAGTCCATCGCCATCGCCCCAGCGGATCATGCGCTGGAGCGCCAGCAGATCCTCGTTGAAGCGTCCGAGCATTTCCAGCACGGCTTCCTTGTTAGTGAGGAACACGTCGCGCCACATCGTGGGGTCGGAAGCGGCGATGCGCGTGAAATCGCGGAAACCGCCGGCCGAGAACTTGATGACCTCGCTCTGCGTCACCTTCTCCATATCCGCCGCCGTGCCCACGATATTGTAGGCGATGAGATGCGGCACATGGCTGGTGATCGCGAGCACGAGATCATGATGCTCCGGTGTCATGATCTCGACATTGGCGCCCATCGCCTCCCAGAAGGCGCGGATGCGCTGCGTTGCCGCTTCGGGCGTGCCTTCGGGCGGCGTGAGGATCGACCAGCGATTGACGAAGAGCGCGGCAAAACCGGCATCCGGGCCGGAATGCTCCGTGCCCGCAACCGGGTGCGCCGGCACGAAATGCACGCTTTCCGGCAGATGCGGCGCGACATCCTTCACAACCGAGCCCTTCACGGAGCCCACATCCGAGACGATGCAGCCCGGCGCGAGATGCGGCCCGATGGTCGCGGCCAGAGCCGCATTCGCCATCACCGGCACGCAGAAGATGACGTGATCCGCCCCCGCGACACCCTTCGCGGCATCCCCCGTCACCACATCGGCGAGGCCGAGTGCGGTCACGCGGGCGCGCACCTCGGCGTCGCGGTCGATCGCGACGATCGTCTCCGCGAGACCATGCTGGCGGCAGGCCCGCGCGATGGAAGAGCCGATGAGCCCGAGGCCGATGATCGCGAGGCGCCGGAACGGCGTGAAGCCGTCCGTCATGCCTTCAGCCCGGCGAGGAAAGCCTTGAGATGCGTCAGCACCGCCTCGTTCGCTTCCGCACTGCCAATCGTGAGGCGCAGGGCATCCGGCAGACCATAGGCCTCCATGCGACGCAGGATCACGCCCTTCGAGGTGAGGTAGGCATCGGCATCCGGCGCGCGCTTGCCATCGACGTCCGGGAAATGCACGAGCACGAAATTCCCCACTGACGGCGTCACCTTGAGCCCGAGGGCTGCGAGGCCTTCGGACATCAGCGGCAGCCATTGCTCGTTGTGCTGGAGCGCCTTTTCCTCATGCTCGCGATCGTTGATCGCAGCCACGCCGGCGGCAAGAGCCGGGCCGTTCATGTTGAAGGGCCCGCGGATGCGGCTCAGCACATCCACGACACCTTCCGGCCCATAGAGCCAGCCAATGCGCAGGTTCGCGAGGCCATGGATTTTCGAGAAGGTGCGCGTCATCACCACGTTCTCGGCCGAGGAGACGAGTTCGAGGCCCGAGGCGTAATCGTTCCGGCGGACATATTCCGCATAGGCTGCATCGAGCACCAGCAGGATATCGGGCCTGAGGCCCGCATGCAGGCGTTTCACCTCGTCGAAAGGCAGGTAGGTGCCGGTCGGGTTGTTCGGGTTCGCGATGAACACGACCTTCGTGCGCTCGGTGATGCAGCCGAGAATGGCATCCACATCGGTCGAGAGGTTCTTCTCCTTCGCTATGACGGGAGTCGCACCCGCCGCGAGGATGCCGATCTTGTAGACGAGGAAGCCGTGCTCGGAGAAAACGCCCTCGTCGTCGGGCCCGAGATAGGCATGGCACAGGAGCGAGAGCAGTTCATCCGAACCGGCACCACAGACGATGCGCTTGGAATCAAGGCCGTAGCGACCGGCAATCGCCTCGCGCAGCGCGGTGGAGGAGCCATCCGGATAGAGTTCGAGGCCCTCCGCGCTCGCCTTGAAGGCGGCAATCGCGTTGGGCGAGGGGCCGAGCGGCGTTTCGTTCGAGGACAGCTTGTAGAGCTTCACGCCCGGCGGTGCCTTCGACTTGCCGGGCACATAGGCCTCGATCTTCATCGCGCCGGGACGGGGAATAGGCTTCAGGGCGGAGGCGGGCGACATGATGCGGCCTTCTCGAAAAGGGCGGCCGGGCGGAATGCCGGCGCGAGGCGGGTTAGCGGGGCGGCAGCGCGAGGCGTCGGGCATGGCACCCAAGCTCCGCGTAGCGCGATGGCGCGCATTTCGCGCCATTGAGGGCGGCAGTCAACATCTCCGGCGTCGTCGCGGTCTCATGCGCCACGAGAACCTGCGCGCCCTGCGCATTGCCGGCTGATGCGACGAGTTCCGCCCCGATTTCCGCCAGAGCAATCCGCGCCTCGGGCCGCCAGCGTTCCAGCTGGAGCGAGGCGACGATGGTCTCCCGCGCGAGGCCCTCGTTCTGCGGCTTGGCGATGACATAGACCGGCAGGCCGGCAGGGTGGCCGGCCCGCTCTGCGAAGGGCAGGCGCGCGATGATCTTCGGCGCGCCCGCTGCCGCGAGCCCTTCCCACCAGGCGCCTGAACCTGGGGCCTGCGCGAGCAGGAACACGCCGAGATCCCCGGTCGCCTCGTCCACCGCGCGGATCACCGCCTTCGCATCGCTTGCGGGCGCGAAGGGCACGGTGAAGCCGAAATGGAAGCGCATGCTCTCGCGGATCGGTGTTTCCCCGCCCGAGACATCGGCATGCACGGTGTAGGGCACCTGCGTGTAGGTGGAGGTAGCGAGGATCACCCGCCAGATGTTCTCCGGCGTATCCACCGGCCAGCGCCCCGCGGGCTTGTGGACGATGCGGCGCATGAGTTCCGCCTCGCGATCGGGCCGGAAGGCCGAGCCGACATCGCCCGCCGCGCGCTTCGCCTCGATCACGCGGGCCACCACGTCGCCGCGCTCCACCAGCAAAGCGTGCATCGCATTGTCGATGCGGTCGATCTCATGGCGGAGGGCAAGCAGGGGGTTCGACATGGGGTTGTTCCTCGGCATGGGCCGCCTGTTTTGCGCGGCCCGGCTCTTGATACGGGGCAGGCCGCGCCCCAGACAAGGATTTCTCTCACCACGGGCTGTGGGAGAAGAACCCACTTGTTCGTTTTGTCGAACGAGTTTATCGTTTCAAAAGAACTCGTCCGTAAAAGCGGACGCATCTTCAGGGCGCTGGCGGCTGGGCCGCGCGGCGGGAGCGAGTTGATGACGAAGCCGGCATCCGAGGCTGATGAACCGCATTCGCAGGTTCTGCGCATTCCCGCGGATCAGCCGCTCGCGCTCGAAAGCGGGCTGGAACTTGGGCCTCTGCAGATCGCCTACCAGACCTATGGCACGCTGAACCCCGAGAAGAGCAATGCCGTGCTCATCTGCCACGCGCTGACCGGCGACCAGCATGTGGCGAACGAGCACCCGGTGACGCGCAAGGCTGGCTGGTGGAGCAATCTCATCGGCCCGGGCAAGCCGGTGGATACCAACCGCTATTTCGTCATTTGCTCGAATGTGCTCGGGGGCTGCATGGGCACATCCGGCCCGGCGAATATCAATCCCGCCACCGGCCATGCCTATGGCACGGAATTTCCGGTCATCACCATTTCCGACATGGTGCGTGCGCAGGCGCGGCTGGTGGATCATCTCGGCATTGAACGCCTGCTCGCGGTGATCGGTGGCTCGATGGGCGGCATGCAGGTGCTGGCCTGGGCCTCGCTTTTCCCGGATCGCGTTTTCGCGGCTATGCCCATCGCCTGCGCGGCGAAGCACTCGGCGCAGAACATTGCCTTCCATGAGGTGGGCCGGCAGGCCGTGATGGCGGACCCGGACTGGCGCAGCGGGCGTTATTTCGAGGCGGGCGTCCGGCCGGTGAAGGGCCTCTCGGTCGCGCGGATGGGTGCGCATATCACCTATCTCTCCGAGAGTGCGTTGCAGCGGAAATTCGGCCGCAAGTTTCAGGATCGGACGGCGCCGACCTTCTCGTTCGATGCCGATTTCCAGGTGGAATCCTACCTGCGCTACCAGGGCATCAGCTTTGTCGAGCGCTTCGACGCGAATTCCTACCTCTATCTCACGCGCGCCATGGATTACTTCGATCTTGCGGCGGATAATGGCGGCTCGTTGGCAGCGGCCTTCCGGGGCTCGAAAACGCGCTTCTGCCTCGTCTCCTTCACGTCGGATTGGCTTTTCACCACTGCCGAGAGCCGGCAGATCGTGCATGCGCTGAACGCGAATGGCGCATCGGTTTCCTTCGTGGAGATCGAGAGCGACAAGGGCCACGACGCCTTCCTTCTCGAAGAACCGGTTCTCTATCGCACCACGCAAGGGTTTCTCGATGCGGCCGCCTCCGCTTGCGGCGTGAAGGCCTGACATGAGCAACGCACCCCCCCACAGCGCGATCATCCGCTCGGATCATCATTTGCTCGCGAGCATGGTGAGCGACGGCGCGCGCGTGCTCGATGTCGGGTGCGGCGATGGCGATCTTCTCGCGCATCTCGCGGCGACCAAGAGGGTGGATGCGCGCGGCATCGAACTCTCCCGGGATGGCGTGGCGGCCTGCGTCGCCAAGGGCCTCGCGGTGATCCAGGGGGATGCCGATACCGATCTCTTCGACTACCCCGATGATTGCTTCGATTATGTCATTCTCTCGCAGACGTTGCAGGCCACGCGCCGCCCGAAAGTGGTGGTGGAGCAGATGCTGCGCATCGGGCGCAACGCCATCGTGTCCTTCCCGAATTTCGGGCATTGGCGCATCCGCACGAGCCTGATGTTCCGGGGGCGCATGCCGGTGAACGAAAACCTGCCCGACAGCTGGTATGACACGCCGAACATCCATTTCTGCACGATCCGCGATTTCGTGGAACTCGCAGACGAGGTGAACGCGAAGATCGTGCAAGCTGGTGCGCTGGATGCGGCCGGCAAGCCGGTGGCCGTCACCATGCCATGGTGGTTCTGGAATCTCGTGGGCGAGCAGGGAATCTTCTGGCTCGCGCGGCGTTAGGCTGGCCCATCGCTCTTGCGGCCCACCGCTGCTCCGCCTGTCGGCACGAGCACCGGCTGGAGCAGGCCGCGCACGCGCGCCATCTTGCCCGCGAGCGCCGGGCGATAGACCTGCTTCGTCGCCTCGATGACATGCAAGCCAGCAAAGGGCAGCGACAGGCTGGCGCCGAGCCTCTCCCAGCCGATGGCAGTTTGCAGGATGAAGCGCCGGTTGATTGGCGGCATATAGAGCGCCTCGCTCCAATGCGTGGGCGTGAAGAGCGCGTGGCGCAGAAGCTCGGTGAGCTGCCGGCGCGAATAGGGCTGTCCCGCTCCAAAGGGAGTGGTATCCACCCGCGCCCAGGGGCCGCGCCGGTTCGGCACGATGATCATCACATGCCCGCCCGGCGCCAGGATGCGCCAGATCTCGCTCATCAGTGCGGAGGGATCGTCCGAGACTTCCAGCGAATGCACCAGCACCACCCGGTCCATCACGGAATCGCGCAGGGGCAGTTCCGAACCTTCCACAAGGCTCACGGCGGAAAGCATGCCGCGCGGCCAGGGCGAGACGCCTTGTCGCGCCGGCATGAAGGCGATGGTGCGTTCCGTGCCCTCACGCAGATCATCGAGATAGGGCACCGCATAGCCATGCCCGAGTAGCGCCAGCCCCTGAAGATTGGTCCAGCGCGTGCGGATGGCGCGCAGGATCATGCGTTGCGCCACCCGTCCCAGCGGGCTCGCATAGAAGGAGCGGAGATCAATGACGTCAGGCTGCACGACGCGTTCTTTCGCTGGACAAGCTGGCGGGGCCGCGCAAGGATGATGGCATTCCCCACCTTGAGAAAGAATAGCGATGCAGATCGCGCTTTTCACCTGTCTTGCGGATAATTACGCCGTTCTCCTTCGCGACGAGGCCACGGCTGTTGTTGCGCTTGTCGATGCGCCGGCCAGCGAACCGGTGATCGCGGAACTTGAGAAGCGCGGCTGGGGGCTCGATCTCATTCTCATCACGCATCGTCATCACGACCACATCGAAGGCGTGCCGGCGCTGGTTGCGCGCTATGGCGCGAAGGTGATCGCTCCCGCGCTTGCCGCGGATGTGCTGCCGGGGGCAGATCGTTTCGTGAAGGAAGGCGACCGGCTCCAGATCGGCGAGATCGCGGTCGAAGTATGGGATACGCCCGGCCATTGTGCGGATCATATCAGTTATCATTTGCCGGCCGAGCAGGTGATCTTCGTCGGCGACACGATGTTCACGATGGGCTGCGGGCGCATCTTCAACCTGCCGCCGGAGATGCTCTACGCCTCGCTTCAGCGGATCGGCGCGCTGCCGGAGGCGACGCGCATCTATTCCGGCCATGAATATACGCTCTCCAATGCGCGCTTTGCGATTGCGACGGAGCCTGATAACGCCGCGATTGCCGCGCGCTTCAAGACCATCGAGGCGATGCGCGCCAGCGGCACGCCGACCGTGCCCACGACCGTGGCCGAGGAGCGCGCCACCAATGTGTTTCTGCGCGCCCGGGACGTGGCGGAATTTGCGGCCCGACGAGAAGCGAAGAACCGTTTCTGATCCCTCCTCCGCTTCCGTTTTTCGAGATTTCCCAGATGTTCGATTCCAGCCTCTCCGCCCGCGAGATCATCCGCCTGCTTGAGCTTCAGCCGCATCCCGAAGGGGGGCATTTCCGCGAGACCTTCCGCGACCCACAAACCGACGCGAACGGGCGTTCCGTCGGCACAGCGATTTATTACCTGCTGGAGGCGGGTGAGGTTTCTGAATGGCATCGCTGCGATGCGAGCGAGTTCTGGCATTATTATGCCGGCGCGCCGATGGTCATCACCATCAGCCCCAACGGGCATGATGCCGCAGCGCATCATCTCGGGCCCAATCTGCTCACCGGCCAGCGCCCGCAGATCCTTGTGCCGAAGAACCATTGGCAGAGCGCCACCAGCCTCGGCGCGTGGACGCTTGTTGGATGCACGGTTTCGCCCGGTTTCGAGTTTGCCGGCTTCGAAATGGCGCCGAAGGATTGGCGGCCTACACCGCGCAAGGGTGGGGCATGAGCTCCGAACTCTACGGTGATCTCGCGGAGGTGCTGGCCTGCGAGCAGCGCATCGTGAATTGCTGGCCTGCGCCGAGCACGCTGATTTTTGGCGGTTTTGCTGTGCGCTTCGCCCATGGCTATTCGGGCCGGGCGAATTCGGCTTCCGCCATGCAGCCGAAGGCGGATCTCGGTGAAGCGGATATCGCAGCCATCGAGCAGCTTTATCGCGAGGCGGGTCTGCCGCCGACCTTCCGTGATACACCGCTGATGAGCCGGCCCACGCGCAAGCGGCTCGATGCCCGCGGTTACGTGCTGAAGGATGCAAGCTTCGGCATGGTCGCGGATTTCGCCGCTGCGGCGTTCCAGCGCCGGTCGGACGTGGAGATCTCGCGCGAACCGAGCCCGGAATGGCTCGAGGGCATCTCGCGGTTCCAGACGCCTGACAAGCGTTCGCCGGAGCATTTGAAGGCGATTGTCGGGGCGATCCGTGTGCCGGTTTTCTTTGCCACTGTGCGGCAGGAAAGTCGCGCGATCGGCTTCGGCTTCAGTGCGGTGGACCGGGGTTATGCGGAAATCGCCTCGGTGATGCTTGATCCCGCCGCGCGCGGGCAGGGTATCGGGCGCGGGATGGTCGAGACGCTTCTCGCGGAGGCTGTCGCGGCAGGCGCAACGAAGGGCTTCCTGCAGGTCGAGTCGAAGAACCGCATTGCCAAGGCGCTCTACCAGAAGCTTGGCTATCGGGATGTCTACTACTACGAGACGATCTGGAAGCGCGATTAGCCCTTTCGCGCCACTATCGCGCCGATCACGATCAGCGCGCAGGCCGCTGCGAGCGCGAGGCTGGCCGGCGCATAGCCGAACACCACGAGCATGACGGTGGAGAGCACGGGCGTTGCGTAGGAGGCGACGCCGAGGAAGCTCACATCGCCGCGCTTCATGCCGATATCCCAGCAGATGAGCGCGAGCCCCTGCGAGCCCAGCCCAAGGCCGAGCAGGCCAATCGCATTCTCCCAGCTCCAGCCGGTATAGGGCGCTTCCAGCAGACGATGCAGCAGGTAGGCGAGCACGCTCGCGATCAGGATCGTCACGCCGAGGCTCTCTGTCGAGGAGGAGGCCACGAGGCGCGAGAGCACCGAATAGCTCGACCAGACGACAGCGCCCAGCAATGCGAGCCCATAGCCCCACCAGGCGGCTTCGGTGGCGCCGCTGCCGAGCTTGCCGCCGACGAGTAGGATCAGCGCCGCGAGGCCCATCAACGCCCCGAGAAGATGGCGCGGACGCAGGCCCGCACCGGGCAGCATCGCCGCGAAGAGCACGATCAGCAGCGGCCAGAGATAATGGATCAGGTTCGCTTCCGCCGGCGGCGCGAGTTTCAGCGCGGCGAAATAGATCACCGTGTCACCGAACGGCCCATAGAGCCCGAGCAGGAAGGCCGGAAGCGTAGGCTTCAGCTTCACCCAGTCCCGCTGCCACACGGCGGGGCTGATGATCACGAGCCCGCCCAGCGCGAAGCAGATTGAGGTCGTGAGAAATGGCGGCATCTTCCCCGTCATCGCCGTGAACAGGGCGAGCGTGGCCCAGATAAGGATGGCACCAAGGCCGATGATGGTGGGGCGGGAGAGTGCGTGCATGGAACAAGCGCGTAAGGCGCTCGCGCATAAAAGAAAAGGGCCGGTTTCCCGGCCCTTGCAGTGAAAATCCCCGTTAATCTGGCATCAGACCATGTATTGCCCGCCATTGGCGGTGATGGTCGAACCGGTGATGAAGCCGGCATCATCCGCCGCGAGGAACACCACCGCGCGGGCGATCTCCTCGGGCTCGCCGAGGCGACCCACCGGGATCTGCGGCAGGATGGCCTTTTCGAGCACTTCCGGCGCAATCGCGCGCACCATATCCGTGCCGATATAGCCCGGGCAGATGGCGTTGACGGTGATGCCGGCGCGCGCGCCTTCCTGCGCCAGAGCCTTCACGAAGCCGATATCGCCGGCCTTGGCGGCGGAATAGTTCACCTGGCCCATCTGGCCCTTCTGCCCGTTGACCGAGGAGATGCAGATGACGCGGCCGAACTTGCGGGCGCGCATGCCTTCCCAGACCGGGCGGGTCATGTTGAAGAGCGAATTGAGGTTGGTGTTGATGACGCCGTACCACTGGTCCTTCGTCATCTTGTGGAACATGCCGTCTTTGGTAATGCCGGCATTGTTCACCAGAACGTCGATCGGGCCAAGTTCGCTTTCCACCTTGGCGATGCCGGCAGCGCAGGCATCGAAATCCGAAACGTCCCACTTGAAGGTCGGGATGCCCGTTTCCTTCGTGAAGGCGGCAGCGGCATCATCATTGCCGGCATAGGAAGCGGCCACCTTGTAGCCAGCCGCCTTCAGCGCCTTCGAAATTGCCGCGCCGATGCCGCGCGAACCCCCGGTAACCAATGCAACGCGTGCCATATGAGCTTCCCCTCGTTTTGATGGCGTTTCCGATATTCTTTTGTTGCCCGCGCGCTCGCTCCCTGCGGCGCGCGGGGCCGTCTATCGAGGCTCAGCGCTCCACGCAGAGCGCGACGCCCATGCCGCCGCCGATGCAGAGCGTGGCGAGGCCCTTCTTCGCGCCACGGCGCTGCATCTCGAACAGCAGCGTGTTGAGAATGCGCGCGCCCGAGGCGCCGATGGGGTGGCCGATGGCGATCGCGCCGCCATTGACGTTCACGATGGACGGATCCCAGCCCATATCCTTGTTCACGGCGAGGGCCTGCGCGGCGAAGGCTTCGTTGGCTTCGACGAGGTCGAGATCCGAGACCTTCCAGCCAGCCTTTTCGAGTGCGCGGCGCGAGGCGGGAATCGGGCCCGTGCCCATGATCGACGGATCAACGCCGCAGGTTGCCCAGGAGACAATGCGCGCGAGTGGGGTGATGCCGCGCTTGGCCGCTTCCGCTTCCGTCATCAGCACGGCAGCGGCCGCGCCATCATTGATGCCCGAGGCGTTGCCGGCGGTCACGGTGCCGTCCTTAATGAAGGCCGGGCGCAGCTTCGCCATGGCATCGAGGGTCGAACCGTGGCGGGGGTATTCGTCGGAATCGACCACCACATCGCCCTTCCGGGTCTTCACGGTGTGGGCGACGATCTCGTCCTTGAACTTGCCCGCCTTCTGGGCGGCCTCGGCCTTGTTCTGCGAGGCCACCGCGAACTGGTCCTGCTCGTCGCGGGTCAGCTGCCACTTGGCGGCGACGTTCTCGGCGGTCTGGCCCATATGGTAGCCTTGGAAGGCATCCCAGAGGCCATCGCGCAGCATGGTATCGACCATCTTCATCTCGCCCATCTTGGTGCCGGAGCGAAGATAGGCGGCATGCGGGGCGAGGGTCATCGATTCCTGGCCGCCGGCCACGATGATCTTCGCATCGCCATTCGCGATCTGCTGCATGCCGATGGCGACCGTGCGCAGGCCCGAGCCGCAGAGTTGGTTCAGCGCCCAGGCGGTCTTTTCCTGCGGAATGCCCGCCGCCATCGCGGCCTGGCGCGCCGGGTTCTGCCCGGTATTGGCCGTGAGAACCTGACCCAGAATCACTTCATCGACCTCGGCGGGCGCGACACCAGCCCGCTGCAGCGCGCCCTTGATGGCGGTTGCGCCCAGCTCATGGGCCGGAACATCGGCGAAGGCGCCGCTGAAGGCCCCGACAGCGGTGCGCGCGGCACTCGCGATGACGATGGATTGAGAAGCCATATTTTCCTCCTGCGGCCGGCCGCCTCACACGAATTTGTAGGACCTGACCCTAAATGCTATGAGACGAGACAAGCAACCATCGTCAAGACGGAAAACCGGATGAGGGCGATGCCGGGGGGCGGGTTGCAAGGATTGAATGGCGGCTGGCTGACACGGCCTGCTGGAAGAGGGAGTGGTGGAGTTCATGGCCGAGCAGGGTGCCAAAGAAGCGACGATTATCAAGAAATACGCCAATCGGCGCCTTTATCACACGGGAACCAGCTCCTACGTGACACTCGAGGATCTCGCCCAGATGGTGCGGGCCGGCGAGGATTTCGTCGTGACCGACGCCAAGACCGGCGAAGAGATCACGCGTTCGGTTCTGACGCAGATCATCTTCGAGCAGGAAAACAAGGGGCAGTTCCTGCTGCCCATCGCCTTCTTGCGCCAGCTCATCCAATTCTACGGCGACCATATGCAGGCGCTTGTGCCGCGCTATCTCGAAATGTCGCTCACGCGCTTCATGTCCGACCAGGATAAATTACGCGAGCAGATGACCAAGGGCTTCGGCGGCACGGCCTTCAACCCCAGTGCTTTCGGCCAGCAGGCCATGGCCGCGATGGATGAGCAGGTGCGCGCCAACATGGCGATGTTCGAGGAAGCGATGCGCGCGTTCTCGTTCGGCGGTTTTCCGCCCGCGAAGCCGGGTACCGAGCCCAAGAAGGACAAGTGAAGGCTTGTTGAGCGAGCGTCCGGGCCATGGCCCGGGTCGCCTTGCGTCACGCGATGGCGCGACGCGCGGTGACCGGTGCGGGCAGGTGCTTGCGCGCCACGCCCACGAAATCACCCTGCAGATATTCCACGCGCCATGCCGTGAGAAGGTTCGCGGTTTCCTCGTCCTGCACCCATTCCGCGACCGTCTCGATCTGTAGGTGGCGGGCGAGCTGGAGCAGCGTCTGCACGAAGAAGCGATCATCCTCGGAGCGCGCGAGATTCTTGATGAAGGTGCCGTCGATCTTCAGGATGTCGATGGGCAACAGCCGCATGTTGCGGAACGAGGTGTGACCCGCGCCGAAATCATCGATAGCGACGCGCGCACCGCAATCCTTGATGGTCTCGATCAGCCGCTGGGCGGCCTTCACATCCTCGATGAGCGAGGTCTCGGTGATTTCCACGACGAGCCGTTGCGCAACGGTTGTGTCGATGGAGAGATGCGCCCGGAAAGCGGCCATCCAGTCGGGGTGGAGGGCGGTATCGACGCCGACATTCACGGTCAGCTGCACATCATGGCGATTGCGCAGGGTTTCCAGCGCCAGTTCCATCACGCGATGGTCGATGAGATGCAGGAATCCAAGGCGCTCGGCCACCGGCACTATGGCACCAGCGCCCATAAGTTCGCCTTCCGGCGTCGTCATGCGCACGAGCGATTCGTAGAGCGCGACCTCGCCCGAGCCGGAGCGCACGATGGGCTGGTAGGCCAGTTCGATGCGCCGGTCGTTCAGCGCCGTCAGCACGGCATCGGTTGATTCGCGGTTGGACACGCGCTGTGTCCGGATTTCCGGGTCGCTGCTATAGGCAATGAAGGGCGAATCGGTGCGATCTTTCGCATCGTTCAGGGCCTCTTCGCAGGCATGCAGCGCCTCGATGGCGGTTTTCGCGTCGCGCGGTACGGCTACGCCGCCGATATGCACCGTCGCGGGAATCGGTCCGGCGCTGGTGTCGATCGGCGTACTGCGGATGGCCGTGGCAAGGCGGGTCGCCACGAACTCCATATGTTCGGCGAGGCTGGGGGCCAGCACGATGCCGATCTTGTTCGTCGCATAGCGGCCCAGAATATCGCGACGGCGGATCAGCGCGCGCAGGCGACGCACCATGGCTGCGATGATCTCGTCGCCGATATGATAGCCGTAGGTTTTGTTGAGCTGGGCGAGATCATCCACAGCCACCATCATCACCACGATGCCGCGTGAATCCTTGGCATTGGTCGTGATGGTATCCGCGAGCGCATTGCAGAAATCCGCGCGGGTCAGAGCACCGGTCGTGGGATCAAAATGCCGCTTGGTGACGAGCGCGATCTCTTCCGATGTCGGCGCCAGAACGCGCCGGCACACGCCATGCACGAGGCGCGGGCGGCCCTGCTCATTGGCGAACCAGCGGCCCGTATCCTCGATCCAGAAGCGCAGGCCGGGTGCGGGATTGACCAGATAGCGCGTGCTGAAGCTCACGCCCGTGCCCTGGTCGCGGCGCTCGCTCTCGAACACCTCGGAATGGCGCGAATGCGGGCTCGCCTGGTCGACAAGGGTGGCGAAAGCCGTGCCGGAACTGAGGGCTCCGATCTCGCGCACACCGAAGATATGCGTGGCCTCGAGGCCCCAGGTCATCACGTCGGTTTCGATGTTCCAGGAATAGGTGGCCTCGCCGAGGTCGCGCGTGCCGTCCAGCAGCATATCTGCCGGAACCCGGTCTGCCTCGGGTTGTCCGGTGAAGGGAACGATTGTCCCGCCGCTATTCGCCATGGTCGCCATCATCCTGACTCAGGGCCTTCGCTCACGCAGGGGTGCCTGCGCGCGGCGAATCGAGGCCTGTTTCGCCTGACGCCGCCAGAGTGAGACCAAGGCGTTAAGACTTGATGAGCAGAGGCCTTCGCGCTTCGCCGGAACCGTCGGTTTTTCCGGCCTTTTTGGCGTTTTTTGCCGGCTAGTGAGTGTCACGGGGCCGGATCGGCACGCGGCTTGCCCCATGGGTGGCATGAGCAAGATCAGTGTCCCCGTTCTGTATCAAACCGAAACATTTTCCTCAGGCTTCCGTCAGAAGTCGTCCCGGGATGAGCGTCCCGCCACCCCGACGCCGGCTCCCAAGCCTGCCGCGGGGACGAAGCCGGCGCGTGCACCGGAATTCCTGGTGCAGATGATGGCGACCGGTGATCCGGACTTGCGCAAGGTTCTGGGGCGGCGCGATGTGGCCGTGGCGCGTGAGCGGGCCTATGCTTTTGCTGCGGCCCACAAGAATGCGCCCGCGCCGCAGGGTGAGCCGCTGACCGATTTCCGCGCGTGACGCGCAACACCATTTGACAGGGTGGGAACGGGCGCCTTGCGCCTGACCTGACAAGAAAACCCCGGACGGCCTGCGCCATCCGGGGTTTTTGTTCATGGGCCGGTGAATTGGTCCAACCGGACCCCGCAGATTACTCGGCCGTCTTGGGCGCGAGAACCTGGCGGCCATTATACATGCCGGTCTTGAGGTCCACATGGTGCGGGCGGCGCAGTTCGCCGGTGTTCTTGTCTTCGATATAGGTCGGCGCGGAGAGCGCATCGGCCGAACGGCGCATGCCCTGCTTCGAGCGCGAGACCTTCTTCTTGGGAACGGCCATCGTGATACTCCAAAGGTTCGCGAGGCCTTGCCCCGCGGCGAAAGCCGGTCTCGTGGAGCCTCAAAGAAGCCCGTCGCGATCCCGACCGGAACGGAAGATGCGGGGCTATACACGCATCAATCGCCAAAAGCCAGCCCGAAACGCGGCTCATCTGGAGAAGCGCGCGACATGGCTTGATTTTCCGTCTGAAGCAGCTTCCCCTAGGCGTCGAGCCAGCGGGGGCTGGCCAGGGGGATCAACGATGCAGGCGGAATTTCGGGCGCGGCTGGAGCACCATGCCTCGGCGGTGGAAACCTGCCTCGCGGATCTGCTTTCGCCGCGTGGAAGACCGGAGCGCCTTGTCGCGGCCATGCGCCATGCGGTTTTCGCCGGGGGCAAGCGCCTCCGGCCCTATCTCGTGATTGAAAGTGCGCGCCTTTTCGGGCTGGAGGGCGACGGTCCCCTGCGGGTCGCGGCGGCGCTGGAGGCCGTGCATTGCTACTCGCTCGTGCATGACGACCTCCCCGCGATGGACAATGACGACCTGCGTCGGGGCCAGCCCACAGCGCATATCGCCTTCGACGAGGCGACCGCCATACTCGCGGGCGATGCGCTTCTCACGATGGCCTTCGCGATCCTCGCCGACCGGGCCACCGCGCCGCGTGCTTCCACCCGTGCGAAGCTCGTGGCGGCGCTGGCGCAGGCCTCGGGCCTCGATGGCATGGTCGGCGGGCAGATGCTCGATCTGGCCGCCGAGGGGCGCTTCGCGAAGAACGGCAAGCCGCCCCGGCAGGGTCTTTCCTCCATCCGCCACCTTCAGGCGATGAAGACCGGCGCGCTCATCCGGTTTGCGGCGGAAGCGGGCGGCATTCTTGCGGCTCCGGTTCCGGCGGCAGAGCGGCGCGCGCTCAAAGCCTATGGCGAGGCGCTCGGTTTTGCGTTTCAGATCCGCGACGACCTGCTCGATATCGAGGGCGAGGCGGCGGTGGTGGGCAAGGCGGTCTCGAAAGATGCGAAGGCCGGCAAGGCCACGCTCGTGAGCCTGATGGGCCTCGAAGGTGCCCGCGCGCGGCTCGCCACGGTGACGGAGGAGGCGATCGCCGGGCTTGAAGCCGTCTTCGGCTCGCGTGCCGGGTCGCTCGTGGATGTGCTGGTCTTCAATCGCGACCGCGATCGCTGACGCTTTATGACAAAGCCTTCATGTGACAGGCCTCAAGACCGGGTGGTATGACAGGCCATGCGCAAGGCTTTTCTGATTGTTCTGGTTCTCTTGGGCGGGCTCGGGGCCTGGGCTTTCGCCTCGCGAACCGGTGGCGATGTGGCGGATGCTGCCCGCTATCGCACCGATAATGTGTCGCGCGGGCCGATCATCGCAACCGTTTCCGCCACGGGCACCGTGCTCGCGACGACCACCGTGATCGTGGGCTCGCAGCTTTCCGGGCAGGTGGTGGAAATCCTCGCCGACCACAATGACGAGGTGAAGGCGGGGCAGGTGCTCGCGCGCCTCAACCGCGACACCCTGATGGCCCGACGCGATGGCTCCGTGGCCGATCTCAGGCAGGCGCGCGCGGCGCGGCAGCTCAATGATGCGCAGGCCGAGAAGACCCGCGCCGATCTCCAGCGGCTCAGCGCCGTTCTGCGCGATGTGCAGGCGCAATCCGAGCGGGCCCAGACCCTGCTGCGCGATGCCGAGGCGACTTTCGAGCGCCAATCCAGCCTGAAGGATCGCGGCATTGCCACGGATGTCGCGCTGCAGAATGCCACGACCCAGCGCGATGCCCTGCGCTCCGCCGCGATTTCCGCCGAGGCGCAGGTGGCTTCCTCCCGCGCGCAGATCGCTTCGCTTGAGGCCGATCTCAAGGTGGTTGAGGCGCAAAAGGCCTCCTCCGATGCGCAGATCGCCAAGGCCGAGGCGCTTGTGCGGCAGATCGAGGTTGATCTCGCCAATAGCGAGATCCGCTCGCCGGTGGATGGCGTGGTGGTGCAGCGGAATGTCGAACTGGGCCAGACGGTGGCGGCGTCGTTGCAGGCGCCCACGCTCTTCCTCGTGGCGCAGAACCTCAAGACCATCGAGGTCAACATCAATCTCGACGAAACCGATGTGGGCCGCGTGAAACCGGGCCAGACGGTGGAGTTCAGCGTCAACGCCTATCCCGCACGCACCTTCACCGGCACGGTTCGGCTGGTGCGCCTTGGCTCGCAGACCGTGCAGAACGTGGTGATCTACACGACCATCGTGACGGTCAAAAACGACGATCTCGCGTTGTTGCCGGGCATGACGGCCAATGCCCGCATTTTCACCGAGCGGAAGCCGGACGTTTTGCGTGTTTCCAACGCGGCCCTTCGCTGGCAGCCTGCAGGGGCGCAACGGCCAGCCGCCGTCGCTCCGGGTGAGGGGGGCGGCGCTGTGGCTCCTGCCGGCGATGATGCCGCTGGTCCATTCTCCGCGCCTTCTGGTGGTGGCGGTGGCCCGGGCCGGCAGGCGGCGGCCCTGCTCGAGAGCCTGAAGACCGAACTCGGCCTCGATGACAAGCAATTCGCCGAAGGGCAGAAGCTGGGTCGCGCCATGGGCGAGGCCATCCAGCGGGCCAGCAGCCCGGAGGAGCGCCGCGAGGTGGCGCGGACCGAGCGCCAGCGTTTCGTGCGTGAGCTTGAAGCCATCCTTACGCCCGATCAGCGCGAGAAATATCGCGCCTTCCGCGAGGCGCGCGCTCCGCGTGGTCCCAACGGCCCCGGCCGTAATGGCCCGCCGCGCGCGGCCGAGGCCGGCGTTCCCGGTCGGGTGCATGTGCTCGACGCCCAGGGCAATCCCAAGCCCGTCAACCTGCGTATCGGTGCGACGGATGGGACATGGTCCGAGGTGCTCTCCGGCGAGATCAAGCCGGGCGATGCGGTGGTGAATGGTGTGGTGAACACCCAGCGCAGCCGGGCCTCCACCGGCTTCCGCTTCGGGTTCTGAGCCATGGCGGATCTCGCGCCTCCTGCCCTGATCGCGGTGGAGAACCTCGAGCGCGTCTATCAGATGGGCGATGAGCGCGTGGTGGCGCTGGCGGGCGTGACCACGCAGATCCAGCAGGGCTCGTTCGTGGCGGTGATGGGCCCTTCGGGCTCTGGCAAATCGACCTTCATGAATGTGCTGGGTTGCCTTGATCAGCCGAGTGCTGGCTCCTACCGCCTGAAAGGCGTGGAAGTCGGTCAGCTGCCCGCTACCGAGCTGGCACGCACCCGAAACCGGGAAATCGGCTTTGTTTTCCAGCAGTTCAACCTGCTTCAGCGGGTCGATGCCCTCGGCAATGTGGAACTGCCGATGCTTTATGCCGGGCTTCCAAAACGCGAGCGCCGTACCCGTGCCGAGGCCGCGCTGGCGCGCGTGGGCCTTGGCGACCGGATGCGCCACCTGCCGCTCCAGCTTTCGGGCGGGCAGCAGCAGCGCGTGGCGATTGCACGCGCGCTCGTCAATCAGCCGGCCTGCCTTCTGGCAGATGAACCGACCGGTGCGCTCGACAGCCGCACCTCGCTCGACATCATGGCGCTGTTCCAGGCGCTGAACCGCGAGGGCGTGACGGTGATCGTGGTGACACATGAGCCGGATGTCGCGGCCTTCGCGAGCCGGGTCATCCGCTTCCGCGACGGGAAGATCGTCTCCGACACCGAGCAGACTCCGCGCGATGCGGCGGCCGCACTCGCGGAATGGTCGGAGGCGGCATGAGCTTTCTTGATGCCATCCTCTCCTCGCTCTCCGCCATCCGTGCGCATGCCTTGCGCTCGGTGCTGACCATGCTCGGTATCGTGATCGGCGTCGCGGCGGTCATCGCGATGGTCGCGGTGGGCAATGGCGCACGGGAGCGCGTGAATGCGCAGATCCAGTCGCTCGGCGCGAACCTGATCATCGTCATTCCCGGCAACATCACGCAAGGCGGTGCGCGGCTCGGCACCGGCAATGCCTCGACGCTGACGGATGCGGACGCCCTCGCGCTGAAGACGGAGATCGGCTCGGTGCAGGCGGCGGCGCCTCTCGTGCGCGGTGGTGTGCAGGTGGTCTCCGGCGGGCAAAACTGGGCGACAAGCGCCATCGGCGTCGATCTCGATTACTTCGTCGCGCGCGATTGGGCGGTGGAACGCGGGCGCGAGTTTTCGGATGAGGAGACCCGTCGCGGCGGCCAGGTGGCGCTGATCGGCCAGACCGTTCTTCGCGAACTCTTCGGCGGGAATGATCCGGTGGGCGCACAGATCCGCGTGCGCAATGTGCCGTTCGAGGTGATCGGCGTGATGAGCCCCAAGGGCCAGAGCATGTTCGGACAGGATCAGGATGATGTGATCCTGCTGCCGCTGCAAACCGCGCGGCAGCGCGTGGTGGGCACCAACCGGGCCAAGAACCGCTCGGTCAACCAGATCATGGTCAAGATCAAGGAAGGCGAGGACCTCTCCGCCGCCGAGGAGGAGATGAAACGCCTGCTGCGCCAGCGGCATCGCATCCAGGATGGCCGTGACGATGATTTCTCGCTGCGGAACATGGCCGAGATTCAGGCGACCCGCGAGGAAAGCGCGCGCACCATGGCGATGCTGCTGCTCTCCGTGGCGGCGGTGAGCCTTGTTGTCGGCGGCATCGGCATCATGAACATCATGCTCGTTTCGGTCACGGAACGCACGAAGGAGATTGGCCTCCGCATGGCTGTGGGCGCGCGCCCGCTCGATGTGATGGGCCAGTTCCTGATCGAGGCGACGACCATCGCGCTGATCGGCGGGATGATCGGGATCGGCATTGGCATCGGCATCGCCATCATCACGGCCATGAAGGCGGGCTGGCCATTGCTCATCGATCCGCTGGTGGTGGTCACCGCTTTCGTCTTCTCGGGGCTTGTCGGGATCGTCTCGGGCTTCTATCCCGCTTTCCGGGCTGCGCGGCTCGACCCGGTCGAGGCTTTGCGCGCGGCCTGAACCTCGCTCCGCCGGAGAATGCCATGCCTCGTCCGCTTGATGGTCCCCGCCTGCCGCCAGCCTCGGGCCGCGCGCGGGCGCTTGTCGTGTTTCTCCATGGCTATGGTGCGGACGGGAACGACCTGATCGATCTCGGGCGGAACTGGCAGGAATTGCTGCCCGATGCGGCGTTCGTGTCGCCGCATGCACCGGAGCCCTGCGGCATGTCGCCCATGGGTCGGCAATGGTGGGAACTCACCTTCCGTGATCCCGGCGAGCGTTGGCGCGGCGTCAATCAGGTGCAGGCGGATGTGGATGCTTTCCTCGATGCCGAACTCGCGCGCCATGGCCTCACGCCGGATCGGCTGGCGCTGGTGGGGTTCAGCCAGGGTGCGATGACGGCCCTGCATGTGGGCCTGCGCCGCCGCGTGCCGCCCGCTGCGATCATCGGCTATTCCGGGCATCTCGTGGGCGGCGAGCACCTGAAGGAGCAGGCGACCGGCAGGCCGCCGATCCTGCTGGTGCATGGCGATCAGGATAACATCATCCCTGTCGATGCGTTGTTTGACGCCCTGGCGAGTTTCGGCAAGGCGGAAATTCCCTGCCAATGGCACCTCTCCATGGGCATTGGCCATGGCATCGACCCCGATGGCCTGCGCCATGGGGGCGCGTTCATCGCGCAGAACTTGCCGAAATAGGGCTCAGCTCGCCTTCGCCTTCGCGAGTTCGGCGCGTGCCGCCGAACGCAGCAGAAACCCATCCGTGCCGACTGATAGAAGCTGGTAGCCCATGGCGACCAGTTCGGCTGCGCGTTTGCCATCCGGGCAGAAGGCCGAGACGATCTTGCCCGCCGCAAGACCCTTCTCAGCCACCACCTTCAGCGCTGCCGTGACATCCGCATGCAGCGGGTCGATCATTCCGCCATTCGAGAGCGTGATCGAGAGATCGCCGGGGCCGACGAACACGCCATCGAGGCCGGGCACGGCGAGAATCTCATCGAGGGCAGCGAGGCCTTCGCGGGTCTCGATCATGGCGATCACGATGGTCGCATCATTGCCGCGCTGGATCTGCTGCTGGTTCGTGAAACCGAGCATGCCTGTGGCGCGCGTGGGGCCCCAGGAACGGCCGCCGACGGGCGGATATTTCAGGAAATCGGCCAGCGTTCTGGCATCCGCCGCCGAGTTGATCATCGGGGCGATGATGCCCAGCGCGCCCCAATCGAGGAAGCGCGCGGCGCCGGCGAAATCACCCACGCCAATGCGCACAAGCGCGGGCTTGCGATGCGCCTGCGCGACGAGAATGCCCGCCTCGATGGAGGTCTGGTCGTGGTAGCCGTGCTGCCAGTCGAGGATTGCGCAATCGAAACCTTCCTTGAGGATGGTTTCGGTCACGGCCGGGTCCCGCATGCCGCACCAGGCCGCAAAGGCGGTCGGCCCGGCTTTCAGCCGAGCCCGGAATCCGGTCAAATGGTCGCTCATCTCGTCTCCTCGCGGCCGTTTCGGCCTCTTTCTGGCCGCAAGCGAGGAACCTCGATCAACGGCCCGCGCGGATCTCCTCGATCGCGCGGGACAGCAGGTCGGCCATCGCCTTGCGGATGCTGTCATCATCCAGCGCAACACCGCCGGCGTCCAGATCCTTCTTCACCTTGCGCAGCACGTCATCGTCGCCGGCTTCCTCGAAATCGGCCATCACGACCGACTTGGCATAGGCCTCGGCATCCGCGCCGGACTTGCCGAGCTTTTCGGCGATCCAGAGCCCCAGCAGCTTGTTGCGGCGGGCATTCGCCTTGAACTCGAGTTCGGCATCATGCGCGAACTTCTTCTCGGCGGCGTTCTTGCGTTCATCGAAAGTGGTCATGTCTGGTCTCCGCATCGGGAAGGTCGTGTGGAATGTCTCTTGGGGAATAGGGTTCGCGAAGGGTGAAATCAATGGGCGATGCGCCTCATGCCGAGATGACAATCCCCCGCGATTTGGCAACGCAACATTGTATCTCGGCCCGGGATGGGCTACGGAGACAGGGCAAGGCCCGGTCGGGCCCTCGCGCGAAGCCGTTTTGCTTTCGCGCCGGTTCCGGCTCAAGGCCCGAACCCGCCAACGCCGGCGCTTCTCGCGCATGGAGGAGCCACGGCACCCATGGATTTTCTGAAAGCCCGGTACAACCCGATGAAGACTCGCCGCCGCATCTATGAAGGCAAGGCCAAGGTTCTGTTCGAAGGCCCGGAGCCGGGAACGCTCGTCCAGCATTTCAAGGATGATGCCACCGCGTTCAATGCGAAGAAGCATGACGTGATCGACGGCAAGGGCGTGCTGAACAACCGCATCTCGGAATATATCTTCAACCAGCTGAACTCGATCGGCGTGCCGACGCATTTCATCAAGCGGCTCAATATGCGCGAGCAGTTGATCCGTGAGGTCGAGATCATTCCGCTGGAAGTGGTGGTGCGCAATGTTGCGGCGGGCTCGCTGGCCCAGCGCCTCGGCCTCGATGAAGGCATGTCGCTGCCGCGCTCGATCATCGAGTTCTATTACAAGAACGATGCGCTCAATGATCCCATGGTCTCGGAAGAGCATGTGACCGCTTTCGGCTGGGCGACCCCGCAGGAGATCGACGACATCATGGCGCTCGCGATCCGCGTCAATGATTTCCTCACCGGCCTGTTCCTTGGCGTCGGCATCCGTCTCGTCGATTTCAAGATGGAATGCGGCCGGCTCTACGAGGGCGACATGATGCGCATTGTCGTGGCGGATGAAATCTCGCCCGATAGCTGCCGCCTCTGGGACATCAAGTCGAACGACAAGATGGACAAGGATCGCTTCCGCCGCGACATGGGCGGGCTGATCGAGGCCTATTCGGAAGTCGCGCGCCGCCTCGGCATCCTCACCGAGGGCGAGAACCCCAAGGCGGAAGGCCCGAAACTGGTGCAGTGAGCGCCGCTTTCGGTTGCGCCATGGTCTGAAATTCCTTAAGCGGGGCGCATTCGTTCCCCGCTTTTTTCTTTTTGAACAGAGAGCGCTGATCCATGAAAGCCCGCGTCACCGTCACCCTTAAGAACGGCGTTCTCGATCCGCAGGGCAAGGCCATCGAAGGCGCGCTGAAGAGCTTCGGCCTTGAGGGCATCGGCTCCGTGCGGCAGGGCAAGGTGTTCGATATCGAGGTCGATACGGCGGACAAGGCGCGTGCCGAGGCACTGCTGAAACAGGCCTGCGAGAAGCTGCTCGCGAACACGGTGGTCGAGAACTACAAGGTCGAGGTGGTGGGCTGATGCGCGCGGCTGTCATCACCTTCCCCGGAATCAATCGTCAGGACGATATCGCCCGCGCTTTCACGCTTGCGGGCGGTGAGGCTGTTCATGCCTGGCACGCGGATACCGCGCTGCCGGGCGGCACGGATGTCGTGGTGCTGCCGGGCGGGTTCTCGTATGGCGATTACCTGCGCTGCGGCGCGATTGCCGCGCGTGCGCCCATCATGGATGCCGTGCGGGCCCATGCTGCGAAGGGCGGCTATGTGCTCGCGGTGTGCAACGGCTTCCAGATTGCCTGCGAGGCGGGCCTTCTGCCGGGCGTGCTGATGCGCAATGCCGGGCTGAAATTCGTCTGCCGCATGCAGCATCTGAAGGTTCAGCGCGGCGATACCGATTTCACACGCCATTATCAGGCCGGGCAGGTCATTGAGGTCTGCATCGCCCATGGCGAAGGCAATTACGTGACCGATGACGAAACCCTCGCGCGGCTCGAGGGCGAGGGCCGCGTGGCCTTCCGCTATTGTGATGCGGCGGGTGACGAGACGAAGCGCAACCCGAATGGCTCGCGCAACGCGATCGCTGGCGTCTATTCGGAAAACCTACGCGTGCTTGGCATGATGCCGCATCCGGAGAACCTCGTCGAAAGTCTCGTTGGCGGCACGGATGGCCTCGGCCTGTTCCAGAGCCTCGTGAAGGCAGCCTGAGCTTCTTCTTTTCGTGACAAACGAAAGGCCCGCGCCGGAAGCGCGGGCTTTTTTGTATCGCTGCCGTGGAGCGGGGCTCACATCGTCAGGCGGATCTGGCCGATTTCATCCGCGATCTGCTTGAACACGCTGTCGAGCTGGCTCGCATTGTTCACCTTGTAGAACATCTCCGGCTTGGTGGCGCAGGATTTAAGCAGCGGCTCGTTCCCGTTGATCACCAGCACCGTGTAGAGGCGGATGCGGTGCTTCTTCGAGGCTTCCGGCACACCGCGCTCGGTGATGGTATCGCACATCGCCTTGGTGTCCTTGTTCATGTCGCTGACATTCCAGCCGAAGCGATCCTGTGTATTTTCGCCATCGGTCAGCAGGATCATGAAGCGCTCGATATCCGAGGCGGTGCCGGTTTCGCTGAAGGGCGCGGCACCCGTGAGCATCTCGAGGCCCCATTGCGCGCCAAGCGTGATGTTCGTCATGCCGCTTGCGACCATGCTGTCGACGCGGTTGCGCAGGTTGGTCCAGTTGTCGGTCAGCGGCATTGCCTCGGCGAGCGGGCCATCGCAATTCACCATGGGGTAGAGCGTCTGCGGTGTCGGTGCGGAGGCCGGCGTGTCCTTGGTGTTGTGCGGCTTGTCGCGGTCGCCCACGCAGCCGGTCCAGCTGGTGCGCGAGGCAGGCACGGAATAGGCGCCGCTGAAGCTGCCGGTCGGCGTGTTCGTGATCCACGAGTCGAACCGATAGCTGGTCGAGAGCTTTACGCGGGTGGTGTAGGGCACGATGGAGATGCGGATCTGACCCGGCTCGATGGAGGTGGCCTCCAGCGTCGAGATCAGGTTCTTCGACGCCTTCTTCAGCTCGGTGATCTTGTTGGCTGAAGCCATGGAGCCGGTATTGTCGAGCACCAGCGCCACCTCGATCTTGCGGGTGCCATAGGCCGAGGCGGCTTTCACACCGATATCGAGATAGGGGTAGCCGAAAATGCCGGCGAAATAGGTCTTCACCGTGCCGTCCACCCGCAGGGTCACGGTCTTCTTGTCCTTGGTGACCGCCGGCGAACCCACGAGAATATCCGGATCGTTCTTGCGCACGGCCTTGAAATAGGGGTCGGCCATCGTCGCGAGTTGGCTTTGCGACTTCTTCGCTGCCTCGCGGGCGAGCATCAGGACGGTCGAATCCGCCGCACTCTGCAATTGCGCGCGGGCCTGATGGGCGCGGGAATAATCTACGGCCATCGCGGTGACGGCCGAAATTGGCATCATGAAGAGGCTGAAGACCATCGGCACCGAGCCGGTGCGGTTCTGGCGGAATGAGCGAATGAGGGACATGCGAAAACGCCTCCGGGTTTGGGAGGCGAGCTCGCAAGGCGCATGCCGCAGGGGATATTGCGATAGCGGATCAGAAAGCCGTTTAACTCCAAAGCGTTGCAGCGCGCTCCAGCGGCTGTTTACCCTTGGTTAGGGATGGCATGGCCGCGCTGGCACGAAAAACCTGCTCCAAACCGGAACAGATTCAGCGGGGAAGCCCGAAGCGCTTCTCGATGTAATCGTTTACCAGCAGCTTGAAATCGTTGGCGATGGTGGCCCCGCGCAGGGTCACCGCTTTCTGTCCGTCGATGAAGACCGGCGCGACCGGGGTTTCGCCCGTGCCCGGCAGGGAAATGCCGATATCCGCGTGCTTCGATTCACCCGGGCCATTCACGATGCAGCCCATGACGGCCACTTTCAGCCCTTCAACGCCGGGGTACTGCGATTTCCATTCCGGCATGGAGGTGGAAATCCAGCTCTGGATGTCGCGCGCGAGTTCCTGGAACACGGTGGAGGTGGTGCGGCCGCAGCCGGGGCAGGCGGCGACCAGCGGCACGAAGGTGCGGAAGCCCATGGTTTGCAGCAATTCCTGCGCGGCCTTCACTTCCAGCGTGCGATCGCCGCCCGGTTCCGGTGTCAACGAGAAGCGTATCGTATCGCCGATGCCTTCCTGCAGGAGGATGCCCAACGCGGCGGAGGAGGCCACGAGCCCCTTTGAGCCCATGCCTGCTTCCGTGAGGCCGAGATGGATCGCGTATTCCGAGCGCGCGGCGAGCATGCGATAGGTCGTGATAAGATCCTGCACGGCGGATACCTTCGCCGAGAGGATGATCTGGTTGCGCCTCAGGCCAATCTCCTCGGCACGCTGGGCCGAGAGAAGGGCGGATTGCACCATGGCCTCACGCATTACCGCGCCGGCATCGAGCGGGCTGCCATTCTGCGCGTTCTCGTCCATCAGGATGGTGAGAAGCTCCTGA
This sequence comes from Beijerinckiaceae bacterium, assembly GCA_025458025.1. Taxonomy (GTDB): domain Bacteria; phylum Pseudomonadota; class Alphaproteobacteria; order Rhizobiales; family Beijerinckiaceae; genus Rhabdaerophilum. Next base: position 970 of record JALOTF010000011.1, on the reverse strand, counting down.
TCGAGCGAACCCCAGTTGGCGCCGATGCGCACGGCCTTGTCGTGCCTGATCGCCATCTCGACGATAGCCGAGAACTGCCGGTCCTTCTTGTCCTTGAAGCCGACATTGCCCGGATTGATGCGGTATTTCGCCAGTGCCTCGGCGCAAGCCGGATGATCAGCAAGCAACTTGTGGCCGATATAGTGGAAATCACCCACCAGCGGCACGTCGATCCCGCGCTTCGCGAGACCATCGCGGATATGCGGCACGGCAGCGGCGGCTTCATCGCGATCGACCGTGATGCGCACGATTTCCGAGCCTGCGCGCGCCAGAGCCGCGACCTGCGCGATGGTGCCGGCGATATCGGCGGTATCCGTGTTCGTCATGGATTGCACGACGATGGGCGCTCCACCGCCCACGGTCACGTTCCCCACCTTCACCGGCACGGTGACATGGCGGTGGCGCGGCCCATGGGGCGGGGCGAGCTGTGCGGTCGCGATATTCATGAGGCGCGGGCCTCGCTGGCTGTGCGGCAGGCGCGGCAGGTGCCGGCTACCTCGATGACGGTGCGATTGGGCGAAAAGCCGTGGCGGGCGGCGAGACCCTGCAAGGCCGTGTCGATTTCCTTCGTCACCACCTCGTCCACATGGCTGCATTGCTCGCAGATGAGGAAGGCAATGCGCTCACCCGCGCGATGGCTGTGCGGGCAGGCGATGAAGGCATTGAGCGTTTCGAGTCGGTGGATCAGCCCCTGCTGCTGGAGGAAATCCAGCGCGCGATAGATCGCGATGGGTGCCGGGCTGCGACCGCTTTCCGGGCGCAATTTCTCGATGAGATCATAGGCGCCCAACGGATGGCCATGCTCCAGCAGGGCGCGGAGAACGTCGCGGCGCTGCTCGGTGAGGCGCACGCCACGCGCCTGGCACGCGGCTTCCGCCTCGGCGAGTAGGTTCGGAATCGAGGGGCCGTGGTTGTGCCCGCAGCACGAGGA
>JALOTF010000078.1 GCA_025458025.1 Beijerinckiaceae bacterium | reverse complement strand
CTTGGCATCCGCCTGCCGGATGCGCTTCGGCGCTGTGACGCGCGTTCCCGGCGTCGAAAGCAGGTAGAATTTCGCCGGATTGGCCGGATCCGCGCTCGCGAAGGACACATCCGTGCTGCCCGGTGGAAGGTAGAGCGCATCAAGGCGCTCCAGCGGATAGGCATTGCCGCTGGACGAAACCACACCCGCGCCACCGACATTGATGATGCCGATCTCGCGCCGCGCGAGGAATTCCGGCGTGCCCGTCGGCTTGTAGGGCGCGAGCGTCACGGGTTCACCCACGGGCATCGCGCCACCCACGATCATCCGTTCGAGATGGCTGAAGGTGAGGCGCAATTTCCCCGCCTCAAACAGATTCTCGATGAGAAAATCCGCCCGCAACTGGCTGGTATCATAGCGCTTTACATCACGCGGATGGGCCACCTGGCGCATGTCGATCATAGGCGATACGCCTCCTTGGCGAGCCGGTAGGCGAGGTCATGCGCGAGCGCTGCCGCGTCGTCCTCTGTGAGACGATGTTCGGCCACAAGGCGCGCAAGATAGGCGCAGTCACAGCGCCGCGCGACATCATGGCGCGCGGGGATCGAGAGATAGGCGCGTGTGTCGTCGTTGAAGCCGACCGTATTGTAGAAGCCAGCGGTCTCGGTCGTGGTCTCGCGGAAACGGCGGATGCCCTCCACGGAATCGAAGAACCACCAGGGCGGACCAAGCTTCAGCGCGGGGTAATGCCCGACGAGTGGTGCCAGCTCGCGGGAATAGCTGGTTTCATCGAGCGTGAAGAGGATCACCGTGAGGTTCGGCTCGTTGCCCACGGCATCGAGCAGCGGCTTCAGCGCGCCGACATAATCCGTCGCGGTGGGGATATCCGCGCCCATATCGCGACCGAAATCGCGGAAAAGCCCGGCATTGTGGTTGCGCCAGGAGCCGGGATGGATTTGCAGGACGAGGCCATCCTCGACGCTCATCTTCGCCATTTCCGTCAGCATCTGGCCGCGGAAAAGGTCGGCTTCGGCGGGTGTCACCGCGCCACGCACCACTTTCGCGAAGAGCGCGGAGGCATCCGCTTCGGAGAGGTTGGCGGTCGTCGCGCGGGCATGGCCGTGGTCGCTGGCCGTCGCGCCGCGCGCCTTGAAAAAGGCCCGGCGCTGGCGATGCGCCGCGAGATAGCCGCGCCAAGTCATCACGTCTTCGCTCGTGAGCTTGCCGAGCTTCACGATATTCGCGTGGAAATCTTCGAATTCCGGGTCCACCACGTTATCCGGGCGATAGGTCGGCACGACGCGACCCTTCCAGCCGGATTTCCGGATGGCATCGTGATGGCCGAGATCATCCAACGCGCTGTCAGTCGTGGCGATCACCTCGATGTTGAACGCCTCATAGAGCGCGCGCGGCCGCAAAGCGGGGGAGGCGAGCTTTTCGGACATCACATCGTAGAAATGGTCGGCGTTTTTCGAGGTTAGCGGCTCGGCGAGGCCAAACACCGTCTCCAGCGTGTGCTCCATCCAGATCTGGCTGGGCGTACCGCGGAACAGGTGCCAGTTCGCCGCGAAAAGCCGCCAGATCGTGCGCCCATCGGTCTCCACCGGGCCGCCATCCTTCCGCTTCACGCCAATGCGCTCCAACGGAATGCCTTGGGAATAGAGCATGCGGAAAATGTAGTGATCCGGCTTGATCAGCAGGGTCGCGGGGTCGGGGAAGGCGGCATCCGTTGCATACCAGGCGGGGTCGGTGTGGCCATGCGGGGAGACAATCGGCAGATTCTCGATGGTCGCGAAAAGGCGCCGCGCGATCGCACGCTGGGCGGGCTCCGCCGGAAAAAGCCGATCGTGATGCAAGGCCATGCCTGGCGCCCCCGTTCCTCTTTGGTCTGACAGCGCTTTTTTATCCCCCACCGGCGCGCCGGCTTGCTGTCTTGGCTTTAGCGATATACTAATATATCAGTCTGTCAATCACGGCACGCGACAAAGAGGCTGGGCGCACGATGGGGGAAGGAACCGGGAATGGGCCGTCGGTTGAACCGTCGGATTTCGTGTCTCCATCCGGGCGTCGCATCGCCCGGCGGCCGGGGCCACCCAGGCTCGCGCAGCCGGCCCGGCCGAGCGCATCAAGCATCATCGAAAGCGAACTGCGGCAGGCGATCATCGCCATGCGCCTCAAGCCAGGCGAGCCGCTGAACGAGAAGGAAATCACCGCGCAATTCGGCCTCAGCCGCACGCCCGTGCGCGAGGCCATGCTGCGGCTGAAGGATGACGAGCTGATTGAAATCTTTCCGCAATCCGGCACGTTCGTCGCGCGCATTCCCATGGCGAAGATCCCGGAGGCGGTGATCATCCGGCAGGCGCTTGAGGCCATGGCAGCGGAACAGGCAGCGCAGCGACGCGATCCGCGTGCGCTTGAAATCTTGCATGCGATCATCCGTGATCAGCAGGAGGCTGCAGCAGCCGGCGATCTCGGCCGCTTCCACGAGGTGGACGAGGCTTTCCACGCCGCGATTTCCGATGCGGCGGGCTATCCCGGCATCTGGCGGCTCGCGCAAACCGTGAAGGCGCAGGTGGATCGCTGCCGGCGCCTTACGCTGCCGGTTCCCGGCCGCATGGCGCGCGTCATTCAGGAGCACCAGCGCGTGCTGGCCGCGATGGAAGCAGGCGACGCAGCGGGCGCCCGGCAGGCGCTCGCCGAACATCTCGTTGCGGTTTTGCCCGACCTTGAAGAACTGCGCCGGACATACCCGGATTACTTCGTCTGAGCCTCAACCCGTGTAGCGATCTCCAGCAGCGCGAGATCGCTGCCCTTTCCGCCAATGAGCGAAAGGCCGACCGGCGCGCCGCCGACCATGCCGCCGGGAATGACCAGTTGCGGCAACCCGGCAAGGCCCGCCGGCTGGAGAAATGCCATCGCCTCGTTGCGATAGGCCTCCAGCGTTTCCTGGCTGTCATCGAGGCGCGGCGCGGGGCCAGGCACCACGGGCGCGATCACCACGCCGCCATTTGCCAGCAGCGCATGAAGATGCGTGGCGAAAGCGGCGCGGGTCGCGCGGGCCGTCACTACATCGGCATCGGTCACTGTGCGCGCGAAGGCGAAGCGCCCGGCAATGGTGGGGCCGAGCCGCGGCTTCTGCTTTTCCACCCACGCGCCGTGGATGACATGGATCTCGTAGCTTTGGAGATGCCGGAAGGCAGAGAAGATCGGCGCGATCGGGCGATCATACATCTCGATCTCTTCCGCTTTACCGATCGCGGATTCGATAGCGGCCACGGCCGGGGCCAAAGCGGCTGCCACCTCTGGCGTGAGGCGCGCGAAAAGGTCCGTCGCCTTCATCAGACGCGAGGCGGGCACAGCGCCATCGTTGAGGAGAACGCGGCCCACGGCCTGCATCGTCGCCGCATTGCGGGCGAAGTAACCGCAGGTATCGAAACTCGGTGCCAGCGGCATGCAATGGTCGAGCGGGGCCGCGCCATGGGTCGGGCGCAGACCATAGATGCCGCAGAAGCTTGCGGGTGCACGCACGGAGCCGCCCGTATCCGAACCGAGCGCGAAATCGCAGAGCTTCGCCGCCACAGCACTCGCGGAACCGGAGGAGGAGCCGCCGGGCACGCGATCCCGTGCGGCCGGGTTCAGCGGCGTGCCGAAATGCACATTGGTGCCGTAGAGCGACCACGCCATCTCTTCGGTATGCGTCTTGCCAAGAAAGGTCGCGCCGGCATCAAGCAAACGCGTCACCGCGCTGGAACTGGTTGATTTGATGCCGGATTCCGCGAGCTTCACCGGGCTGCCGCAACCCGTGGGGTAGCCCGCGACATCGAAGAGATCCTTCACGCCGAAACTCAGGCTCGAGAGCGGTCCCGAAGCTGAGCCCGCGACCGCCAGAGGCGGATAGGGCACGAAGGCGTGGGCATAATCATGGGCAATCAGCATGGCGTTGTTCGCTTCTCCGGCCTGAGGTCTCAGGCGTCCTGACGCGCCGCCTCGGCCAGAATGCAGCGAACGTTGCGGGCCTCTCCCAGCGGCACGACCGGCGGCAGGGCATGGTGGCAACGCTCCTCTGCATGGCGGCAGCGCGGAGCAAAACTGCAGGAGGTTGGCGCTTCATGCAAGGCCGGCGGTGCACCGGGAATAGCCTCGAGCCGTGTGCCTTTCTCGGCGCCGTGCAGGTTCGCAGCGAGAAGCCCGCGCGTATAGGGGTGGCGCGGATCGCGCAGGATGTCGCGCACGCCACCGGTTTCCACGAATTTCCCGGCATACATCACGGCAAGGCGGTCCGATACCTCCACCGCCGCGCCGATATCATGCGTGACGAAGATCACGCTCATCCCGAAATCGCGCTGCAACTCGCGGAGCAGCAGCAGAATCTGGATTTGCACCGTCGCATCGAGCGCGGTGGTGGGTTCATCCGCCAGCAGCAGCTTGGGCCGGCAGGCGAGGGCAAGCGCGATCATCGCGCGCTGGCGCATGCCGCCGGACATTTCATGCGGATAGGCATCGAGCCGCCGCGCGGGCGAAGGGATGCGCACGCGTTCGAGCATTTCCAGCGCGCGCTTGCGGGCCTCGGCCTTGCTCACGCCCTCATGACGGATCACAGCCTCGCTGATCTGCTGACCCACGGTAAACACGGGATCGAGCGCCAAAGCCGGATCCTGAAACACCATGGAGGCGACGCGCCCGCGATAATCGGCCAGCGCACGGCCCTGAAGCGCCACAACATCCTGTCCGGCGACGGAAATCGTGCCGCCAATTGTCGTGCGCTTCTCCGGGAGCAGGCGCAGCAGGGTTTTCAGCGTCACGCTCTTGCCCGAGCCGGATTCACCCAGAATGCCAAGCACCTCGCCGGGGGCAAGATCGAAGGAAACGCCATTCACAGCATGCACATCGGGCGGGCCCTTGAATGTGACCGTGAGATCGCGGACGGAAACAATCGGGGAAACGCTCATGTTGTCTCTCCCGCGCGGCTATGGCCCGAGCCGGGGGTGCCGATATGGCAGGCGGCGAAATGCATGGAACCGCGCACGGTGGGCACGGGCGAAACCGTGCCGCACACATCCTCCGCGAACCGGCAGCGCGTGTGGAAGCGGCAGCCCGGGGGCGGGTTGATCGGGTTGGGTGGGTCGCCCGCCAGCGGCGGCTCCATGGTGCGCTTGTCCGGGTCCATCGAGGGCATCGCAGAGAGAAGCGCGCGGGTATAGGGGTGGCGCGGATGGGCATAGACCTCATCCACCGGGCCGATTTCCACGCATTCCCCGAGATACATCACCATCACGCGGTCGGAGATGTACCGCACGACGTTGAGATCGTGGCTGATGAAGAGATAGGTGAGGTTGAACTCGGCTTTGAGGTCTGTGAGCAGGTTCAGCACCTGCGCTTCCACGGATTTGTCGAGCGCGGAGACGGCTTCATCGAGGATGAGCACCTTGGGCCGGAAGGCGAGCGCACGGGCAATGTTCACGCGCTGGCGCTGTCCGCCCGAAAGCTCATGCGGATAGCGCCCGGCAAAACGGGCTGGGTCGAGCCCCACCTTGGTCAGCAGCGAATAGGCGAGTTCCTCCGCCTCCTTCTGCGGCATGCCATGCACCATCGGCCCGAAGGCGATGATATCCCGCACAATCATGCGGGGATTCAGCGAGGCAAAGCTGTCCTGAAACACCATCTGCACATGGCGGCGATATTCCTTGGGCGAAAGCGCTTCGCCCATCGCCTTGCCTTCAAAAAGGATCGCGCCCGCATCGCGGTGGATGAGGTCGATGATGAGCCTCGCCGTGGTGGATTTTCCGCAGCCGGATTCGCCCACAATGCCAAGGGTCTCGCCGGGGATGACATCGAAGGTGATGCCATCGACCGCGCGCACGACCGGCTTCTCACGGCCGAAAAACCCCTTGGTCGGCAACTTGAAATGCTTCTTCAGGCCCTGAATTGACAGGATGGGTTCGGGGGATCGCATCAGGCTCAGTCCTTCACATCGAGCGCCGTGCGCAACCCGTCGGAGAGCAGGTTGAACGCGATCGACGTGATGAAGATAAAAAGGCCCGGCAGGGCGGCCACCCAGGGCTGCACGTAGATCGCCGTGCGCAGGGTGTTGAGCATCAGGCCCCATTCCGGCTCCGGCGGCCGCACGCCAAGGCCCAGAAACGAGAGGCCCGAGGCGAGGATCATCGAGACCGAGATCAGGCTCGTCGCATAGACGAAGATCGGGCCGATCACGTTGCCGAGCACCTGTGTGCGTACCACGGTGAAGGCGGATGCGCCGGAAGCGCGGGCGGCCTCGACATAATCGAGTTTTCGCACGCCGGTCGTCACGCTCTCCGCGATGCGCGCAATGGGCGGGATGAACACCACCGTGAGAGATATCAGCCCGTTCGTAATGCCCGCACCCATGGCACCCGAAAGCGCAATCGCCAGCAGCACGGAAGGGAAGGCGAAGAACACATCGATGATGCGCATCACCACCATGTTGAACGCGCCGCCGATATAGCCTGCGGCGATCCCGATCACCGATCCGATGAAGAAGGCGATGAAAACCGGCACCACACCCATGAAGAGCGAGAGCCGCGCGCCATAGATCAGGCGGGAGAGCATGTCGCGGCCGAGTTCATCCGAACCCAGCGGGAAACCGGGCGTTCCGATGGGCCGGAGGCGGCGTAGCATCGTGCCGAATGTGGGGTCTTTCGGAGCGATATAGGGCGCGAAAATCGCCATCAGCAGGATGGCCAGCAGCACGCAGCCGGCGAATACCGCGAGCTTCTCACGGCGAAAACGACGCCAGACATTCGCCCAGTAACCGGGCGAGCGTTCGAAGGGAACGGGAAGCACGGTCGCGGCCATCATGACCTCTGGATGCGCGGATCGATCGCGGATTGCACGAGATCGACAATGAGGTTCAGCACGACAAAAAACATCGCGAGCACAAGAATGGTGCCCTGCAATAACGGCAGATCACGCTGGAAGATCGCGTTGCCGAGCAGGAAACCCGTGCCGGGCCACGAGAACACCGTCTCGATCAGGATAGAACCACCCAGCAGATATCCGAATTGCAGGCCCATCACGGCCAGAGCGGTGGGCGCTGCGTTCTTCACGACATGCTTGAACACGCCGAGATCGAGCAGGCCCTTGGCGCGCAGGCCGCCCACGAATTCCTGGCTCAGGATATCCGCCACCAGCGCCCGGATGGTGCGCGCGACGATGCCCATGGGAATGACGCTCATGGTGATCGCCGGCAGCACGACATGCTTCAGATGCGCCCAGTCCCACGCCCAATCGGACGAACCACCCGGCCCGGCGCCAGTCGCGGGCAGCCAGCCGAGCTGCGCCGAGAAGATGATCACCAGCACCATGCCGAGCCAGTAATGCGGCACGGAAACGCCGATCACCGAGAGAAGCGAGGCGAAGCGATCAATGAAGGAATTGCGGAAATAGCCCGCGACGAAGCCGAACAGGCCCCCCAGCACGAAGCCGATCATCGTGGCGAAAGCCGCAAGGATCAGCGTGTTGCCCATCGCCTTCACGAGTTCGGAGGTCACGCTCCGCCCCGTGGCGATGGAGGTGCCGAGATCGCCTTGCAAGGCCCGCCCGAACCAGCGCAGGAATTGCTCGTAATAGGGCCGGTCGAAGCCGTAGAGCCGGCGCATTTCCTGCTGCAACTGCGCCGAGGCATCCGGCGGGAGAACCGATGTCAGCGGATCTCCCGGCGCGATATGCACCAGCATGAAGCAGACGATGCTCACACCGAACGCCACCGGCAGGGTGTAGAGCACGCGTTTGACAAGATAGAACAGCATCCGGCGATCTTTCGCGTGCTTACGGCGCCATGGTGATCGTGCCGAAATCCTGGAACCAGTTCTGGGCCTGCACGAAGCCCTTCACCTTCGGGCTCATGGCGCGGGCATTCACGTCATGGGTCACCATCAGGAACAACGCCTCATCGACGTATTTCTCGTGGATGCGCTGGAGAACCTTGCTCTGGGCCTCGGCGTCAAAGGTGTTGCGCACCTCGTCGAACAACTTGTCCATCTCGGGGTCGCAATAGAGGCCCCAGTTGGTGCCGGCCGGCGGCTGCAGGTTGCATTGCAGGTGCCGCATGAAGCCGGTGAACGGGTCCTGGATGAAGTAGCTGTAGTTCATGCCCGTCGCCCCGCGCGAGCTTTCATGCTTCGCGCCGGCCCGCCAGATGTTGATCAGCGTGTTCCATTCCACCACCTCGAAATCGATCTTCATCCCCGCTTCGGCGAGGTTCTGCTGGATGAACTCGTTCATCGGCAAAGGCTGCATCTGGCCGGAGCCGGAAGCCGAGATCAGGATCTTCGTCTGGAAGGGCTTGGAAGGGCCGTAGCCTGCTTCCGCCAGCAGCTTCTTCGCCTGAGCGAGATCGCGCTTGAGCTTGAATTTCGGGTTGCCGAACCACTGGTGGCCCGGCGGCATGAAGCCCTCGGCCGGGATCATCAAGCCGCCCAGCAATTCCTTCAGCCCCTCGCGATCCACCGCGAGATTGGCAGCCTGCCGCACGCGCACATCGTTCCAGACCGAGCCTTCGGCGCGGCTGAGATGCCAGGTCCAGTTATGCGGATAGGCATTCGTGATGATCTGCATCCCCGCAGCCTTCAGCGAAGGCACGGCATCCGGCGCGGGCGCCTCGATCCAGTCGACCTGGCCCGAACGCAAGGCGGCGACGCGCGTATTCGCCTCGGGCAGGGGGATGAGGATCATCTTGTCGAGCTTGGGAATGCGCGGCTTGTCCCAGTATTCCTTGTTGGGCACGAGTTCGGCCCGCTCGCGCGGGGTTAGCGCGGTCAGCTTCCACGGGCCGGTGCCGGAGGGGGTCTTCGCGAATTCCTGCCAGTTCTTGCCCACCTTTTCCCATTGTGCGGGCGAGGAAATGCCGATCCACGCGAGCTGGTAGGGCAGCGTTGCATCTGGCGCACGGGTAGTGATTTCAAGCGTGAGATCATCGATCGCGCGATAGCTCGCCACCGCCGGAATGCGCGAGCGCCCCTGCGATGCCTGCCGCTGGTCGAATTGCGGCGCATCCTGCTTCAGGAGCTTGTCGAAGTTCCACACCACCGCAGCCGCCGTGAGCGTGCTGCCATCGTGGAATTTCACGCCCTCTCGGATCTTGAAGATCCACTTGTTCTTGTCCGTGGCATCCACGCTCCAGCTCGCGGCAAGGCCGGGGATCAGCGTCGAGGGCTTGTCCGATTTCGTCAGATCCCAGTGCACAAGCGCATCATAGACCGTGAGCCCCATGAAGCGCTGGCCTTCGCCACCCTGATCGGGCTGGCCGGTCGTCATCGGGATGTCGGAAGCGGTCATCCCGATCCGGAGCGTGCCCTGCGCGAGGGCGGGAGTGGCCGTGAGCAAAGCGGCAGCGATGGCTGCTGCCATCCGGGAGGGCATCATGAGCGAACATCCTTGATGACGGGAGGGGGAAACCCCGGGCCAAAGGCAAGGCCCGGGGCCGAATGCGGTGGGGTTAGTCGATCGACATCGGCGCGATATCGATGAACCAGCTCTTGGGCTGCACGACGCCCTTGACCTTCGCGCTCATCGCGCGCGGGCCAACGTCATGCGCCACCCAGATGAAGGGCGCTTCTTCCACGATGCGCTTGTGGAGCGCCGCGAGCGCCTGATCGCGCCCGGCATCATCGAAGGTGCCGCGTGCCTTGGCGATCAGCCCGTCGAACTCGTCATTCCCGAAGAAGCCCCAGTTGTTGGAGACCGGCGGGAAGGTCTTGGTCGAGGTGAAGCGCACCATCGCGAAGAACGGGTCCATCGCGGCGAAGGTCACGTTGATCGCATGAGCCCCGCGCGCGCTCTCGTGCTTCGCGCCCTGGCGCCAGTTGGTGAAGAGCGTGTTCCACTCGATCACGTCGAGTTCGACATCGAAGAAGCACTCCTTCAGCGCCTGCTGCACGAACTCGTTCATGGGGATCGGCTGCATCTGGCCCGAGCCCGAGGCCGAGGTCTGCACCTTCACCTTCAGGCGCTTCGTGGCCGAGAAGCCCGCTTCCGTCATCAGCTTCTTGGCGGCAGCCGGATCATACTTGATGTCGAAAGTCGGGTTGCCCCACCACGGATGGCCCGGCGGAACGGTACCCTTCGGCACGCCCATCATGCCGCCCAGAAGCTCCTTCAGCTCGTCGCGGTTGATGCAGAGGTTCGCGGCATGGCGCACGCGCTTGTCGAGCCAGGGCGAGCCTTCCACGAAGGAGAGCTGCCACGGCCAGACATGCGGCTGCGGGTTGGAATAGAGCGTGAAGCCACGGCTCTTGATCTGCGGCATGGCATCCGGCGAGGGCGCCTCGATCCAGTCGACCTGACCCGAGAGCAGGGCAGCCGTGCGAGCATTGGCTTCCGGCAGCGGCAGCAGCACCACACGGTCGATCTTCGGCGTGCGCTTCGGATCCCAGTAGCTCTTGTTCGCGACCATTTCGAAGCGCTCGCGCGGCACGAGGCGCACGCCCTTGAACGGGCCGGTGCCCGAGGGATCGCCCGCGAAGGCGAGCCAGGCTTGCTTCGCGCGTTCGGCCGGGTCCGCCACATTCGCCGGCACCGCTGCGAGCTTCGCCGCCCAATGTGCCGGCGAGGCCATGAAGAGGTTCGAGAGGTTGATCGGCAGGAAGCTGTCGGGCTCGGAGGTGGTGAGTTCTACCGTGAGATCGTCAATCTTGCGGGCCGAACGCAGGGTCGGCATGCGCGAGGCGGTCACGCCCACCTGATCGGCGGCGAAATGCGGCGCATCCTTGTCGAGCACCTTGCGCACATTCCAGACCACGGCATCGGCGTTGAAATCCGAGCCATCATGGAATTTCACACCCGGGCGCAGCTTAAAGACCCACTTGGTCTTGTCGGCATCATCCGCCTTCCACTCGGTGGCGAGGCCGGGAATGAGCACGGAAGGCTTCTCCGCCGAGGAGAGATCCCAATGCGTCAGGGCATCATACATCGGGATGCCGGTGAAACGGTTGCCCTCGAAGCCCTGGTCGGGCTGGCCATGGGTACGGGGCACATCGGCCGCCGTCATGCCGATGCGCAGCAGCTTTTCCTGCGCGCTGGCAAAACCCATCATGGCTGTGAAGGCGAGGCTGGCGAGCAGGCCAGCTTTCAGAAGTCCGGTCTTCATTGTTTTGGTTCCTCACCTGTTTTCGGCTCTTGACCGCGGATGGGAACCGCAAGAACTATGCCAGCCGTGCAAGCAGCGGTTCAGGCGGCGGAGAGCTTCCCAAGCTTGGTGAAAACCGGAGATTGTCTCGCTGGAAATGCTGCAATGTTCAGCACAAGCTTCCTCACGCTGCCTAAAATCTAATCCGCCGGCCAAGTTTTGCGCAGGCTGTATCCTCGGAGAGCCTGATGCGGCTGCTGGCCATCAATCCGAACACCACCGCTGAGGTGACGAACCGTGTCGTGGCCGTGGGCCGCGCGCTCGCGCCACCGGATGTGACGATCCTCGGCGCCACCGGCCGCTTCGGCGCGCGCTACATCTCCTCGCGCAGCGCTTCGGCGATTGCCGGCCACGCGACACTCGATGCCTTCGCCGAGCACGGGGAGGGCGTGGACGGCGTGCTGCTCGCCTGTTTCGGCGATCCCGGCCTGCATGCCCTGCGGGAAATCGCGAACTGCCCAGTGCTGGGCCTCGCGGAAGCCTCCTGTCTGGCCGCCGCAGAGGGCGGGCGACGCTTCTCGATCCTCACAGGCGGCGAGCGCTGGGGCCCCATACTGCAGGAATTCGTGAGCACTCTCGGGCTTTCGGCCTCGCTTGCGTCAATCCGTACCGTTGCGCCCACCGGCGGCGAGATCGCCGCGAATCCTGCCGCTGCCTATGATCTGCTGACCGAAACAGCCATCTCTGCGGCACGCGAGGATGGCGCCGAGGCAGTGATCCTCGGCGGCGCGGGACTCGCGGGCATCGCTGCACAAATTCGCGATCGCGTGCCCGTGCCGCTGCTCTGCTCGGTGGAAACCGGCTTCAAGCGCGCCTTCGCCATGCTCGAAAACCCGCCCGTGAAGCCCGTTTCCGGCGATTTCGCCTTGCCCGCGCCGGTGGAAACCATTGGCCTTAGCCCGGCTTTAACCGCCCGCCTTGAAAGGAACTGACGTGACCGAGACGAGCATGCACCTCCGCCCCAATCTCGGCATCGATGGCGACCGCCTCTGGTCTTCACTGATGGAGATGGCGAAGATCGGTGGAACGCCCAAGGGCGGCTGCAACCGCCAGGCGTTGACGCCGGAGGATGGCGAGGCCCGCGCGCTCTTCCGTCGCTGGTGCGAAGCCGCGGGCACGACCGTGCGCATTGATCCGCTCGGCTCGATGTTTGCGCGGCGCGAAGGGCTGGAGGATCTGCCGCCGGTGCTGATCGGCTCGCATCTCGACACCCAGCCCACGGGCGGCAAGTTTGATGGCGTGCTCGGCGTGATGGCCGGTCTCGAAATCCTGCGGCGCATGGAAGAGGCGGGCATCCGCACGCGCCGACCGATCGAGGTCGTGAACTGGACCAATGAGGAAGGCTGCCGCTTCGCTCCGGCCATGCTCGCTTCCGCGGCCTATGCGGGTGTTCTTCCAGTGGAGAAGGCGCTGGATACGCGCGACATCGCAGGCATCCGCTTCGGCGATGCCCTCGAGAGCATCGGCATCGTGCCGGATCGCCCGCTGGGCGGCGACAAGATCGCGGCCTATCTCGAACTTCATATCGAGCAGGGGCCCATCCTCGAGGCCGAGGGCAAGGAGGTCGGGCTCGTCACGAGCGGGCAGGGGCTCTTCTGGTATGATGCGGTGATCACCGGTTTCGAGAGCCATTCCGGCTCCACGCCCATGCATATGCGCGACGACGCGCTGGTCGCCGCTGCGCAACTCATCGAGGCCTTGCGAAAGATCGGCACCGAGGCCAATCCGCCTGGAACGGCGACCGTCGGCCAGTTCGAGGTTTTCCCCAATTCACGCAACGTCATTCCCGGCGAGGTGCGCATGACCATCGACATGCGCCACCCCGATCCGGCCGTGCTCCGCGCGATGGATCAGCGTTTCCACGAGACGGTCGCGGCGCTTCAGAAAGGGCGCATCCGCATCGAACTCACGCAAGTCGCGGCCACGCAGCCGCTCTCGTTTGATCCCGGCATGCTCGCCATGCTGCGCGAGGAGGCCGATGCCATGGGCATTTCGCACCGGAACATCATTTCCGGCGCGGGGCATGATGCCTTCCACATGGCGAAAATCGCGCCGGCCGCGCTGATTTTCACGCCCTGTGCGGGCGGCGTGAGCCACAACGAGGCCGAAAGCATCGAGCCGCATCAGGCCGAAGCCGGCGCGAACCTGTTGATGCGCGCGGCCCTTCGGCTGGCCGATATGCCGTGAGGATCACTCCCATGAACAGAAGGCCACGGCCTGCCGTGGCCGTCATTCCCACTCGATCGTGCCAGGCGGCTTCGACGTGATGTCGTACGTCACCCGGTTGATGCCCTTCACCTCGTTGATGATGCGCGTGGCGACGCGACCGAGGAAAGCCATATCGAAGGGGTAGAAATCGGCGGTCATGCCATCGACCGAGGTCACGGCGCGCAGGGCGCAAACGTGATCATAGGTGCGACCGTCGCCCATCACGCCGACGGTGCGCACCGGCAGGAGCACCGCGAAGGCCTGCCAGATGACATCATAGAGGCCCGCCTTGCGGATTTCATCGAGATAGATTGCATCCGCCTCGCGCAGGATATCCGCCTTCTCGCGCGTGATCTCGCCGGGGATGCGGATCGCGAGGCCAGGGCCTGGGAAGGGGTGACGACCGACGAAGGTCTCGGGCAGACCGAGTTCGCGGCCCAGCGCGCGCACCTCGTCCTTGAAGAGTTCGCGCAAGGGCTCCACGAGCTTCATGTTCATGCGCTCGGGCAGTCCGCCCACATTGTGGTGCGACTTGATCGTGACGCTCGGGCCACCCGAAAAGCTCACGCTTTCAATCACATCGGGGTAGAGCGTGCCCTGCGCGAGGAATTCCGCGCCGCCGATCTTCTTCGCTTCCGCCTCAAACACATCGATGAAGAGCTTGCCGATGGTCTTGCGCTTCACTTCGGGGTCGGAGACGCCCGCGAGCGCGCCAAGGAAGGTCTCGCTCGCATCCACATGCACCAGCGGAATATTGTAATGCCCGCGGAACAGGTTCACCACTTGGCTGCTCTCGCCTTTGCGCATCAGGCCGTGATCGACATAAACGCAAGTGAGCTGGTCGCCCACCGCCTCATGGATCAGCACGGCAGCGACGGACGAATCCACGCCGCCCGACAGACCGCAAATGACCTTGCCCTTGCCGACCTGCGCGCGGATTTTCGCTATCATCTCCGCACGATAGGCGCCCATGGTCCAGTCGGATTTCAGCCCCGCGATGTTGTGCACGAAATTCGCGATCAGCTTGCCGCCATCGGGCGTGTGCACTACCTCGGGGTGGAACATGGTGGTGTAGATGCGGCGCTTCTCATCCGTGGCGATGGCGAAGGGCGCGTTCTCGCTCGTGGCCTTCACGGTGAAGCCCTCGGGAAGCTTGGTCACCCGGTCGCCATGGCTCATCCAGACGGGGTAGCGCTGGCCCACTTCCCAAAGCTTGTCGAAGAGGGCGGAAGCTTCCTTGATCTCGATATCCGCGCGGCCAAACTCTGCCGCATGCCCACCTTCCACCACGCCGCCGAGCTGAACGGCGGTGGTCTGCTGGCCGTAGCAGATCGCCATGATCGGCAGGCCGGACTGGAACACCGCTTCCGGCGCGCGGGGGCTGCCTTCACGCGTCACCGAA
>JALOTF010000010.1 GCA_025458025.1 Beijerinckiaceae bacterium | reverse complement strand
CATCGTGGCGCATGCCCGCGCCATGGCGGATTTCGACGTGCTCTGCCTTCAGGAGGTGGCGGATAACTTCCCCGAACTGAACGAGGCACCCGAGGGCAACCAATTCCGCCGTTTCGCAGAGCTGCTGCCGGGCTTTCAGGCCATCGAGGGCGTGGCGCTCGAAACGCGCGACGCGGAAGGCCGGCCCAAGCGCTTTGGCAACTGCCGGTCATCCAGGTTTTGCGCCACACCCTGCCCTGGGGCGCGCGGGAGAACCGCAACATGCCGCGCGGCCTGCTGGAGGTGATCATCGAGGGGCCTTTCGGTCCGTTGCGGGTGATGACCACCCATCTCGAATATTCGCACCCGGATCTGCGCCAACCGCAGGTCGAGGCGATCCGCTCGATCCACGAACAGGCAGCGGCCCGCGCCGCCACGCCGCGCGAGGATGGCCCGCACACCTATCGCCGCACGGCCCAGCCGGCTGCGGCCATTCTCTGCGGCGATTTCAACATGCTGCCGGATGACCCGATGAAGCATGCCATCGAGGCGCCGTTCGCCACCGGTGCACCGGCTTTCGTCGATGGCTGGACCCATCTGAAAGGAGCGGCACCGCATCCGATGTCCGCTTGCGTGCAGCAGCCAAGCTATGCCCTGCCCCATTGCTGCGATTATGTGTTTGTGACGCAGGATATCCTGCCGGGGCTCGAAACGATCCACTATGATGTCGAGACCCGCGCCTCCGACCACCAGCCGGTGCTAGCGCGCTTCGCCTGAGCCGATACGATCTCCGGGATGATTTGCCACCCGACCCGAGATGGTGAACTCTCGGCAGGCAGAAGCGGCTCCGCGAGCGCGCGCGCCGCGCCGGCATTGGGGCATGCGCCATGAATATCCGCTTTCTCGAAACCTTCCTGTGGGTCGCGCGCCTGCGCAGCTTCTCGGCAGCTGCCGAACGCCTGCACACAACACAGGCTGCGATTTCGAGCCGCATCGCCACGCTGGAGCGCGATCTCGGGGCGCGGCTGTTCGATCGCGATCCGCGATCGGTGCGCCTCAGCCCGGAAGGCGAGAAATTGCTGGCGCGCGCCGAGACCATCGTGCGGATGACGCATGAACTGCGCGAGCAGATCGGCGACGGCCATGGCCTGCGCGGAACCATCACCATCGGCACCATCGATACCGTGGTCTATACATGGCTTCCGCATCTGCTGGAGCGCCTGAAAGCACGCTATCCCGCCGTCAGCCTCGATCTGGCGGTAGATACGAGCCTCGCCGTGGCGCGGCAGCTTCAGGAGCGGCATCTGGATCTCGCGCTGATCGTCGGCCCCGTGCTCGGCCCCGAACTGATCAATGTCGAGATCATGCGGCTCGATTACGGCTGGTTCGCAGCACCGAGGCTCGAAATGCCGGATCGCCCTTGCGAACTCACCGACGTGCTGGCCTATCCGCTGATCGGCTATTCGAAGGGCTCGCAGCCCTACCACGCCACGATGCGCATGCTGACCCATGCGGGAATCGACCTCGACAGCGTGCGGATTTTCAACACGAATTCGCTCGCGACCATCATCAGCCTCGCCGTCAGCGGCGCTGGAATCGCCATGGTGCCAAAGGCGGTGGTGCATCAGCAGGTGGCGCGGCGCGAGCTGGTCGAGGTCAGCGTGCGGATCAATGTCGGGCCGATGCCGATCCATGCGATCTATGCCGAGCGGCCTGACAATCCCCTGCCCGCGGCTGTTGCGGCCATGGCCGCGGAAATCGCGCGGGAACAAGGCCTTGCCACCCAGCTCTGGTCGGCGCTTTGACAGCCCAACCTCATGCCCGGAGGGGATGATAAGAAAAATTTATAACAAAGCATAAAAATTTCGTGCTTGCTGAGATGCCAGCATCGGCACTTACTTTCCCCGCTCAAAAGGGGGATTTGGCCATGCAAATCAGCGTCGTTCAGATGAATTCGCGGGCGAACAAGTCCGAAAATCTACGAATTGCTGAAAGTCTAATTCAATCTGCTGCCCAATCATCTCCTGATTTGATTGTTCTTCCTGAGTATTTTGCCCATCTCGGCGAGAACAGGGACGATTCCCGTGCTGCCTCTGAACTGTTCGGCGAGGGCGAAGCCTGGAAGATGATGTCATCGCTGGCCGCGCGCCATCGCGTGACGCTTCATGCCGGCAGCATGATGGAAAGGTCCGGCAACAATTATTTCAATGCGACAGCGGTGTTCAACCCCGAGGGGCGGCAGATCGCGCATTACCGCAAGCTGCATCTCTTCGATGTCGATGTGCCGGGCGGTCTCGTCTATCGCGAATCCGACAATGTCAGCCGGGGCGATGCGGTCGTGACCTATAAGGTCGGCGATGCGACGGTCGGCTGTTCCATCTGCTACGATCTGCGCTTCCCCGAACTGTTCCGCGCGCTGCGCGATGCTGGGGCGCAGGTGATCGTGCTGCCGGCGGCCTTCACCCTGATGACCGGCAAGGACCATTGGGAAGTGCTGCTGCGGGCTCGCGCCATCGAAACCCAATGCTTCGTGGCCGCTTCGGCTCAGATCTTCGGGCATGGCGAGAACGGCCAGAAGGTTTGCTACGGCCATTCGATGGTCATCGATCCCTGGGGCATGGTGGTGGCGCAGGTGCCGGACCGCGTCGGCCATGCGGCGGCGCATATCGATATGCGGCAGCTCGACGAGATCCGCACAAAGCTGCCCGTCGCCAATCACCACGTTCTGCCGCTCTGACCGGAAAGTCCAGAAGCCATGTTCACCATCCGCCCGATGCCCGCCCAGATTCCTGCCGATCTCGTGACCCTGCTGGAGCGGGTCGAGACCGCGACCGTCGGTCATGTGCTGCATTCCTCCTTCATTGATCGCCGGATCAGCGCGGTTCTGCCGAACAAGCGCGTGGCGGGCACGGCGGTGACGATCCGCATTCCGCATGCGGATTCCACGCTGCTCCACTGGCTCACCGCCGAGGTGCGGCCGGGCGATATCGTGCTGGTCGATCGCTGCGGGGATGATCGCCATGCCTGCTGGGGCGGCGTGATCACCCATGCGATGAAGATCGCCGGCGTGAAGGCCGGCGTGATCGACGGGCCGGCGACAGACCTCTCGGAAATCGCGAAGGTGGACCTGCCCATGTGGTGCCGGGGCCCCTCCTCCATCACCACCAAGCTGCTGGGCCTCGAAGGTGCGGTGAACGTGCCGGTCACGGTTGGCGGGCAGGTGGTGCATCCTGGCGATGCGATCCTCTGTGATGAAAGCGGCGTGATCGTGCTCGATCCCGGTGCAGCGAAAGCGGTCGCAGATCGCGCGATTGCCATGCAGGAAGCCGAGATCGTTCTGCTGAACCGCCTGCGCAATGGCGAGAAATTGCCGGATATTTCCGGCGCCCGTGCCATGGTGGACGCGAAACGCGCCCCCTGATCCAATCCCAGCCGCCTCATCGCCTCTCAACTCTGGAAAGGACGCCGACATGCAGAACAGAAGCCTTGCCCTTGCCGCCACGGCCCTCGCTATCGGGCTCTCGTCCGGGATGGCCCGCGCGCAGGAAATCAATGTCATGGCGTATACGGGCCTGTTTCAGGACCGTTACATCAAGGCCGTGATCGAGCCGTTCCAGAAGGCCAATCCCGGCATCAAGGTGAATTACGTTCCCCAGCCGAGTTCGGCGGCGATGATCGGCCAGTTGCGCGCCCAGAAGGCGGCGCCGCAGACCGATGTGGTCATCATGGATGTGTCCGTCGCCAAGGCGGGCACTGATGAAGGGCTTTTCAAGGCGCTCGATGAGAATTCGATGCCGGTCCTGAAGGATCTCTATCCCAATGCGCGCTTCCCCGGCGTAGCGGGCGTTGCGGTGACCTTCGACAATCTCGTGCTGATCTACAACAGCGATGCCTACCCCACGCCGCCGACTTCCCTGCTCGCGATGGCCGAGCCTGCCGCGCGCGGCAAGGTGGTCATTCCCGGCGTGCCGGATATTCAGGGTCTGTCGCTGCTGATGATCCTCGACAAGAAGAACGGCGGACCGGGCGTGGAAGGCCGCTTCGAAAAGGGCATCGAGGCCATGGCGCCGATTGCGCCGAATGTGCAGACCTGGGAGCCGAAGCCGGAGGTCTATGCGCCGATCATCGCCGGGCAGGCGACCATCGGGGTGGGCTGGAATGCACGCGCTCAGGTGAATTCGGAAACATCCGGCGGCAAGCTCCGCGCAGTGATCCCCTCCGAGGGCACGGCCTTTCAGGTGAACGTCATCAGCCTCGTCGAGGGTTCGAAGCAGGCGGAGGCCGCACGCAAGTTCGTGGCCTATGCGCTGTCGCCTGAAGCCCAGAAGAGCTTCACGGAATCGATGTTCTACGCGCCCACCAATTCCAAAGCGCAGATCGACCCGAAGGCGATCAACCGCACGGCTGTGAACTTCCTTGACCGCGTGGTCCCGGTGGACTGGATTGCTGTGGCCCGCGTGCGTGACCAGCTCTCGGACCAGTGGCGTCGCCGCGTGCTGCCGCTGTCGCGCTGATCACACTCGCAACAGAGCTGATCCGATGATCCACCACGCGTCGACCGCAACGAACATCGCCGCGCCCCTCGGCAACGAAGCCAAGCCCGGCCATGGCTTTCTCTCCCTCCAGGGCCTGAGCAAGCGCTACAGCGAGTTCGTTGCGGTCGATGCGGTGGATCTCGATGTGAACCAGGGCGAGTTCGTCTCGCTCCTCGGCCCTTCCGGTTGCGGCAAGACCACGACCCTGCGGATGATCGCAGGGCTCGTGCAGGCCTCGGGCGGGCGGATCGTGGTCGCCGGGCGCGACCTCACCGCCATCCCGCCCTTCCGCCGCGATATGGGCCTCGTTTTCCAGAGCTACGCGCTGTTTCCGCATATGAGCGTGGCCGGCAACATCGCCTTCGGGCTTGAAATGCGTGGTCTCTCGCGCAGCGAAATCAGCAACCGGGTCACGGAAGCGATTGCCCTCGTACGACTCGAGGGCCGCGAGAACCGCCGCCCGTCCGAACTCTCCGGCGGCCAGCAGCAGCGCGTGGCTTTGGCGCGGGCGCTGGTGATCCGCCCGTCCATCCTGCTGCTCGATGAACCGCTTTCGAACCTCGACGCGAAGCTGCGCGACGAGATGCGCACCGAGATTCGCGACATCCAGCGCCGGCTCGGCACCACCGCAATTTTCGTGACGCATGATCAGGATGAGGCGCTCACGATGTCCGATCGCGTGGTGGTGATGAACCACGGGCGCATTGAGCAGACCGGCACGCCGGAAGACCTTTACGAGCGCCCGCGTACTCCGTTCGTGGCAAGTTTCGTGGGCCGCACCAATCGCTTCAGCGGAACGGCGCTTGGCCGCAGCGTGAAACTGGGTGACACGCTCGTGCATTCCGCTACCGAGGCCAATGGCCCGGCGGATGTGATGATCCGGCCGCATCGCATAACGATTTCGACCGGGAGCGCCGCTGCATCGGGCGGACAGAACACGCTTTCCGGCATCGTGCGCCGCATGACCTATGCCGGCAACCTGCTGCAATATGATGTATTGGCCGGCGACCTCACCTTTCAGGTGGAAGAGGCGACCCTCGGCTCGGGCCGCGCGCTGGCCCCTGGCACCACCGTCACGCTCAGCTGGTCCGCGCAGGATACGCTCGTGTTCGAGGCGAAGCCATGACGGCAAGCGCCACTCATGCAGCCCTGCCGGAAGCGCCGAAACTCGACGGGCGCGCGCTCATCGTGATGCTTCTGCTGCCAATCACGGCGGTGAACCTCATCGGGTTTATACTGCCGGTGGTTAATCTCGCGATGATCTCCTTCATGGAGGTTCGCTCGACCGGCGCGATGACGGGCAACTGGTCCTTCGCGAAATGGCAACTCGTGGTCACAGACCCCTTCTACTGGGAATTGCTGTGGAACAGCGTGCGCACCAGCCTCACGATTACCCTGCTCACGCTGCTGGTTTCCTATCCCGTGGCGCTTTACCTGCACCGCTCCTCGGGCATGTGGCGCAGCATCCTGCTGGTCATGGTCATCTCGCCGCTGCTGCTCTCGGCGGTGGTGCGCACCTATGGCTGGATTGCGATCCTCTCCGATCGCGGGCTCATCAATAACGGGCTGATGGCTCTGGGTTTTGATGGCCCGCTGCGCCTCATGTTCAACCTCACGGGCGTGGTGATCGGCCTCACCGAAATCCTTATGCCCTACATGATCCTCGCGCTGCTCGCGGGCTTCGGAAAGCTCGATTCCCGCGTAGAGGAAGCCGCCGCGACGCTCGGTGCCTCCCCGTTCCGGGTGTTCTGGCGCGTGGTGCTGCCGCTCTCGCTGCCGGGCATCGCGCTGGGATCGCTGCTGACCTTCGTGCTGGCGGTTTCCTCCTTCATCACGCCGAAGCTGCTGGGTGGTGGCCGCGTCTTCCTGCTCGCCACCGAGGTTTATGACCAGGCGATCGTGACACTCGACTGGCCTTTGGCCGCCACGCTCTCGATCATCGTGCTCGTGGTCTTCGGCGTTGCCCTGACGATCTATAGCCGCGTGCTGAAATCCCTGGGGTGATGGCATGGAAGAGAAACCGGTCTCCCCTGTTCTGAAAGTTCTCGCGGCCTTCGGCTTCCTGTTCCTGCTGGCACCGGTGCTGATTGTCGTGCCACTTTCGTTTTCGAACGACGTGTTCATGTCGTTCCCGCCTTCGGGCTACAGCCTGCGCTGGTACATCGCCATCGGCGCGAATGCGAAGCTGCTCGATGCTTTCCTCTTCAGCGTGAAGCTCGCGTCTCTCGTGACGGTCGTGAACATCCTGATCGCGGTACCCGCTTCCTATGCGCTCATCCGCAAGGCGCCATTCGGGGCGGATGCGATCATGAGCCTGCTCACCGCGCCGCTGCTGCTGCCGACCATTGTGCTGGGCCTCGCCTTGCTGATCGTGATGGCACGCGCGGGCTATCTCGCGACGCCGCAAGGCATTTTCCTCGCGCATCTCGTGGTCACACTGCCCTATGCCTTGCGCGTGATCGCCACCGCGCTGTCCACCCTGCCCATCGCGGTGGAGGAAGCCGCAGCGACGCTGGGTGCCTCACCGCTTTCGGTCTTTTTCCGCATCACATTGCCCATGCTGATGCCGGGAATCGTGGCCGCGGCGGCACTCTCCTTCCTCGTCTCCTTCGATGAAGTGGTGCTGTCGCTCTTCATGAACGGGCCGAAGGTCACGACGCTACCCGTCGAACTCTATCACCATGTGGAGAGCCGGGCCGATCCGCTGGTCGCGGCGGCATCGGTTCTCCTCGTCGTCTTCACCCTCGCTGTGGTCATCATCGTGGATCGCTCGCTCGGCCTTGCGAAGACTTTCGTGAAATAGCGGCGCGCTCACTCCGCCCGCCCTGCCGTCGCTCCCGTGCCTGACCGCGCGGGACAACAGAGGAACTTGGCCATGCACAACCTTGCCTTCTGGATGACCCAGCCGCCCCTCCCGCATATCGAGATCGCGGATGATCCCGGGTTTTGCCGCGTGATGCTGGATATCGAGCACGGCACGTTCGGCCTTGATGCGATGGACCGGGTGATCCCCTTCTGCCGCGCGCTGGGCATGACCGTTTATGCCAGGGCGCGCCAGGACTTCGCGACCTTGCGCGACCAACTGGCGACTGAAGGCATGATCTGACGCCAGCCCTTTGCAATCCCGAGGTTTTTCCCAATGGACGCATCCATTCGCATTGCCGTTGATATCGGCGGCACCTTCACGGATATCGAGGTGCTCGATGCCGGTTCAGGCCGCATCCACCAGTTCAAGACCCCCTCGACGCCGGAAGACCCTTCGATTGGGTTGATCGGCGGCATTCGCGCGGCGGCCGAGCGTTTCGGCTTCGATGTGGGCGATGTCGAGCACATCCTACACGGCACCACGATCGCCACCAACGCTGTGCTTGAGCGCAAGCTGCCGAAGGGCGCGATTGTCACCACCGCCGGCTTTGAGGATCTCCTGCAGATCGGGCGGCATGGGCGGCGCGATGTCTATGCGATCACGCTCTCCCCGCCCCCGCCGCTGGTGCCGCGCAGCCTGTGTTTCGGCGTACCCGAGCGGGTGGGCGCAGATGGGCAGGTGCAGGTTCCGCTGGCTGAACCGGCGGTGCGCGCAGTCGCCACTCGCCTGAAGGCTGCGGGCGTGCGCGCCGTGGCGGTGTGCCTGCTCCATGCCTATGCGAACCCCGCGCATGAGCGGCGCGTCGGCGCGATCCTCGCGGAGGAACTGCCGGGCGTCGCAATCTCGCTCTCATCCGATATCAGCCCGGAGATGCGCGAATACGAGCGACTCTCCACCACCGTGCTCAACGCGATGCTGATGCCCGTTGTCTCGGGCTATACCGACCGCCTCTGCGAGAAAGTCGCGACGGAAGCGCCGGACACGCAGGTTTATCTCGTGCAGTCGAATGGCGGCGTTTCGGGCCTCGCCAAGGCGGGGCGTGAACCCGCCCGTTTGCTGCTCTCCGGCCCCAGCGGTGGCGCGGCGGCCGCGCGGCGGCTCTCGGCGGCGCTCGGCGAGCCCAATCTCGTGGCCGTGGATATGGGCGGCACCTCCTTCGATGTGTCGGTCGTGAGCAATGGCTCGATCGCCATGGTCAGCGAGGGAGATGTGGATGGCTTGCCCGTGCGCCTTCCCATGGTGGAGATGCGCACCATCGGTGCCGGTGGCGGCTCCATCGCCTGGGTGGATGAAAGCGGCCGCCTGCGGATCGGCCCGCATTCGGCCGGGGCGCGGCCGGGCCCCGCCTGCTACAGCCATGGTGGTCGCGACCTGACCGTGACCGACGCCAACCTCATCCTCGGGCGGCTCGGGGCGGAAAGCTTCATGGGCGGTGCGATGCCGCTCGATCCGGCTTTGGCCCAGAGCGCGGCCGAGCCCATCGCCACGGCCCTCGGCCTCCCGCGCGACGAAACCGCCGCGGGCGTGATCGCCGTCACGAATTCGAGCCTCGCCATGGCGATCCGCCTGTCCCTGTTCGAGAAGGGCCTCGACCCGGAGGATTTCGCGCTGCTGAGCTTCGGCGGTGCCGGTGGCGTGCATGCCTGCGAAGTCGCGGAGGATCTCGGCATCGGCCGAGTCATCTTCCCGCCGCATGCCTCCACGCTGTCGGCCTGGGGCATCCTGTGGTCGGATATCGTGCATGATCTTTCCACCACCGAGATCGGTCTTCTGGCGCAAGCGGGCCCTCGCCTCTCCGCCACCGCCGCGCGACTGGCGCGGGAAGGCGAGCGCCTGCTCGGCGAGGATGGCGTGCCGGAAACTTCGCGGGATTTCGTCTGGAGCCTCGATCTGCGCTATCTCGGGCAGGCTTTCGACCTCAACGTCACGCTTGATGCGGCGGATTTCTCGGCTGAAGGCCTTAAACTCGCAGCCGAGCGCTTCCACGCGCTGCATCGCCAGCGCTTCTCCTATGACGAGCCGGGCACGCCCATCGAGGTGGTGACCCTCCGCCTCGCCTCGGTCGGCCGGCTGGCGAAACCCGAGAAGGGACAGGGCAAGGCCGAAAACCGCGAGGCCAAGGCCGGAAGCCGCCCGGTATGGGGCCGCAAGGGTTATGTCGAAACCGCCATCTGGCAGCGCGAAGCCCTCGGTTCCGGCACGGTGCAGGGCCCGGCGATCATCGAGGAGGTCTACACCTCTTCCTACATTCCCGAGGGCTGGGTGGCCTCGCTTGATGCCTCCGGCGCGCTTCTCGCCCGCCGCATCCCTGCCAACTGAAGGCCTTTCCCATGAGCACCATCAATCCTGTCCGGGTCGAGATCATCCGCAATGCGCTCGTGGCCGCTGCGGAAGAAATGTCGATCACCATCTGGCGCACCAGCCGCTCGACCGTGGTGCGGGAGATCCTCGATTTCTCGACCGCCGTTTTCGATGCGAAGGGCAACCAGATCGCGCAATCCGCGCGCATTCCCGTACATCTCAACTCGATGTCGGCCTGCCTCGAGCGGCTGATTACCGAGTTCATTCCGCTCGACCAATGGCATGACGGCGATATCGTCGTGACCAACGACCCCTATTCGGGCGGGCAGCACCTGCCGGATATCCAGACCTTCCGCCCCGTTTTCCATGAGGGTCGTTGCGTGGGCATTGTCGGCACGCTCTGCCACCATGTGGATGTCGGCGGGGGTGCGCCGGGCAGCTATTACGCGGCGGCGCGCGAAATCTTTCAGGAGGGCATCCGCATCCCGCCGCTGAAGCTCGCGGAGAAAGGCAAGCTGAACGAGGCGATCCTCCAGCTTGTGCTCGCTAATGTGCGGCAGCCCGACGAGACGCGCGGCGACCTGCATGCCCAGATCGCCGCCCTCGGGGTGGGCACGCGAGCGCTGGAGCGCATCGCCACGAAATATGGTCCGGATGATCTGTCCAAGGCCATGGCCGCCCTGCTCGATGGCTCGGAAGCCATGATGCGCGCGGCGATTGCCCAACTGCCGGATGGCGAAGGCGCATTCACCGAACTCGTCGATGATGACGGCCAGAGCGACGAACCGATCCGCCTCTCGGTGCGGGTCATCAAGTCCGGCGACCAGATCCGGCTGGATTTTGCAGGATCGAGCCCGCAGGTGCCGGGGCCGGTGAACAACACGCGCGCCATGACCTGCTCGGCCATCTATTACGCCCTGCTCGCGGCTCTCGGGAAGGATATTCCCGCCAATAGCGGCTGTTATCGCCCGATTTCGGTCGATCTGCCGAAGGGCAGCGTCGTGAATGCCGAATTCCCTGCGCCCGTCACGGGCCGGATGGTGGTCAATCACCGGATCGCGACTGCCGTGTTCGGCGCGCTGGCGCAACTCATCCCCGACCGGATTCCCGCTGCCTACTACGCGATTTCCTATGTCTATGCGCTGGCGACCGTGGAGCCGCAGGGCCGTCGCCGGGTCTATTTCGATATCGAGGTGGGCGGCTGGGGCGGGCATGCCGGAGATGACGGCGCGAGCGCCCTCTCCTGCGGGCTGCACAACAACACCAACGCGCCCATCGAGATGGTCGAATCGAAATATCCCATCACCTTCCTGCGCTACGGTCTCATCCCGGATTCAGGCGGCGCAGGGAAGAAGCGCGGCGGCCTCGGCCTCGTGCGCGAATTCCGGCTCAACGCGGCACAGGGCACGCTCAGCACCAATTTCGAGCGTTTCCGCTACCCGCCCTATGGCATTGCCGGCGGCAAGCCGGGGTCGCTCAGCCGCACGACCATCACGCGCAAAGATGGCACGAAAGATCCGCTTCGCTCGAAGGTCTCCGGCATTCAGGTCGGACCGGGTGATGTCATCACCATCGAGACCTCCGGCGGCGGTGGCTGGGGCGACCCCCGCACCCGTTCGCGGGAGGAGATCGCGAAGGATCTCGCGGAAGGGTTCATCACGCCGGAAGCCGCCGCACGCGATTACGGCCAGGGCGCCATCGGGGAGGCTGCGGAATGAGTAATCCAGCGACAGGCAATTCGGTTCGCCTCAGCCTCGCCGAGGTCGAAGCCCTGACCCTCAACGCGCTGAGCGGTTCCGGCCTCGGCCTGCCGCAGGCGCTCTCGGTCACGCAATCGGTGGTGGCAGCAGAGGCGGATGGCATCCACAGCCACGGGCTCGCGCGCCTCCCCACCTATTGCGAGCACGCGCGGGTCGGCAAGATTAACGGCAAAGCGATTGCCGTTCTGGAGGATGGCGCGCCGGGCATTGTGCGGGTGGATGCGCGCGACGGTTTTGCGCATCCCGCCATCGATCTCGGTCTGCCCGCACTCGTCTCCAAGGCCCGGAAGCAGGGCATTGCGGCGATGGCGGTGACGAATTCTTATAATTGCGGCGTGGTCGGCTATCATGTCGAGCGCATCGCCGGGGCTGGATTGCTGGCGCTCGGTTTCGTGAATGCGCCGGCTTCCATCGCGCCGGTCGGCGGCCGGTTGCCGGTTTTCGGCACCAACCCGATCGCGCTGGCCGTGCCGCGCGCGGAGGGGCCACCCCTCGTGCTTGATCAATCCTCGAGCGTCGTCGCGAAAAGCGAGATCGTGGTGCACAAGGCGCGCGGCGAGGCCATTCCGCTGGGCTGGGCACTCGACCGCGAGGGTCAGCCGACCACCGATCCCGCAGCCGCGCTTGATGGGGGAACCATGGTGCCCTCGGGCGGCTACAAGGGCGTGGGCCTCGCGCTGATCGTGGAGCTTCTGGCGGCATGGGCCACGGGAGCCTCACTCTCGATGGAGGCCTCGTCGTTCGCGGATAATACGGGCGGCCCGCCGCGCACCGGGCAGTTCTTCATCGGGATCAATGTGGGCGCAACCGCCGGGAATGCCGACACGCCTGCGCGTCTTGCGCGACTGCTCGACGGCATGGCAAGCCAGCCCGGCGTGCGCCTGCCGGGTGATCGTCGTCTTGCGGCAAGAGCCCGCACTGCGAGAGAAGGCATTGCCATTCCCGCGGCGTTGCACGAGCGTATCCGCGCCTATGCGGTTTAAGGATCGGCCATGCGTTATTCCGTCTTCTCCCTCGTGTCCCAGGCCTTGCGCGGGCATCAGGGCTGGCAACCGGCCTGGCGCAACCCGGAGCCGAAGCGGGAATACTCCGTGCTGATCATCGGCGGCGGCGGGCATGGCCTCGCCACCGCGCATTATCTCGCGAGCCGCTATGGCATCACAGATGTCGCGGTGCTGGAGAAGGGCTATCTCGGCTCCGGCAATATCGGGCGGAACACCACGATCATCCGCTCGAACTACCTGCTGCCGGGCAATACGCCGTTCTACGAGCTTTCCATGCAATTGTGGGAGGGGCTCGAGAAGGATCTGAACTACAATGCGATGGTCAGCCAGCGCGGCGTGCTGAACCTCTACCATTCCGATGCCCAGCGCGATGCCTATGCCCGGCGCGGCAATGCCATGCGCCTCGCAGGCGTGGATTCCGAACTGCTCGATCGCGAGGGCGTGCGGCAGATGCACCCCTATTTCGATTATGACAATGCCCGCTTTCCCATTCAGGGCGGGCTTCTGCAGCGGCGCGGCGGCACGGCCCGTCACGATGCCGTCGCCTGGGGCTATGCCCGCGCGGCAGACCAGCGCGGCGTAGATCTGATCCAGCATTGCGAAGTCACGGGCATCACGGTCGAAAATGGGCGCGTAACGGGCGTCGAAACCACGCGCGGGCCCATCCGTGCGGCCAAGGTGGCGATGGTTGTCGCCGGGAGTTCCTCGCAAGTCGCGGCGATGGCGGGCCTGCGCCTGCCCATCGAGAGCCATGTGTTGCAGGCGTTCGTCTCGGAGGGGCTGAAACCGCTGATCGACGGCGTGGTGACCTTCGGCGCAGGCCATTTCTATATCAGCCAGTCCGACAAGGGCGGCCTCGTCTTCGGTGGCGATATCGACGGCTACAATTCCTACGCCCAGCGCGGCAACCTGCCGGTCATCGAGGATGTGATGGAGGCCGGAATGGGCCTCTGGCCCGGCCTCGGGCGCATCCGCATGCTCAGGCACTGGGGCGGCGTGATGGATATGTCGATGGATGGCTCGCCGATCATCGACACGACCCCGGTGGAAGGGCTCTACCTCAATGCTGGCTGGTGCTATGGCGGCTTCAAGGCCACGCCCGCATCCGGCCTGTGCCTCGCGCATCTCATCGCCACGGGAGCGCCGCATCCGGTCGCGGCGGCCTACCGGCTCGACCGTTTCGCCACCGGCCATCTCATCGATGAGAAGGGCGCCGGCGCCCAGCCGAATCTGCATTGAGGCGACGGAGCCAAGGATAAAGCCATGCTGATCTCCTGCCCCCATTGCGGCGCGCGCGATTCCCAGGAATTCGCCTATCTCGGCGCGGCCGACCTCCAGCGGCCCGACGGCCTGGAGGCCAGCCTCGCGGCCATGACCGATTATGTCTATCTGCGCGAGAACCCCGCCGGGCGCTTGCGCGAACTCTGGTATCATCGCGGCGGTTGCGGCCGCTGGCTCGTGGTGACGCGTGACACGCGCAATCACCGGATCGAGGCGGTGGAGCCTGCGCGCCCGAAGGGCACGGAGGCCGGAGCATGACGCACCACCCCTTCCGCACGGCCTCCGGCGGCTTCATCGACCGTTCGAAACCGGTTCGTTTCCGCTTCGATGGGCGCGATTATCGCGGCTTCGAGGGCGATACGCTCGCCTCCGCCCTGCTGGCCGAGGGCGTGCGCCTTGTGGGCCGCTCGTTCAAGTATCACCGGCCGCGCGGCATCCTCTCGGCGGGGCCGGAAGAGCCGAACGCACTGGTGGAACTGCGCAGCGGCGCGCGGCGCGAGCCCAACACACGCGCGACCGTGGCGGAACTGTTCGAGGGCCTTGAGGCCACAAGCCAGAACCGCTGGCCGTCGCTCACCTTCGATCTGATGTCGGTCAACGGGTTGTTCGCGCCGGGGCTGGTGGCCGGATTCTACTACAAGACCTTCATGTGGCCCTCCGCCTTCTGGGAGAAGCTCTACGAGCCGCTGATCCGTCGCGCGGCGGGGCTGGGCCGGGCTGCGAATGCAGAAGACCCTGATCATTATGAAAAGGCCTTTGCCTTCTGCGATCTGCTCGTCATCGGCTCGGGCCCGGCAGGCCTTGCAGCCGCCCTCGCCGCAGGGCGCAGCGGGGCGCGCGTCATCCTCTGTGAGCAGGATTTCCGTCTCGGCGGGCAATTGCTGGCCGAAAGGCGCGAGATCGATGGTCGCCCCGCAACCGAATGGCTCGCGGAGACAATTGCGGAACTCGCGAGCCTCGACACTGTGCGCCTCATGCCGCGCACAACTGTGTTCGGCCTTTATGATCACGGTGTTTTCGGTGCCGTGGAGCGCGTTTCGGATCACCTCCCCGTGCCACCCCCGCACCAGCCCCGACAGCGCGGCTGGCGGATCTATGCCAAGCGATCGGTGCTGGCGGCGGGCGCGATCGAACGGCCCATCGTCTTCGCCGGGAATGACAAGCCGGGCGTGATGCTCGCGAGCGCCGTGCGCAGTTATGTGAACCGCTTCGGCGTGTTGCCCGGTCGCAAGGCGGTGCTGTTCACCGCAGGCGACGAGGCATGGTCGACCGCAGCGGATCTCTCGGCAGCGGGGGCGGAGATCGTCGCGATCATCGACAGCCGACCAGACGCAAACCCCGCACGCGCGGATCTGGCGCGGAAGCTGGGCGCGCGTTATCTCGCCGGCGGTGCCGTGACAGCCGCGCGCGGCTGGCAACAACTCGACCACATCACCGTGCGCGAGGCTTCGGGCGCGGAAACGGTACTCCCCTGTGATCTTCTGGCCGTCTCGAATGGCTGGAACCCGGCCTTGCATCTCACCTCCCACCAGAATGGAAAGCCGGTCTGGAACGAGGCCGCGCAGGCCTTCGTGCCGGGCGATGTGCCGCCGGGCATGGCGGTGGCTGGAAATGCCGCCGGGCGCTGGACGCTGGCGGAGGCGCTGGTGGATGGCGACCGACTCAGTCGCGAGGCTGTGGCAGATCTGGGCTTCACCCCCGCCCCTGCCGCGCGGATGCCCGCGATCGAGGCTGAAGCGACGGGCCTTCTGCCGGTCTGGCGGGTGAAGGGCGGGCGCGGCAAGGCCTTCGTCGATTTCCAGAACGACGTGACCGACAAGGATGTGGAGATCGCGGCCCGCGAGGGATTCCGCTCGGTCGAGCATCTCAAGCGCTACACGACCCTCGGCATGGCGACCGATCAGGGCAAGACCTCGAACCTTTCGGGCCTCGCGCTGATGGCCGAGCAGACCGGCCAATCCATCGCCGCGACCGGCACCACGCGCTTCCGCCCGCCCTATACGCCGGTGGCGATCGGGGCGCTGGCGGGGCATCACCGCGGCAGGGATTTCCGCTCGACCCGCCTTTCGCCCACGCATGAATGGTCGCGGCAGGCGGGCGCGGTCTTCATCGAGAGCGGCGCGTGGCTGCGCGCGCAATACTACCCCCAACCCGGCGAGAATGACTGGCTCACAAGCGTCAACCGCGAGGTGCTCGCCGTGCGCAAGGGGGTGGGCCTCTGCGATGTCTCCACGCTCGGCAAGATCGACATTCAGGGCCGGGATGCCGCGACCTTCCTCGAACGGGTCTACACGAATGGCTGGGCGAACCTGCCGGTGGGCAAGGCCCGTTACGGCCTGATGCTGCGCGAGGATGGCTTCGTCTTTGATGATGGCACAACCTCGCGGCTGGGCGAGAACCACTTCCTGATGACCACCACCACCGCCAATGCCGAGCGCGTGATGCAGCATCTGGAATTCTGCCATCAGGTGCTCTGGCCGGAACTCGATCTCCACATGGCCTCGGTGTCCGATCAATGGGCGCAGGCGGCGGTGGCCGGGCCCCGCTCGCGCGAGACGCTGGCTCGATTGGTCGATGCCCCGCATGACATCTCGAACGCGGCCTTTCCCTATCTCGCGGTGCGGGAGATCACCGTGGCTGGCGGCATTCCGGCGCGGCTATTCCGCCTCTCGTTCTCGGGCGAACTCGCCTATGAACTGGCCGTGCCTGCGCGGTATGGCGATGCGATGATGGCCGCGCTGATGGAAGAAGGCCGCGATTTCGGCATCACGCCCTATGGTATCGAGGCGCTGGGCGTGCTGCGCATCGAGAAGGGCCATGTTGCCGGCAATGAACTCAACGGCCAGACCACCGCGCGGGATCTCGGCCTTGGCGGGCTGATGTCGCCGCGCAAGGATTATATCGGCCGGCTGATGGCGACCCGCCCGGCCCTGACCGAACCGAACCGCCCGATGCTCGCGGGCTTCAAGCCGGTGAACAAGGCGGATCGCCTGCGGGCCGGCGCGCATTTCCTCGATCTCAGCAGCACCGCCACCATGGAAAACGATCTGGGCTTCATGACCTCAGTGGCCTTCTCGCCGCATCTCGGCCACTGGATCGGCCTCGGGCTGATCCGAGGCGGCACGAGCCGCATCGGCGAGCGCGTCCGCGCGCATGATCCCGTGCGCGGGGGCGATTTCGAGGTGGAAATCTGCTCACCGGTCTTCATCGATCCCGAGGGAGTGCGCTTGCGTGGCTGACATTGTGAACGCCTGGACGCCCCGATCCGCTTGGGCCGGCACGCTGGAAAGCATCCGCAACGGCCTCTCCGGTCACGCACCACTGACCATCGAACCGCTCGATGTCATCGGCCTTGCGCTCATCTCGTTGCCGGCGGCGGTTGAACCCGCCCTGACGCGCTGGCTGAAGGAGCGCTTGAGCCTCACTCTGCCGGCGAATGGCACCGTGAGCCGCGGGCCGCAGCATGATCTGCTCTGGGCGGGCCCCGGAAAATTCCTGCTGCGGTCTTATCGCGATTTCGACCCCGGTCTCCTGCGGGAACTCGCCGCGATTGTCCCCGTCACCGACCAGAGCGACGGTCGTGCGGTACTGCGGCTCTCGGGCGAGCGCGCACGCGATGTGCTGGCCAAGGGCGTGATGGTGGATCTTCACCCCAGGGTTTTCGGGCCCGGCGCGACGATGATCACCCCGGTTGCGCATATCCGCGTGCAGATCTGGCGGCTAGATGATCGCGCGGGTTTGCCGGCCTTCGAGATCCTCGTGCCGCGCAGCATGACCGGCAGCTTCGGCTCTTGGCTGGAAGCCTCAGCGGCAGAGTTCGGGGTGCGCGCGATCACGACCGGAGGCTGAAGCCTACCCCGCCTTCAGCAGGCGGATCGGCTTGCCATCGAGAAAGGCCAGGATGTTCTCGAGGGATTGCCCGTAGAACTGCCGGAACACCGCATCCGTGGAATAGCCGAGATGCGGCGCGAGCACGACATTCGGCAGGCTACGGAAGGGATCATCCTTCGGCATCGGCTCCTGATCATGCACATCGAGACCGGCGAAGAGATCGCCCTTCCGCAGCCGGGCGAGGAAGGGCTCGCGCTCGATGAGCGGGCCGCGCGCGGTGTTGACGAGGATGGCGCCCGGTTTCAGCGCGTTGATCTCCGCCGCGCCCACCACGCCCCGCGTGCGGGCGGAGAGCACGAGATGCAGGCTCACGACATCCGCCGTTGAGAACAGCTCAGCCTTGGAAACAAGCCGCGCCCCGCCCTCCTCCGCCGCTTCGGCGGTGAGATTCTGGCTCCAGGCGATGACATCCATGCCGAACGCCTTGCCATAGCGCGCGACGATCTTGCCGAGACGGCCGAGCCCTACGACGCCCAGCGTCTTCCCCGCCAGCGGAATGCCGATCCGCACATGTTCGTGCCAGCCGCCCTCGCGGATGCGGCGATCAGCGTGCGCGAGATCCCGCGCGGCCGCGAGGATCAGCGCGAAGGCGAGTTCTGCCGTCGCCGGTGTCACCTGATCGCCCGCCGTGTTGCACACGGTGATGTCCAGCCGGTCGCAGGCGACGAGATCAAGCGAGGGCGAGCGCACGCCGGTGAGCGCGATCATCTTCAGGCGCGGCAGGCGCTCCAGAAGCGATCCCGGAAGCGGGGTGCGCTCGCGCATCGGCACGAGGATCTCGAAATCCTGCAATGCCGCTGCCGCCGCATCCTCACTCTCGAACGGCGCGCTGAGAATGGCGAGATGCGCGCGCCCGTCCAGCACCGACCAGTCGGCGGATGAACGGGCGACATGCTGGCTATCGTCGAGGATAGCAATCCGCGGCAGGCTGGTCATTGTGAGGAGATCTCGATCTTGTTTTCACGCACGATATCGCCCCAGACCTTCATTTCCTTGGCGAAGAAGGCGCGCAGCACCTCCGGCCCTCCGGCGAGAACCTCGATTTGCTGCGAACTCGCCAGCGTGTTGGCAACGCGCTCATCTTTCAGGGTCGCGCGCAGATCCGCCTCGAATTTCGCGATGATATCCGCCGGCGTGCCGGCCGGCGCGAAAACGCCCCACCAGGCGAGGGATTCGATGCCCGGTGCACCGCTTTCCGCCGAGGTCGGCACGGCGGCGAGTTGCGGCGAGGTCGCACGCTTGGGGCCGAATTGAACGACCGGCACCAGTTTCTTGCCTTCGAGCTGCGGGTTGATCAAAGCCGCCGAGCCGATGATGAGATCGACATGGCCGGAGATCGCATCGTTCAGGGCCGGGCCACCACCGCGATACGGCACATGGGTCAACTCGATGCCCAGCTGCTTGCCCAGCCGCACCATGGTGAGGTGCCCGAGGCTGCCCGCGCCAATCGTGGCATAGGTCACCTTGCCGGGGTTCTCCTTCGCCGCCTTCACCACATCCGCGAGCGTGCGGAAGGGCCGCGAGGGATGCGTGGCCAGAACATTCGGCGCCGTGCCGATCAGCATAACCGGCGCAAGATCCTTCTCGGAATCGAAGGTAAGTTTCTGCAGCGAAGGGTTCACCGCGTGGCTGTCGAACACGAAGAGCCAAGTCTTGCCATCCGGCGGCGATTTTGCGACCTGCGCCGCACCGATGCTGCCCGAGGCGCCGCCCTTGTTCTCGACGACCATCGTCGCCTTCTGCCGCTCGGCGAGGCCGGGCTGCACGAGCCGGGTCACGGCATCCACCGAACCACCCGCCGGGAACGGCACAACCAGCGTGATGACGTTGCCGGCCCCTTGCGCTTTCGCGCCACCGGCAGCGAGCAAAGGCGTGAGGGCGAGACCGGCCGTGATGCTGCGACGCGTGAAATGCATGTTTCTTCCCCTGCTGCTCATCGCCGTTTTGGGCTGTTGTCTGCCATAAATCGGGCGGAGGGCCGCAGCTTCAAGGCCTTGGCATCAAGCCAGCAGGGATTTGAGCTTTCGCACCGCGCTATGAGGCGTGGTGAGCACGGGAAGACCGGTGACCTCATGCACAACCGCCTGCGCCCGCGCGAGGCTGAATTGCGCCAGCGCGATGGCCTTGCAGCCCTCAAACCCTTGGACTGCCGCGCGAACCAGCCGGTCATGTTCCTCCGGTTTCCCTGCATCGAGCGCCGCCATCGCCCCGGCGATGAACAGGGGCTTCAGGTTGATATCCGCCGGGAATTCCGGCGGCATGGATTGAAGGGTCGGCGCGAAAGTGGCGAGCAGGCCGATGGGCCCGCCCAAAGCTGCGGCTTCCCCGATCATCGCCTCATTCGGCTTGAGGACCGGGATATCCGGGTGCGCGGCCTTCACCGCATCAATGCACGGCCCGAAGGCCGAGCAGGTGAAGAGGATGCCCTTCGCGCCGGTCTTCACGGCGTAATCGGCCAAAGCCAGAAATCGCGCGGTCATCGCGGGGGTGAGCTGTCCGTCACGCGCGAGATCCGCCGAGAGGCTGTCATCCAGCAGGTTCATCAAGGTCGGCGCGGGCCAGAGTTCGCGAAAAGCGGCCTCGATGGGCGGCGGGGAATGGCGGAGGGCGTGAATCAGGGCGATGCGCATGGTGCCCGCATTCTAGCGGCCCGGTTTGCGCCGCCGTCAACCGAAAGCGGATGCAAGGGAGGTTTGCCGCCGGATCATCCCGGACAGCCTCTGAAAGCCCGGAGCGCCAGCGCGAGATCATGCAACCCTCGCATCATGCAGTCTTCGCATAACCTTGGCGGTCGAGCCGAATTATCGTTGCCGCAGGTTTCAGGAACGGGCGGGAACAACCATGACGGTTCGGCGCATGATCGGGGTGCTGGGAGGCATGGGGCCATTGGCCACCGTGGATTTCATGCACAAGATCATCCAGTTGACCCCGGCGGATCGCGATCAGGATCACATCCCGATGGTCGTGGTTTCCGTGCCGCAGATCCCAGACCGCGCAACCGCCGTGCTCACCGGCACGGATGAACCCTTCCCCGGCATCCTCTCCGGCCTGCGGATGCTGGAGCGCGCGGGCGCCGCACTCATTGTCATCCCCTGCAACACGGCGCATGTCTGGTTCGACCGGCTCGCGGCCTCCACGGATGTCGAACTCATCCACATGGCTGATGCCGTGCGACGCCGCATGGGGCCCATCGAGGGGCGCATCGCGCTGCTCGCAACCGAGGGCACGGTGCGAGCGGGCTTCTACCAGCGCTACCTCTACGGCGAGAATCGCGCGGTCTTCGCGCCTCCGAAGGGGATTCAGGGGCTCATCAACCGCGCGATCGCGGCGGTGAAGGCGGCGGATCTCGGCCTCGCCCGCACGATGATGGAGGATGCCGCCACGGCCTTGCTCGCGGAGGGCGCGACGCATCTCCTGCTGGCCTGCACGGAACTGCCCATCGCCGCAGCCGGCATGCCGTTCGAGGCGCGTTGCCTCGATGCCACGCGGGCTCTCGCGGAGCATTGCATCGCCTGGTCGACTGGTGCCCCGCCCCATGCCCCCGCCACCCCGGACAAGGAGGACGGATCATGGATATCCGATGGCTCCAGGATTTTCTGAGCCTCGCCGAGGCCGGGAGCTTCACGGTTGCGGCGGATGCGCGACATTCCTCGCAACCGGCCCTCAGCCGACGCATCCAGGCGCTGGAAGCTTGGCTCGGCGTGGAACTCATCGACCGCTCGCGCTACCCCACGACGCTCACGCCGTCGGGGAAGATCTTCCGGGCGCATGCCGCCGAGATGATCAAGCGGGTCATCGACAGCCGCGCCGAGTTGCAGGGCGAGCCGACAAGCGGCAGCGAGCAGATCACCTTCGCCCTGCCCCACGCGCTGGCGATCTCGCGCTTCCCGGTCTGGTGGAAGGAATGGCAGGAGGATGCGAACCGGCCAGTCTGCCGGCTGATCGCCACCAATGTGCATGATGCCGTGACAGTTTTTGTGGCGGGCCGGGCGGATGTGCTGATCTGCTTCCACCACGCACAGCAGCCGATCTTCCTCGATCCCGAGCGCTATGATCGCGTCTCGCTCGGCACGGAATGGCTGAGGCCCTATTCTGCCGCGCGGCGCGGGCAACCGATCTGGCGCTTGCCGGGTGCCTCGCGGAACCCGGTTCCGCTGCTCAGCTATTCGAACGGCGCCTTCCTCGGTCGGATGGTCGATCTCATCCGACAATCCGCGCCCGAGCACCTCTATGCACATCCTGCATTCGAGAGCGACCTTGCGGATGTGCTGCTCGGCCTCGCCATTCAGGGCCATGGCGTTGCATGGCTGCCCGAGGCCACGGCGGAGAAGGCCGTGAACGAAGGCAAGCTGCGCCTCGCGGGCGATGAGCGCTGGGCGCTGCCCATTACGGTCTATGCCTATCGAGATCTCGCCCATTCCCGCACCGCTGTGGTGAAGCTGATGGCGACACTGCAGCGCCGTGCCCAGCGCATGGCCCTTCAGGCCGATCGTGGGGGTCTGCAACTTGCCGGCTCGACCTGCGACGACCTGCAACGTGGAGGTGGCGCATGATCGCTGACGCGCCGTTTCCGAAGACCACATTTGCCAAGTGTTTGGCCGGATGGATGGTTCCGCTCCCCATGCACAGTTCGCATTGGCGCACCCCTTTCAAGCCGACTTATCGTTTGATGGTCAGCGTACGTTTCGGCCTGCTCTGACCCAGCTTCCAAGCCGCGCGAGGGCGGATCAACCGCCCCGCACCTCGGAACACGAGGAAGACTTGCCGGCCCGGCCTCCGGGCCACGACTTTCAAAACAGGGAGACTACCGATGAAAAAACTGGCACTCGCCACGGCCCTTCTTGTCACGCCGGGCTTGGCCTCGGCGCAGACGCTCACGGGCACGCTGAAGAAAATCAAGGAAACCGGCACCATCACACTGGGGCACCGCGAAAGCTCGGTGCCGTTCTCGTATATCGACGACAAGGCCAAGGTCATCGGCTACGCGATGGACATCTGCATGAAGATTGTCGACGCGGTGAAGACCGAGCTGAAGATGGACAAGCTCGAGGTGAAGCTTGTGCCGGTCACTTCGGCCACACGCATTCCGCTCATCGCCAATGGCACGGTGGATCTCGAATGCGGCTCCACCACCAACAATGTCGAGCGGCAGAAGCAGGTGGCCTATACGAACACGCACTTCCTCACGGCCTCGGCCTTCGTTTCCAAAAAGGCGAATAACCTCAAGAAGATCGATGACCTCAAGGGCAAGACGGTGGTCTCCACCGCCGGCACCACAAACATCAAGCAGGTGGTGGAGGCCAATGCCGCGCGCAATCTCGGCATGACCGTTCTGCCCGCGAAAGACCATGCAGAAGCCTTCCTGCTGGTCGAGCTTGATCGCGCCGCCGCTTTCGTGATGGACGATATCCTGCTCGCGAGCCTCGTGGCTTCCGCGCGTGATCCCTCGCTCTACCAGCTTTCGGACGAGGCATTCTCGCTGCCCGAGCCCTACGGCATCATGCTGCGCAAGGATGACGCACCCTTCAAGGCGCTGGCGGACAAGGCAACATCCGCCTTTTATCGCAGCGCAGAGGGCGCTCAGACCTATGCGAAGTGGTTCCAGAGCCCCATTCCGCCGAAAGGCCTGAACCTCAACGTGCCGATGAACGAGAAGATAAAGAAGATCTTCTCCAACCCGACCGACTCGCCCGACCCGGCGGCCTACTGATCGCGCCGGAAATCCTTCAGGATCGCCGCGAGAAGGTGCGCGCAGACTCCCCGCTGCGCGCACCGTTTGGGGGGAACAGAAACCATGACCTACAACTGGAACTGGGGCATCTTCTGGGAGATGTCGCCGGAAGCCACCGGCACCTATCTCGACATGCTGCTGATGGGCCTGCGCTGGACCATCGCCACAGCGCTGCTCGCCTGGGTGGTTGCGCTGTTCTTCGGCTCGATTGTCGGCGTGATGCGCACCCTGCCGGGCCGCACTGTGAGCATCATCGCCTCGGCCTATGTGGAATTCTTCCGCAACATCCCGCTGCTGGTGCAGCTTTTCCTCTGGTATTTCGTGCTGCCGGAACTGCTGCCGAAAACCGCGGGCATGTGGCTGAAACAACTGCCGAATGCGCCGTTCTGGACCGGTGCCATCGGCGTGGGACTCTACATGTCGGCACGCATCGCCGAGCAATTGCGGGCGGGCATCAAATCCCTGCCGCGCGGGCAGGCCATGGCCGGCACGGCCCTCGGGCTCACGACCGTCCAGACCTATCGCTACGTGCTGCTGCCGATGGCGTTCCGCATCATCATGCCGCCGCTGACCTCGGAAGCACTAAACACCGTGAAGAATACCTCCGTCGCGCTGACCATCGGGCTGATGGAACTCACGGCCCGCGCCCGCGCCATGCAGGAATTCTCGTTCCAGGTTTTCGAGGCCTTCACGGCTGCGACGATCCTCTACCTCCTGCTCAACGCGGTGGTGGTGTTCGGCATGCGCCGGCTGGAGAAATCCATCGCCGTGCCCGGCTATATCGCGGGGAAATGAGCCATGTTCAGCGGATTTGATTTCGACGTCATCTGGCGCTCCCTTCCCTATCTATTCTGGGACGGGATGAGCTTTACGCTGATGCTCACCGCCCTTTCGGCGCTCGGCGGCCTCGTTCTGGGCACGCTGCTTGCGCTGATGCGCCTCTCGAACATGAGGGTGCTCGGCGCGATTGCCACCGGCTATGTGAACCTGATGCGATCCCTGCCGCTCGTGCTGGTGATCTTCTGGTTCTACTTCCTCGTGCCCTATCTCGGACAGATGATCACCGGCTCGGAGCGGCCGCTGGTCGTGGGCGCCTTCTCCTCCGCGCTCATCACCTTCACGCTGTTCGAGGCGGCCTATTTCTCGGAGATCATGCGCGCGGGCATCCAGTCCATTCCGAAAGGGCAGGTCTCGGCGGGTTACGCTTTGGGCCTCACCTACCGGCAGGTTACTGGCTATATCGTGCTGCCGCAGGCCCTGCGAAACATGCTGCCGGTGATCCTCACGCAGACCATCGTGCTCTTTCAGGATACGTCGCTGGTCTACGTGCTTTCGATCACCGATTTCCTCGGCGCGGCCTCGAAGGTCGCCCAGCGCGATGGGCGTCTCATCGAGATGTATCTCTTCGCGGCCCTTGTCTACTTCCTCATCTCGTTTGCCGCCTCGCGCCTTGTGCGCGCGCTTCAGGCGAAAACCGCCATCATCCGTTGAGGTTCATCCATGCCGATGATCGATATCCAGGCCGTCAGCAAATGGTACGGCCCCCAATTCCAGGTGCTCAAGGATTGCACCACCGCCGTCGAGAAGGGCGAGGTGGTCGTGGTTTGCGGGCCCTCGGGCTCGGGCAAATCCACCCTCATCAAATGCGTGAACGCGCTGGAGCCCTTTCAATCCGGTGCGATCCATGTCGATGGCATCAACTTGCAAGACCCCTCGACCAACCTTCCGAAGCTGCGCGCACGCATCGGCATGGTGTTCCAGCATTTCGAGCTGTTTCCGCATCTCAAGATCACCGAGAACCTCTGCCTCGCGCAGGAGAAGGTGCTTGGCCGCAGCCGCGATGAAGCCATGACGAAGGCCATGGCCCTGCTGGAGCGCGTGGGTCTGAAGGATCATTCGCACAAGTTCCCCGGCCAGCTCTCTGGCGGCCAGCAGCAGCGCGTGGCGATTGCCCGCGCGCTTGCGATGGACCCCATCGCCATGCTCTTCGACGAGCCCACCTCGGCCCTCGACCCCGAGATGATCACCGAAGTGCTCGACGTGATGGTGGAACTCGCCCGCGAGGGCATGACCATGATGGTCGTGACCCACGAGATGGGCTTCGCCCGCAAGGTCGCGCATCGAGTGATCTTCATGGACAAGGGCGAGATCATCGAGGACCGCCCGAAGGAGGAATTCTTCGGCACGCCGCGCAGCGAGCGCGCGCAGGTGTTTCTCTCGAAGATCCTCGCGCATTAAGCGGGCGGGGCATGCCCGCCCTGCGCCTCCTGTTCGGGGCGCGCAATTTGGCTTGTCTCAGGCCACAGCGGCTTTCGTCACCGGCGCGGCGAGCAGATTGCCCAGTCGCTCGCGCGGCATCGGGCGGCCGATCAGGAAGCCCTGCGCCTCGCGGCAGTTCAGCGCGTCGAGCATGTCCTTCTGGTCGGCATCCTCCACGCCTTCGGCTGTGGTGGCGATGCCCAGCGTATTCGCCAGCTGGATGATCGCGCGCACGATGGCCCCTGCCTCGTGGTCATGCGCGATATCGCTGATGAAGGAGCGGTCGATCTTGAGCTTGTCGAAGGGGAAGCGCCGCAGATAGCTCAGCGACGAATAGCCCGTGCCGAAATCATCCATGGCGATGCGCACGCCGAGCGCGTGCAATTCGTGCAAAGTGGCCAATGCGGCTTCCGTATCCGTGATCAAAACGGACTCGGTCACCTCGATTTCGAGGCGACGGGCATCGAGACCCGATTTTTTCAGTGCATGCTTCACCGCCGCCACCAGCCCCTTGGCCATGAACTGGTTGGGCGAGACATTGATGGCCACGCTGATATGCGATGGCCAGGTGGTGGCTTCGCGGCAGGCTTCTATCATCGTCCATTCGCCGATATCGACGATAAGCCCCACCTCCTCCGCAAAGGGGATGAAATCGTTCGGGGCAGTAAGCCCGCGCGTGGGGTGATTCCAGCGGATCAGTGCCTCGCAGCTTTCGATGGTCTGCGTCTTCAGGTTCATCAGCGGCTGGTAGAAGAGTTCGAATTCGCCCACTGCAATCGCGCGGCGCAAATCGAGTTCAAGCTGGCGGCGCGCGAGAATTGCCTCGTCCATGCCGGCCTGGAAGCGCTGGAAGACACCGCGCCCATCCGATTTCGCGCGGTAGAGCGCAATATCGGCATTCCGCATCAGCAATTCGGCATTCTGACCGTCATCGGGCGCGACCGCGATACCGATGCTGGAACCGATGACGATATGGTGGTTATCGATCGTGAACGGCTTCTCGATGGTCCGGATGATCGCAGCCGCAAGGGTCTCACCCGCGGAAGCATCATCCGCCGATGCGAGCAGGATCGCAAACTCGTCGCCGCCAAGCCGCGCCACGAGGGAACCGGGTCCGGTCACCGCGCGCAGGCGATCCGCCACCTCGCGCAGCAACCGATCGCCCACAGGGTGGCCCAATGTGTCGTTGACGCTCTTGAAGTGGTCAAGATCGATGCAGAGTACGATGGGCGTGCGATCCTGCGGGAGGCGCTCCAGTGCGGCCTCGATGGCGGCATTGAAGACCACACGGTTCGCAAGGCCCGTCAGGGAATCATGCTCGGCGAGATAACGGATCTTCTCGTCGGAACGCTGCTGGCGGGTGACATCGCGCAGCACCTGCACCCATCCGCCCTGCTGTAAGGGCTGGAAGTTGATGAGAATGATCCGCCCATCCCGCAGTTCGACCGTGCGCTCGGTCGCAAGTCCTTCGGCCATCAGGGCGGGGATGTTGTCGAGGGGCTGATCGACCTGGCGGATCTCGGAGCGCAGCATCGCCAGATCGGCCTCGAAATTCCGGTCTTCTGACCCGGCCACATGCTTCACGCAGCGCTGATAGCTGCTGTTTGCCACGATAAGCCGGCTGCGCGCATCGAACATGGCGAGGCCATGGGCCATGTGTTCCAGCGCGGCATCGAGCTTCAGATGCTCCTGCTTCAGCGTTTCAAGCACCGCTTCGCGCTGTCGGTCAGCAGTCTCGATTTCCGCGATCATCAGCCGGGTCGCGCGCTCCGACCGCGCGCGCTCGACATCGAATTGCGTGTAGGCACGATCAACCAGCTCGAGCAGCCCGGGGAGATTCACCGAACCGTCTTCGGCCGTGCAGCGGACGATCTGGCTGCGGAGAACCTTGTGCATGGCAGTCAAACCGCTTCGGAAAACGTGGTGACGGTCATGGTCTGGTTGTGCAGCTCGCTACAACCGGACACGGCATGCGGCGAGATTTCGCCGTAAGAATAGAAACCGGCAATCGGGGTCTGTGGTCCCAGCGCTTTCCGGGCGGCCTCGACCTCGCCCACAATCCCCTCCCCCATGAGAATGCGCCGGCCGACGCAACTGATAAGGATGGCTGCCATCGAGGATTGATCGGCATCGAGTTTCGCAACGGCATGCGTCGCCGCATCGGCGGCAGCATTCACCAGCCGGTCGAAATGGCCGCGCATCAACTGTACGTTCCAGCCCTCGGGTATATCCCCGGCGAAGGTCATGGCACCGTTCTCCTCATCGATGGCAAGTACGGTGCGGACCAAGGTTCGTTCAGGCTTCTGCGGGTCTGAAATCTGCAACGGGTAAAGCAGGCCCGTGCCGGGCAAACCCTCGGCCTCCTCGCCCAGATAGGACCGGTAGAGATCGAGAATGGGCTCGCCGTCAATCCGGTGCAGCACGTTTCCGACCGACCGGGTGATGACGCGCCGGGGCCCGAACTCGCTCCACCCGCCCGCACAGCCATGGCCGATGCGGAGCGCCTCGCCGGATAGGCCGACCGCCACGATTCCGCCGTCGTCATTCACGCCATCGAGATGCACGAGCGTCCGTTCGAAGGCGGCGCCATCACCGGCAAGCCCGCCGCTGATGACGACATGATCGCCCGCAATCGAGCGCAATCCGGCAACAAGCTGGCTGCCATTGGTCAGCAAACCATCGCATAGAACGAAAATGCACTTGAGGTCAGGCCGGATCAGCGCCTCCGCGAGTTTTTGCCCGGCATGGAAGGAGCCCTCCTTCCCGCCGACCGCCATGCGCGCTGTCGCGATATGCGTCTGTCCGAAGGCGAGCGCGAGGGCAGAGCCGGCTTCGTCACTCACGTCATCGCCAACAATCTGCCCGCCGGTGGAACATCCCACCAGATGCGCCTGCGGATACAGCGCGCGGAGCGCCGCCAGGGCGCCGGTTTCGGTTATCCAGGCACGACTGCCGAAGGTCAGCACCAGTTGGGCACCGGGAATTTCCGGGCCCGTGCCCGTCCAGCCCTTGCTCGTATGCCACGATAGCTCTCTGGATTGCATCTCGGTTCCCCCGTCTGACACCAACGACCGGAGACGGCCATCAGGATCACGGGAATATACACTCATAAGTTGTATTTTTATTACCGGGGACGCAGATTGGCCGTTGTGGAGGCCTTGCCGATCGGGAGCTGCATCGCGCTGGATTGGATCAGCCGCCGTTTAGCTTTCACGGCCTTTGGCGGGGCAAGTTCGCCCCTATCAACGGTGAATGGCATGGACGACGAGAGTCCATGCCATGCCCTTCAACTGAATAACATCAGACACCGGCCTGATGTCTGGGACGCAATCCTGACGACACTTGGGGCCGTCGGCATACCCGATGGCGATTTCCTGTTTGCCTCTGCACATCGCCGCCCGTTCTTTTGGGCGGGAAAGTCGGCATCTTCAGAAGGTGGCCCAGAGATCG
Organism: Beijerinckiaceae bacterium; assembly: GCA_025458025.1. Taxonomy (GTDB): domain Bacteria; phylum Pseudomonadota; class Alphaproteobacteria; order Rhizobiales; family Beijerinckiaceae; genus Rhabdaerophilum. The sequence goes on along the minus strand of JALOTF010000010.1, from coordinate 25,375 downwards.
GCCTGATTGCGCAAGGTTCTGGCGGAATCATCGAAGACAATCGAACCCGACCGGAACACCACGGCGCGATCGACCATCTTCAGCGCTGACATCACATTCTGCTCGACGAGGATGATCGTTGTGCCGAAGCCGCGATTGACGTCAGACAGGGTTGCCAGGACGCGATCCGCCGCGACCGGCGAAAGGCCAGCCGTGGGCTCATCAAGCAGGATCGCCTTGGGTTGTGTCATCAGGGCCATGCCGACTGCCAGCAATTGCTGCTCGCCTCCGCTCATGGAGCCTGCCCGCTGGGCCCCGCGTTCCGCAAGGATCGGCAGCAGGGTGTAAACCCGCTCGAAGCCCTCCTTGCCGGAGCGCAGGCCCGCGGCTTCGAGGCATTCGCGCACCGTTAGGCTGGGGAACACGTTCTTCGACTGGGGCACGATGGCGATGCCCATCATGACGTTCTCATGCGTGCGACCGGGCGCAACAGGCCGCCCCTCGAACGTCACCTGCCCATCGATCCGGCCGCCGGCCCCGATCAGGCTTTTGAGGAAGGTCGATTTTCCAGACCCGTTATGACCGAAAATTCCGGTCATCCCGCCGCGGGCAAAAGATGTCGTGACATCGCGAACGGCCACGAGCGGGCCATAGCTGACCGAGAGACCGGTCACCGACATAATGGGAGCTTCGCTCATGAATGTGATCCGAAATACAAGGCAGTGAGGCGTTTGTCCGCCAGCAGGTCATGCACGGAACCTTCCGCGACGATCCTGCCATTGAACATGAAGATCGCCCGGTCGCAGATGTCGCGGATGAAGCCGATATTGTGCTCCACGATGCACACGGCCTTTCCGGCAGCAGCCTCGTCCCGCACAACCGTTTTCATGGTCTCCACCGTCCGCCCCTCGACACCCGCCATCGGCTCGTCAAGCAGGATGCAGCGGCCGTCATTCATCAGGGCGCGGGCCAGGCCCACGAGCTTCTGCTGCCCGTAGGAGAGCCGCGTCGAACGGCCTTCGGCACGCGCGCCAAGCCCGATCCGATCCAGAAGCCGCTCGGCCCGTTCGCGCCCCTTCTCCTCGCAATCCAGTACATGTTGAGGCCGGAACACCATTTCGATCAGGCGCTCGCCCGGATAATCACGATCCGCGATCATCAGGTTATCGACAAGCGACAGGCTTTCGAAAAGCCGGGGGCGTTGCCAGGTGCGTGCAAGCCCCAGACGGGCCCGTTGATGCGAGGGGAGTTTCTCCACCCGTTGCCCGTCGAAAACGATGCTGCCCGCATCCGGACGGACAAAGCCCGTGAGCATGTTGAACAACGTTGTCTTGCCGGCCCCGTTCGGTCCGATCAGCGCGACGATTTCGCCCGGATTGAGATCGATATCCAGAGAATCGGCCACGACAACGCCGCCGAAATGTTTGGTCAGCCCGCGCGCGCTCAGCATCACTTGGCTCCCTTGCGCATCGAGGAGGACATGGCCCGGCTCTGCCAGGCATCGAGCCCGCCGCCGGATTTGCTGCCGAAAAGGCCCTCGGGTTTGACGAACAGGAACAGGATCACCAGTCCCGTGAAGATCACCCCCTGCAACGGAGCCATGACCGCGATCGGCAGATTGAGAAACCGGATCGCCTCCGGCAGAACGGTGAGGAAGATCGCCCCGAGAACCGGGCCGCGCACCGTGGCCGCACCGCCGACAACCACCATCGTCAACAAGGTGGCCGAGGAGAAGATGCCGTATTGGTCGGGGGTCAGGAACAAGAAGTAATGGGCGTAAAGCCCTCCGGCGAGGCCCGCGATGCCCGAGCCGACCGCAAACAGCGTCACCTTGATATGCACCGCATCGCGACCGAGGGAGGCGAAAACCTCCTCGTCATTCCGCATGGCCGTGATGGCGCGGCCATAGGGGCCGGTCACCAGCCAGCGAATGGCGAGGATCGTCACCGCGCAGATGGCAATGATCGTTCCCGCGTAGATCTGCGACCGCCACGGCGATTCAATCGCCGAGACAATGCCGGAGAGGCCGCTGGCCGCACCCGTGAATTCCACATTGTTGATGATGTGGATGATGCCAAGCTGGAAGCCCATGCTCGCGATCACGAGATAATCGCCTGAAACCCGGAGCGAGGGCAGCGACAATCCGAACGAGGCGATCGCTGCTATCAGCGCTCCCAGAACCATGGCGAGCGGCACGGGAAGCCCGAGCTTCATCGAGAGCAGAGCCGACGAATAGGCCCCGATCGCATAGAAGACCGGCTGCGCCACGCTGACGAGACCGCCATAGCCGAGGATCAGGTTGAAGCCGCAGGCAAGCAGCACATTGATTCCGGCCAGAATGGCCAGAGTGAGGAGGAACTCGATCATGATGCTTTCTCTGCAACGTCATCCGCCGGGGGCAGCTGTCCGGCTTTGCGGGCCGGTCCGCGCTTGCCGAGTTTGAGTTTCACCCCTTGCGGGAACAGGATGATCACAACGAAAATCAGGATGTACAGCAGCAGGATCTGCCATTTCGAGGCGATCACCAGGATGCTGTAGGACTGCAACAAGGCGAGGAAGATCCCGGCAATCCCGGCAGCAAAGATGTTGCCAATGCCGCCGATGATGGTGGCAATCACCGCGAAGATCATGAACTGACTGAGCGGGGTCGACGGGAAGATCGCGGCCTTGGTACCGATCAGATACATGCCGGCCGACATCAGGATCGCCGCCAGGGCCATCGAGACCAGATACGCACGATCCTTGTTCATGCCGTACATTTCGGCGAGATCAGGCTCGTCCGAAACGGCGATCAACGCCTTGCCCTCGCGCGTCTTGCGCAGGAACAGCCACAGCGCCCCCACAAGTGTCACGGTCAGAGAGAGCGCGATCAGATCCCAGTCACTGACAACCACGGGGCCAACAAAGCGGACCGGCGCGATGATCGACGGGAACAAGGTCTTCGGATCGGTGCCAAAGATCAGTTCCGCCATGTAGATCAGGAACTGCGACATTGCGATGGTGAAGATGAAGAAGGTCAGGACGGAGGAATTCCGCTGTCGCAAGATGCGGAATCCCCAGTATTCCAGCGCCATAGCCGCCAGAATTGTGGTTATTGCCCCGAGGATCGCACCCGGCAGAGGCGAGAGCCCAAGCCAGCGGAAGGCGATGAACATCGCAAAATAGGCGACCACCATCAGACCGGCCTGGGCGAAATTCCAGATGCGGTTGACCTTCAACACCAGCGCGAAGGCCAAGGCGAAGAGGCAATAGGAGGACGAACTCGCAAGGCCAGTCCAGGTGAGTTGCGCGGCCAGATCGAGCGTTAGATCCATTGCTCTTCGCCTTTCTTAATCAAAGCTTGCCGACAACCTGGAACTTGCCGTCCTTCACCTGCCAGAAATAGGTTGGCGCGTTGACGGTATGGTCGTCGTTGAAGGTGATCCGGTTCGTCAACGGAAGGTCGAAAGTCTTGATCGCGAGCAGGGCCTTGCGCAGGTTTTCGCCGGTGACGGCCTGTTTCTGGTCGAGCACATGCTTGAAGAGCGCGGCCAGGATGTAAGGCGCATCGTGGAAGTACTGCGTGTAAGGCAGTCCGATGGGTTCGCGCTTGTAGGCCGCCTGCCAGCGTTCAAGGTATTTCGGCACATTGGCATTGTCTTCCGCCGAAGGCGCCATCGCGGTCACGATAATGCCTTCCGAGGCCTTGCCAAGCTCCTGGATCATCTTCGGATTGAAGGCGGTCTGGAAGCTGGTGACCTGGGTGTTCAGCCCGAGTTGGCGCATCTGCGCGACAATCGCGGTGAAGTCGCTGATCACGCTGTGGATGTGAACGATATCCGGGTTGGCGGCACGCACCTTGAGGACAAGACCGGTGAAGTCCGAGCGCTGCTCCTCATAGGATTCATTGAGAACAACCTCGCCGCCGGCTTCCTTGAAGGCCGCCGAGAAAACCTTAGCGCCCTCTGTTCCGGTTTCGTGGTTCACATAAAGCACCGCCGCGCGGCGCTTGTTCTGCGACTTGTAGAGCCAGCTTCCCAGCGCACGCATGTCCACATCGGCCAGCGGGAAGGTGGTATAGACGTAATCGCCAAGATTCTTGATGTCCGGCGAATTCGCACCCACGCTGAGCATGAGGGCCTTTTCACGGTTGGCGATGGGCGCCACCGCTTTCACCACGTTGCTGAAGGCCGTGATGAAGGTCGGCACCTTGTCCACCTGAAGCAGGCGGGTGACGACGGCGATGCCGACATCGGGCTTGGCCTGATGATCGACGATGATGGCTTCCAGCTTGCGGCCATGCACGCCGCCGGCCGAATTGATGTCTTCCACCGCCCAGCGCACGGCCTGCATCTGATCGAGGCCGAAGATGGCGGAAGGCCCGGTCAGAGGGTCAGCCACGCCGAAGCGAAGCGGTTCGGTCTGCGCGAATGCGCGCCCGATCACGGAGGGCATGCCCAGAACCAGAGGGGCAGCCAGAATGCCGCGACGGGAGAGTCCAGATGCAGATCTTTTAGTCATGCTTTTCTCCATGCAATCAAAGCGCTGGCTGCGCCTCTTGTTAGTTTTCCACGATCGTCAGGCGGCTGGCCGAATGGCCATGCGCTCGATCCGTGTTTCGTCAACTCTGATGCCCAATCCCGCACCGTCCCGAATTTGTGCTCGCCCTGCTTGGAGCTGGAGCGGGTCCTGGACCGGGTCGGTCGCGAGATATCCATTCGTGAGGCTCAGCCCCCAGGAAGGCTTTCCCCATGCAGCCGCCAAGGCCAGCGTCGCGGCATTGGCAATGCTTGTTTCGCCGACCTTACCGGAGAGATTGACCTCTCCACCCAGCGCGGCGGAAAGCTGGCAGGCTTCGAGGCAAGGCCGAATGCCACCCAGTTTCATGATCTTGAACGAACCACCCGCGGCAGCGCCGCTCTCGATCAGCCTGCGGATATCGCCGATCGCGTGCACGGATTCGTCCGCGCCCACAGGGATACGACCGCTTCGCGCCACGAGCGCCATACCATCGTGATCCTCGCTGGCCACGGGCTGCTCGAGAAAATCCGCCATCGAGGCATCCGCCAGGCGCACGAAGGCGGTGGCATCACGACGCGACCAGCCGCCATTCGCATCCGCGCAGAGCATGATGGAGGGGCCGAGCGCCTCACGCAGGCGCACCAGCGTATCGGCCTCCGTGGCGAGATCGCCATTCGCAACCTTGTATTTGATCGCGGTAAAACCTTCCCCGACCTTGGCTTCCGCCTCACGGATATCGCGATCGGGATCGCCATTGCCGATGAGATGCAGGCAAGGAAGTTCCTTCACGCGCGCTCCGCCCAGCAGGGCATGAAGCGGCACATCGATCGCACGGGCTGCCGCATCATGCGCGGCAACCTCGACCGCGGCCTTGGCTGCGGGATTCCCAACAATGCAGCCCGCGATGAGATCCGACACGACGCCGAGTTCGCTGATCCGGGCACCTCGCAGCGCATGGCTGATATGGTGAACCGCTGCCACGATGCTGGCCATGGTTTCGCCCGTCAGGAACGGGGCAACCGAAGCCTCGCCCCAGCCGGCATGCCGGCCTTCCGTCTCAAGCCGGACAAGCACCGTTTCGAGGGTCTCGAAACGGTTGCCCGCCATCAGCATGGGCTTGCGCAGGGGCAGCGCAAGCGGCAGCGATTCAATGCGCGTGATTTTCATGAGTGCCCTTTGACCGGCTTTCCGGCACCGGCAGCCTGCTTCTTGCGAAAAGCTTCCTTGATTTCCGTCTCGTCGGACCAGTCGATGCCTTCCAGGTAGGTCTCGACCATCTTCTTGTTGCGCATGCGGAACTGATTGAAATCGGGCTTCCGCTTCTCGACGAAGGCATTCATGCCCTCAAGCGACTCCTCCGAGCCCCAGACATGCGCCAGCAATTCCATGCCGGCCCGCCACGAGGCGTAGAGTTCATCCGACTCGCTGTTGAGCGAGCATTTGGTCATGCGGATCGTCTGGCCGCTATGGCCCTTGATGGATTCGCAGAGTTCCAGGGTCTTGGCGCGGAGGCCAGCCTGCGGCACGCAATGGTTCGCAAGACCGATCGACACCGCCTCATGGGCGGTAAAGCGCCGCGCGCAGAAAATCATCTCGCGGGCGAGGCGCTCGCCGATGATGCGTGGGATGTACTGCGTCGCACCCACGGTGGGGCAAGCGCCGACCTTGGCGCCGGACTGGCCAAAGATCGCGTTGTCGGAAGCGACCACGATATCGCACCACAGCGCCAGTTCATGGCCACCGCCCATACACCAGCCATTGACCATGGCGATGACCGGCACGGAAACGCCGCGGATCGCCATGGCGCAATTCAGCATGCGGTCATTCCAATGGGTGGCGACCACCCAGTTGAGCCGCATCATCGAGGAGAAGTCGCCGCCCGAGCAGAAAGCGTGATCACCGGAGCCGGTGATGACGATGCAGGCGATGGAGGCGTCGTTGCGCGTCGAGATGACGGCGCGCGTGATCTCGTCCAGCGTCAATTCGCGGCAGGCATTGAGCACATGCGGCCGGTCGATGGTGATCCAGGCGACCTGGTCGATCACCTCGAAGATGATGTCCTTGTACGGTTCAGTCGGCATGGCGGCTGTCATCACGTGTTACTCCGGTTCTGATGTCAGGGAATGAGGTTGAGGCGGCGATCATGGCCGGCGGGGCGCCCGTTATGCAGCACGTCCCACATCCAGTCGGCGATGGCCGGATAGGCATCTGCCGCGATTTCGCCGCCGGGATGGAACACATCCTCGTAGAGCCAAAGCTCCTTCGGGCAGTTCAGCTGGTTCATGAAGGCTTCGATGTCTTCGGGGGGGCAGAGTTCGTCCATGTCACCGCCGACCAGCAGATAGGGGCAGCGAAGGCTCTGCGTGGCACGGACAAAATTCTCATCCATGCGGTCGATGTAGGCGTCGAACTCGGCCTCATCCTTGATGTTGGCCATGTACATGTGGATGCGTTTGAAGTTCGGCTGGGCCTGCTGGAAGATGACATCGCTGGGGCCAACGCAGGGCATCTGCCCCACAACCGCCTTCACGCGCGGATCAGCAGCACCAACCTCCACGCCGTAGCGCGTGCCCATGCTGGTTCCGAAAACACCGATCTTGCTGGCATCGACCTCCGGCAGACCCACGATGAAATCGAGGACCTTGCTGCCGGCGCGCGCATAATTGCCGATATCGAGCCAGACCTGATTAATGTTGCACTCGGCCTGGCCGGGGCCGTCCATCGCCACGATGTTCATGCCGCGGCGGGTGAACTCGTTGTTGAAGGGATTGGGAAAATCTTCCTTCGTGGCATCCATGCCCGGCGTGTAGAGCACGGTCGGCTTCGGACCAGGTCCCGGCGCACGATGCACGATGCAATAGACATTCTTGCCGTTCTCGAACGGAATGACATGCTCGCTGATCGAGCCATCCATCAGCGCGATCATCTCGGCATAGCATCGCTGCATGCGCCGATGCGCCTCGATCTTCTTCGGATGACCGTCAACCGGGATCAGATGCTGCGCTCGACCCCAATAAAGTGCGGCGCGGTGGAATTGCTGGCTCGCCGTGACCTGATGCCCACGGGCCTTGGCCTCGTCGGCATAGGCCTCCTGCCGTGCCGCCTGCCGCGCCCATTCCCGCGGGAACGAGCGGCGACCTTTCACGCGATGAAAGACGCGCTCCATATCGGCATATTTGAAGCCGCGTTCGAGCCGAACCCCCATCATGCCGGGATGGAGGATATCCTCATCATCCGTCAGCTTGATGAAATTGTCGAAGATCCAGTTCTGACCCGCGCGAGGAGCTTGTCTACGCATGTCATAGCCTCATTTATGTGTCGCAGATGGATGGGAAACAGGCGAAGAACCGGCTGAACCGGTTTCGAGGTGAGCGAAGGCCTGACGGAGCTCCTCGACGACGTCGGGATTGGCCAGGGATGTCAGGTCTCCGGTCGGCTTATGAGTCGCCAGGGCGCGTACGACCCGCCGCATGATCTTCTGGTTGCGGGTTCTGGGGAGATCCGAGACAAAAAGAACGCGTTTGGGGCGGAACGGCGCGCCGAAAGTCTGCGCGAGCACATCCGATATCCGCTTGGCGAGCCCGTCTTCGACAGGGCCGGCGGCGATGCAGGCACAGAGCAGGGCCGAGCCGGTCAGATCGTCGGGAATGCCGACCACGGCGGTATCCGCCACGAGCCCGCTGGCGATCAGGGCAGCCTCGATCTCGGCAGGGCCGACCCGCTTTCCGGCCAGCTTGATCGTGTCATCCGAGCGGCCATGGAGATACCAAAGGCCCTCCTCGTCCCGCGAGGCGAGATCACCCTGTATCCACATTCCGGGGATCACCTGCCAATAGCCTTCGATGTAGCGTTGGGGATCGTTCCAGAGGCCGCGCGTCGCGCCGATGGTCGCGCGACGCATCACCAGTTCACCCACCTGCCCCGCCGGCAGCGAAACGCCGGAGGCATCGACCACATCGGCTCCGTTGCCGGGAACCGGACCGCCGAAGGCGCAGGGTTTGAGGGGCTTGTGATGGGTGCCGATGAGAATGGCGCCACCACATTCCGTGCCGCCGGCATAGTTCAGAATAGGGATGCGCTTCTTGCAGATTGTCTCGAAGAACCAGGTCCAGGCCTCGGGGGTCCATGGCTCACCGCTGGAGATCACAGTGCGCAGGCGCGAAAGATCGGTGCCTTCCAGCGGATCGGTCGTGGTCCGCATCATCTGGCGCACGGCGGTTGGAACGATGCCGACCACCGACACACCATGACGCGAGCAAAGCCGCCAGATGCGGTTGGATTCCGGCCAGTCCGGCGTACCTTCTGCCAGAACCAGCGTGGCTCCGAGCAATGTGCAGCCCACCGACACTTTGGGGCCAACAATCCAGCCCATATCGCTCATCCATAACAGCCGGTCGGAGGCCTGGAGATCGATGCAGAGGCCCATATCGAGGGCATTCTTGGCGAGAATTCCGCAATGGGTATGAACGGTGCCCTTCGGCTTGCCCGTGGTGCCCGAGGTATACATGAGCATGGCTGGCGTTTCGGCGGGCAGCATGTCCGGCTCGCGCTCGCGCTGCGGCGGTTCATCCGCGGTCGAAAGAACGATCTCGCGTCCCGCCCCCGGTTGTGCGTCACCGGCACGATCCAGAACCACGACCGTATGCAGCATGGGCAGCTCGGCGATCGCCGACCGCACGGTATCCAGCATCGGAACCGGCTTGCCGCGACGCACGGTCCCCGGACACGTAACAATCGCCTTCGCGCCTGAATCCGACAGCCGGTCGAACAGCGGCTGGGGACCAAAGCCGGAGAACATCGGCATCGCGATTGCGCCGATTTCGACAATGGCGAGGAAGGTAGCAACAGCCTCCGGGAGCATGGGCAAATAGAGGCCGACGACATCCCCCTGTTGAATGCCCCGCTGGCGCAGAATTGTCGCAAGGCGGGCCGTTTCGGCATCAAGCCGCGCAAAACTCCAGCGAATGACCGCGCCGCCCTCGCCTTCCCAAATAATCGCATCCCGATCCCAGATCGGCGATCCGCGATGACGCAGAAGGCAGTTGGTAACGATGTTCGTGGTGCCACCCTCGCACCAGACCGGCCATTCAATTCCACGCGATACATCAAGAACGTTGGAATAGGGCTGGTCGAAACGGATCTCGAAGAAACGGAGCAGCGCGTCCCAGAACCAGGCCGGCCGTGCATCCGCTTCGCGGCAGAGCGCATCCTGATCGGCGATGCCATGGCGCCGCAGAAAAGCCGACAGGGTTGTCCTCTCGATCAGTTCCGAAGTGGGTTGCCACACATAGGTCACGGGCGCGTCTCCGACTCTTCCTTGCTGGAAGAAGTTCTTGTTCGGAGAGACTAGCAGCCGGTTCAGGGCAGGCGGAAAAACTGCTTTGGCATGGGCATCATATCAAGAACATCATGACCGGGCATGCACCGCTCAGGGGGCATAAACCTTCCGGCTCGATGTGAGCTGCAGCCCAACCACCTGCTCTGTCGTGATCTGGCGCACGATCTTGACGGCGGCCGACATCGTCCGCCGCGTGTTGAAGGCCAGGACGAGATCACGCGTGATCGGCGGATCCACAATCGGTAAGGCACCCAAGGTGCCGTTCATGACATCCTTGTGCACAAAACCATAGGGCGTGATCGAGAATGCCAGTCCGCGCGTGACCAGTTCCTTGATCAGAACAATGCTGTCGACCTCGATGACATAATTGAGCTTCATGTCGAGACGGGTCGCCCAAGGGTCGATCAGCTTGCGAAATCCGTCCGCGATCACGAACGGAAAGGATGCGAGATCCTGAAACGGGATTTCCGTCATGCCGATCGGCATCCGTTTCGGATGGCCGACCAGCACCATCTGCTCGCGCACCAGAGGAGTGTATTCGATGGCTGAAACCTCGGTCGGGCGGGTCAGCACGGCCAGATCGATCTTCCCCTGGCTGAGCCATTCCTCCAGAAAGATGCTCAACCCCTCGGTGATCCGCAGCGAGATTTCAGGGTAGTTCTGCTGGCAATAATCGATGATCGCGGGCGCCAGAATGCCGGAGACCGATTGCGGCATGCCGATCACGACATGCCCCGCGATCTGCTCCGGGGAATTCTCGACCTGCTCGCGGATCTGATCCACGAGGCCGAGCAGGGATTCTCCCAGCGTCGCCAGTTTTGCCCCGGCTTCGGTGGGCACCACGCCCCGCGCTGTCCGAACGAAGAGCGGCGTCCGCAATTGGTATTCCAGGGCGTGGATGTGACGGCTCAGCGCCGGCTGCGCCATGTTGAGAGCACGGGCTGCCTTTGTAACGCTCTTGAGCTTCACGACCTGGATAAAATAGCGAATTTGCCGAAGCTCCACCGTCGCACCTCCGTTAGTCTTTTTTTCCGCGCGAGCCCCACCCATGAGACGACAGAACACCGAGAATGTCGAGAAACAGTTTTAACATTTTGATTTTGCGAAAGATTTTCTGATTTCATCGTGAACTCTCAACAGAGCGGAATCATAGCGCCAATGATCAGCATGCAGGGGAGTTTTGCATTCCGCGCGATCCGGACCATCGATGGGCCTGAATATTCAGGCCCATGCCCTCAACGATTGGGCGGTTCGGATAGCCTGTCCTGCATCATCAAGCCGGGAGAGGCCAGCAACGCTGGCCAGCCGTGTTGGCCCACGATCCTGGTCCAGTGCTTTGGCCCGGACCGTTGATCCGTTCTTCGAGCGGGGGATGGGTCAGGCGCTGCGCAGACCAAGGGTTTTGCGGGCCTCTGCCGGTGTCGCCGGAACGCGGCCGGCCAGTCGGATCTCCGCGACCGCCTGGGCGACCAGTTCGGCATTGGATGCAGCCAGACGCTGTTTCGAGAGGCGGATATTGTCCTCGAGTCCGGTCCGAATACCGTCCGCGCCACGCACCAACGCCCACCGCATCACGGTGGACTGATTGGCCCCAATGCCGCAGGCACTCCATGTCGCATGAGGGAAAAGGGTGCGCATCTCGCCCAGCATCAGATCGAGCAGGCGTTCTTCCGCCGGCAGCGCATTCTTCACGCCCATCACGAACTGGATATGCGGATGCTCGCCCAGCAGACCCTTGTCGGCCAAACGGCGGGCGCCGTGCAGATGCGACAGATCGAAAATCTCGATCTCGGGCAGAACCTCATGCTCCTTCATCTGGGTGGCGAGCTGTTCGACCAGCGGGGGTTGGTTCTCGTAGACAATCGACGGAAAATTGACCGATCCCGTCGAGAGCGAGGCCATATCCGGCCGAAGATACAGCGAGGAGCCGCGTTGCGAGGGATCGCGTCCCCGCCCTCCGGTCGAGAATTGCACGATCATGCCGGGACACAGGCGCTGGATACCCGCCTGTACGATCCCGAACCGTTCGGGCGATGAGGACGGCGTTTCATCATCGTTGCGCACATGGATATGAACCAGCGACGCGCCAGCCTCGAAGGCTTCCGCCGTGGAGCGAATCTGCTCTTCGGGCAGGATCGGAACAGCAGGATTATCTGCCTTGCGCGGCAGCGAACCTGTGATGGCAACAGCGATGATAACGGGTTTCATGGCGTATTTGCTTCTCGAATTCCCGGCTGGCGGGAGACTTGACGACGCGACGATGCTCAGGCGCCCTGCTTCAGTTCGATCAAGGTACCTTCAGCCGTCCGCGGGTCGAGGAAGACAATGGGCTTGCCGCTCGCCCCGATGATGGGCTTTCCCTTCCCGAGAATGCGCGCGCCGGCCTGCGCGAGGCGCATCATGACCGCTTCAAGATCATCGACCTCGTAGCAGACATGGTGCAGCCCCCCCAGTGGCGAGCGCTCCAGGAAATGGTTGATAGTCTGGTTCTCCAGCAGATCCGGCAGGGGAGAGACTGCCGAAGTCGGAGCAATCAGCTCCACCCGCGTGTTGGCAAAGGTGACGAACACCACCGCGATGCCCTGTCCGGGAGGGACAACCGGCTCGCCCACCGGGCAGCCGAGGACATCGCGGTAGAAGCGGGCCGCCCGATCAAGATCGGCGACGGCCACACCGAGGTGGTCGATCCGGTATCCCTGCAAGGGACCGGATGGAGCTGAAGCGGGCACCGGAGGCGTGATCATTGCCTCACGCCGCCCCGATCGCTTCGATCTGGATTTCCGCTTCCCGCACCGGTCCCGGCCCCAGAATGGCCACGCATTCAAAGGCGGGAAGATCCGCATCGGCGATGAAATGGCGCCGCACAGCCTCGAAGACCGGCAGATCGCTGGCGGAACGCAGATAGACCGTCATCTTCAGTAGGTCTTTCAGGTCAGAGCCGGCGCGTTTGGCCGCTTCCGAGAGCCGGGCGAAACTGGCCCAGGTCTGGGCAGCGAAGCCGGGACGGCTCTCGATCTCTTCCAGGCGCGCCACCAATGCACGCCCCTCGGGCGGAACATCGGCAGCGCCGGTGACAAGCGATCCCTCGGGATTGAGCCCCACCATGCCCGAATAGAAGATCAGCGACCCGATCCGCACCGCTGCGGGCGCGGCGAACGGGGGCGTGCCCGAACCCCAGCTGACCAGCTCGCGACGCGAGGCGGCATCCTTCGCGGCGGTCAGCTCGATCTCGATCCGGCAGCCCCGATGGCCGACCTCATCGAAGCCGGTGACAGCCAAGGCCGCCGTCTGGTTCGGGAAGAAATGCTGATGCATGCGATGGAAGACCGGAAAATCGCGCGGATCCGCGAGATAGACGGTCGAAAGAACAACATCGTCCATCGTCATGCCGGATGTCGCAAGAAGCTTGCGCAATTCGGCATAGACGAACCATGTCTGGGCTGCGATCGGACCATCGCGGCTGTCGGGATGGCTGCGACCGGTCGCGAGGAAGCGCCCCTCTTCCGGCACATCGTCAAAACCCTGCACCAGCGGTTTGCCGGGTTCGGTCGTCTTAATCGGAATGTGACCGGCGGTGAAGAGCAGATCGCCGGATGTGACGGATTGCGAATAATGCGAGGCCGATGGTAGCCGCGGATCGTAGACCTCGGATGTCACCTGACGTTCGGGGCGCGCGGGGTTCTCGCCCGGGACCACCGCGATCGCATCGATGCCTATCCAGTCGCGGGCGCCGCCCACCACCTCGGCCACACCCAACCCGCTGCTCGGCGAGGGCTTGGGCTGGAAAACGGCGCGGACGCGCTCGTAACAAGGGAAGAACCGCTTGTCGCGCTGCCAGACATGCTGACGCAGGATCTGGTTGTCGCGGGTGCCCGCAGCGGCCAACACGGCATCAAGCGCGGTGTGCACGCTCCAGGAATCGGCGGAAACCTCGCCTTCAACCCGATCCGGAAGGCCAAAGCCCTGCTTGCGCGTCTGGCAGGATGCAGGCAGGTCGTCGAAGCCGAACTTCCGGGCCTTTGTCGTTCCCGGCCGCACACCGGAGAGGAACACCAGCCCATCATGCTTCACTGCCACGGGATAAGGCTGAAGCACGGGGACAAGATCTGGTGAGTGGATGGGCAATTTCACGTCGTGATCTCCTCTGGCGAAGTCGGAGCAGGAAAGTCCTCCGATGGCATCCCGGGCGGCTTTACAGCCCAACCGGCGCATCGGCCTTCCGCATGCTGATAGACAGCCTAAAGACCGGGATCGGGCCTTGTGAAGATGGCTTGACGGTATCGGTCGCTATACGGCGCCAGCATGAGCATCCCCTCGCGAGCGATGCTATTCTGGGCATGACGCAGCACTCGGCACACCTACAAGAGAGGCCCTATGCAACCTATCCCGTTCATGGAGCATTGCGGTATTCGCTTCATCGAATCTTCGCCGGGAACAATCCGGCTGGAGGCCTCCACCAGTCCGGCGGTCTCCAACACGCGGGGCAAGGCCCATGGTGGCTTGCTGATGACCATGCTCGACATTGCGCTGGGATGTGCGGCCCGCGATGCCGTCGAAGGGGCCATCTCCTTCCTCACGGTTGATCTTCACGTCGCGTTTCTCGCCGCCGGAGAAGGCGAACTTGTCGCCGAGGGTCGGGTGCTGCGCGCAGGGCGCAACCTGGCATTCTGTGAGGGAGAGGTGCGCGACAGCGATGGCGTGATGCTGGCTCGCGCGAACGGGGTTTTCAAACCGTTGTTTCCGCGGTGATCCAAGTTGCTGTCAGAAGAACGGGGTAGTCTTGCTTTAACCCTCCCCTGCCCCGCTATCAGGTCAAAAAACGGCCTGCGGAGACCAAGGAGCGATGCAACGCCAGACTAAAACAGCGCGCTAAAGCTGCTTCACTCACGATCAAAGTCATACCACACAACGGAATGATTCAAACTTCTTGTTAATCGCATTCTGAACAAGACGGTTAAATCAATATTTTTTCGAATACGGTCCGGGCAGATCGATAAAAATTGAACCTTTCCCTTGGGGGCTGATACAAACTAGGGTGGCAAATGTCCTCTCACCTGCAGAATGCAAGGGAAGGACAACGAAGAATGGTTAGTCAGGTGAATACAACTTCGACTGCGCTGGAAATTGCGCAGGCGGGGGCAGCAGCGCGCAAAGCCCAGCCCGCCGCGCAACAGAAACAGGCAGCCAAACCCGTCGCAACAGAAACGAAGAAGGCGGTTCAGTCGCTTTCCGAACTTCAGGCGCGCGCCTTCATGCAGCGCCAGCAGATTGGTGCCGGTCTTTATGATCGCTCGCTGACCTATCGCGAGGGCGCGTCCACGCTGAAGCGTCAGGACGCTATTGCGGCTTACGCGCAGCAGATTCAGGCCAAGGAAGGCGGCCCGACCGAACGGGATCTCCGGATTTTGGCTCGCAGGCTCGACAATTCGCAGAAGCAGCTTGATCGCCTGACCACGAACGACCGCGGCGTCGACCTCGACAGCGTTGCCGGCATCGATGGCAAGGATCTTGATATTGTTCAGGCCAACCTGATGGCCCGGATCAATGCCGGCGTGAAGGATGGTTCGCTGACGGCGGAAGAGGCCAAGGGCCTGCTCGAGTCGCAGGAACAATTGAATACGCTCGAAAAATCCTTCCGCGAAAGCGGCGGAAAGCTCACCGCCGGCGAGCAGAAGATGGTGCTCGACGAGTTGCGCAAGCAGGCTGACCTCATCAATCGCCTGCGCGCCAATGATGTCGGTGTTGCTCGGGCAGGCACGTCCTATTCGGATCAGATCGACGCGCGCCAGGCCAATCTCGAAAAGCAGTTCGAGGCGGCCATCAAGGCGGGCACGCTGACGGAAGACGAAGCCAAGACCATCCGCGCAGAATTCGACACCGCTCAGGCGCTCGAGAATGAACTGCGTGCCGATCAGCGCGTGGATTGGCGTGATGCCACCCGGATGTCGACGGCTCTCAACAACGTCGAGATCGCGCTCTATGATCTGCAGCGCAACCGTCAGGGTGTGCAGCTGGCCGATAGCTTCGTGAATGTCTCCGTTGTCGATCAGCGGCAGGCCCAGCAGCTTGAAAATGTGGCGCGTGGTATCGACAATCGGTCGTTGACCGATGTCGAGGCTCAGGAGCTGCTCGTCACGATGCAGCGCGTGCAGAATCAGGAAGATCGCGCCCTTTCCGGAGACGGCCAGCTCGATCGCGCCGAGTATCTGCGCCTGCAGAACGCGATGAACGACTTCTCCCTGCGCAATCAGGAACTCGCCTCGAACAGCGATCGCTGGACGGGTCTGGTGCCCAATCCGGTGCAGGTGCCTGCGGGTCCGACAAGCCAGCCCCCGGCTCCTCCGGTCGCACCTCCGGCCTCGAATGGTGGCGGGAACGGCAATGCCGGTGGCAATGGCAGCGGCGCGGTCAACGGCAATGGCGGCGGCAACGGTAACGGCAATGGTGGCGCCGGGAACAATGGCGGCGTGACGGCCGGCCCGGCTCCGGTCAATCCGCCTGCGGCTCCGTCGGTCGCGCCTCCGGCCTCGAATGGTGGCGGGAACGGCAGCGCCGGTGGTAATGGCAACGGCGCGGTCAACGGCAATGGCGGTGGCAACGGCAATGGTGGCGCCGGGAACAATGGCGGCGTGACGGCCGGCCCGGCTCCGGTCAATCCGCCTCCGGCTCCGCCGGTTGCACCTCCGGCCGACCCCGCTCCCGCGACCCCCGCTGCGGCAAACCCCGCACCGACCCCGACTCCGCCTGCCAGCGAGACCAATGGCAAGGGCGAGCCGGTGAAGGCCGGGCAGTCTGAGGAACCGGTGACGAGCACCGAATCCGGGCAGCAAAAGCCGGCGATCGACTGGAAGCCGGAGGCCATCAAGGATCGGTTCGCGGAATGGATGACAGGCGCCATGCAGGGCGTGAACAGCCGCTCGCGCGATATCTTCTCTGATATCGATAGCCGCCGTGAACAGCAGAAAGAAGTGCAGGAGCGCCGCGAGGCGAAGAAGTACTTCCCCTACTCCGATCAGCTTCCGGGCCAGAAGGTCGGCCAGCTGCTTGATCGCCTGAATGGTGTGGATCGGGCGCCGGGCAGCACGCCGGTGGTCGCTTCCTCCGATCAGCCGAAGGGCAAGAGCAAGGCTGCCTGATGCCATCGAGCCGGCGCGATTGAGCCGGACCAGCCCAACCTGCGGGCGCTGCATTTTCACAAGAAGTGCGGCGCCCGTATTCTATTCTTCCACGCGGAACAGGCGATCATGCGGGAGCTAGCGCAGGCGTTGCCCCGCTTTTGCAGACACCTGTGATGTCATTTTCTGCGGTATCCGATGCCTCGTTTCCGAGGTGCTGATCACTCTGGATACCGGCAATCGGCCAAAGTGGACTGGTTGAGATCATCGATAAAGGCACGCTTCGCGCGGGCCAGACGCGCCTTGAGGCGGCAGCGGAGAAGAAGTCGGCAAGTGCCGCCATCGGCCTCGAAGCACTCGACGATCGCATGCCGCCCCTCAAGCGCTGCCACAACATCACCCAGTCGGATCTCTTCCGCCGGTTTTGCGAGCCGAAAACCGCCCGCAGCCCCTCTTTGTGTCACCAGAAAGCCGTGCCGGGCCAGCTCCCGCACCACTTTCGTCAGATGATCGCGCGAAAGGGCAAACTCAGTTGCAATTTCATCCACCGTGTAAAGGCGGTTCTCGCCCCCGGCGAGTTTCATCAGGGCGCGCAGTCCGAAATCCGTGAAGCTGGTCAGTCGCACGCATCATCCTCCAAAAGAGGCATTTACAATACCGAATTTTACACTGTAAATAAGCATTACAAATACCGGATTGGAGATCGACATGGAACAGACCCTCAGCATCCATCCCGACATGCATGTCGGAGAGATTGCCGCCGCCTTGGCGGGTGCGACCGCCGTGTTCAGAAAGCACAAGATCGATTTCTGCTGCGGCGGCAACGTGCCGATCAGCGAGGCGCTTGAGCGGAAAAATCTGGATGCCAGTCTCGTTCTCGGCGAGTTGCGGGCTCTTGCCGCGACACCGCCGGAGGCTCCTTCCGAGACGAACGCCCTCATCGAGCACATCATCCGGCGCTATCATGACACGCACCGGGCAGAGTTGCCCGAACTGGTGAAGCTCGCAAAGCGCGTCGAGGCCGTGCATCGCGATCACGCCGATGTTCCGGCCGGGCTGGCCGACATTCTGGAGACAGCTCTCGATGACCTCGGCGAGCACATGGAAAAGGAGGAAATGATCCTGTTCCCGGCCATGCGGCAAGGCATGGTTGGAATGGTCGATGGTCCGATCGCTGTGATGCGGCATGAGCATGATGACCACGCACTGACCATCCGCGCCTTGCAGGAAATCACCCATGGATATCAGCCGCCGGCCGGTGCGTGCCGCTCCTGGCAGGCGCTTTATCAGGGCGTCGACAAGCTGGTCTCCGACTTGACGGAGCATATGCATCTCGAAAACAACGTGCTGTTTCCCCGTTTCGAAAGCCGGTGAAGGATGCCCCCCTCCTCGGGCCGCAAAGCCAGCCTTGATCCCGGATTGGAGGGGCTGATCCGGCTCCTCGCCGGGATCGAGCTGGACTGCGATTGCCGGAAGCGGCTCGATTCAGCGGTGGCGCGCTATGCGCAATTTACCGATATGCGCCGCCGTAAACTTGCCTTGTCGGGTGCGCGCGAGCGCGCCCTTCGCATTTCGGGCCTTCTGGACCTGCTCAAGGACCTCGACGATCTGCCTCTCGCGGACCCCGATCTTTCTGTTTTCGACGAGATGGCGGATCTGTTCCGGGATGCGGCTGTCGCCGCTTCGGAGGCGGAAACCCTGCTCCGCTCGCTTCCGCACCAGCTGGAGCGTCTGGCTGCCAGCCCGGTAACGGTGGAGCCTTTCGCCTCGGGCATCTCTGGTGGTTGAGTTCATCGTCGCCGGTCTGGTGTTCGCCGTCTCGCATTCATGGCCCATTCGGCCGCATATGCGTGCATGGCTGATGCGTCATTTGGGCCGCCGGACCTTCTGGATGCTTTACAGCCTGATGTCTCTCGCGAGCCTCGGCTGGTGGATCGATGCAGCATCCAGGGCCGATTACATTGAAATCTGGGCACCGGCGGACTGGCAGCGATGGGCCCCGTTTCTGGTTATGCCGTTTGTATGCGTGATCATCGGTGTCACCATCGCCGCACCCAACCCGCTCTCCTTTGGCGGAAGCCACAACGATCGCTTTGATCCGGTTCAGCCCGGAATCGCCGGTTTCGCACGCCATCCGCTTCTGGTCGCGCTCATGCTCTGGGCCTTCGCGCATATCGTCCCCAACGGTGACCTCGCGCATATCCTGCTGTTTGGAGCGCTTGGGCTGTTCGCCATCGCGGGCATGACGTTGATTGATCGCCGCCGGCAACGGGAATTCGGCAAGGCGGAATGGAGCAGGCTTGCCCATGGCACCGCCAACATGCCGTTCCAAGCCTGGATTGCCGGTCGCTCAAGGCCTGGGAGGATGTTCTCCGTGCCCCGGATTGTCGCGGCGATCCTGCTCTGGACCAACCTCATCTGGGCTCATGCGACGCTGTTCGGGGTTTCGCCATGGCCAATCTAGTGTCCGCCTGAGGGCGGCCCAACGACGCCTGCGAAGCCCTTGATGCTCCGCGTTTAGCGTTCATCAGGACTGGACGTCGGCAGAACAGCCTCTGTCCGTACAGGGTCCGGCGGGCATGCTCGTCGGCTCCGGCAGGGATATGGGTGCCTCGGCCAGCAGCGAGCCGATCATCATGCCGATCGCCATGTCATCCTCACGGCCGAACCCGATATGCCGGATTTGCCCGTCACGGCCGATCAGCACTGTGGAAGGCGTTCCCTGCAACCCATAACGCTGCATCGTCACCGGCAATGGCGTGTTCGTTCCGGGCTGGTCCACGCCGATGGGAAAAGTGAGGCGATATTCGTGGATGAACGCTTCGAGCGAGACCGGCGTCATCGCCGCGTGATGCTCGAAAACCGTGTGGAGGCCGATCACCGTGAGATCCGCATCGCGGAACATCCGGTGCGCGCGCTCGGCCTGCGGGATGCCGGCAGAGACGCAACCGGGGCAGAGCATCTGGAAGGCGTGAAGCAGCACAACACGTCCGCGAAGGCCGGCCAATGTCAGCGGCGTCGGTGTGTTGAACCAGCGCGAGACCACGAGTTCCGGAGCCATAACGGGATTTTCCATCGATATGCCTTTCCGGGAACGGGAAATAACGGACGGAAGACGCCTGCCCGGGCCATCAGCCGGAGCAGGCCACTGGCCAGCGCGATCAGGCCGAAAGGCGCAGCGTCACAGCCGGGAAATCCACGGATGCGCCGTGAATCTCGGTGAGACGAGGCTTCACGGCATCCGGCGCGGCGGCTGGATCAACAAGGGTCACACGTGTCATAAGAGAGGCCCTTCTCTGTTGTCTGTAGGGGGAAACTGGCGGTCCGGCGATGGCAGTCGCCGGGCCGCTTCTTGTGTCGTGCCGTCAGTTCTTCGGGGCCACGCGGCCGGGCAGGCTGAGGTTGCCGGAAGCGACCTTGTGGATGTTCTGCACGCAAAGCAGAGGCGCGTGCAGGTTGGCATTCACCTTCAGCCCCGCCGTCACGCCATCGAAGCGGGCGGTGGCCAGCGCGCCGATGTCCTTCAGGGGCACACGCACTTCCACGACATCTGCGCCGAACGTGGTCTCGTAGTCGGGGCTGTCGATCAGGATGGGGGCGCCGGGCCAGGTCTCTGGCACCTTCGGCTTCGTGCCGGCCGGAATGTCCTTCACCTTGAGGCCACCGGGGCAGGCCTTGTCCTCGTTCAGCACTACCCAATGGGCGTGCCAGCGGTCGCGGTTCTTGGCGCCCTTCGCGCCATCGTCGAAATCGGGATGGAAGGTCGCAGCCAGCGCAACGATGCCCTGATCGGTCTCGAAGCCGATATCGCCGGAATTCAGGCTGGTCGGCCAGACATAGGCGTAGACCTCCGAGCCCTCGAACTTTCCGGTGGCCTTCGGTCTGGCCTTGCCAGCCTCAGCGCGCACGCGTGTGCGGAAGGTCGCGACGCCTTTGTCGGTCGTCACGCGCGTCTCGATGATGTCGAACGAGGCGTTGATCGCCGCCTTGCTCTCGGCCCGGATCTCATGCGCGAGAGCGGTTCCGGCGAGGCATAGCAAGGCCGTTGCCGCGCAGCCCATGCTGCGCGCGCTGAAGATGGTCATGGTGGAAGTCTCCTTCTCAGGGGGCTGGTGGGGTCTGGAGGGAGGCCGTTCCCGTGGTAAAAGCCATCCAGGTGGCAGCCTGGAGGGCGGGATCGGCCGTTTCATGCTCGCCGCAATCGAGCCGGAGATCCCGGTTGCCGAACGCCGCGTTCACGAAGGCGCAGTGATGCGGGTTTTCCGCATCGGGATAAACGTTGGGGCGGAAATGCCGGCAGGTGACGCAGAGGCGCTGCGCGGGCAGCGCTCCGGCTTGTTGCAGGTGCCGGATAAGGGTCACGAGAAGGCCGAGCAATCTGGTCTGATCGGCCTCCGGCAGGGCCGCGAGTGCCGCACCGGAAGCGGAGGCCGCGAGGCCTACGGCCTGCAGCATCGCGCGTCCCTCCGGCTGGATCACGATCGCCACCGCGCGCGCATCGCCGGCGATTCCCGCCTTGGCGACGAGGCCCTTGCGCTCCAGAGCGGCAATCGAATCCGTAGCGGTCGGCGCGGAGACGCCGAGATGGTGGGCGATATCCTTCACGCGCACCGCATCGTTCCGGCCAGCAAGCAGCGCGAGAATGTTCACCTGTGTCGGCGTGAGACCGAGGGCATGCGCGCTCGACCATTGATCAGCGCGGATCACCGCTGCGATGCGCTCCAGCCCGTCACGCAGACGGAGCGACAGGGGTGAATGGGACAGATCGACCGGGCTCATGCCTTTTATTAGGACTCCTATTATTATGGGTCAAGCCCAATTCTGCCACGCCGAACATCTGGTGCGTTCCGGGGCGCTGTCAGACGAACCCAAAAAGTGTCTCAATGTCGCTACCCCGGGCATTTATCAGGCCGAGCAATGGTGACGCCACTCGGCCTGAGCAGCCCAGCGCGAGGGGTGATCGCCCTCATGACCTCACGCTACGCGCAATCCCTAAGGGATCAATCTCAAAGCGCGCTCACGCGCCTCGGGGGAAAACTTGTTCGTCGTCTTGCGCGTGATGGCTCCATCCTGCTCGGAAGTTGGAGCCTCCGACAAACCGGGGGCGGTTCATCCGCCGGGGGCAAGGAGGTTGCGCCAAAGCGCAGATCGATGCCGCCAAGGGGGTCCGAAGAACGAACCCGCTGCGCGGGATTGGAGCGTGCGCCTGAGGTGGCGCCGATGAACTCGGGCGCATGGCTTGCGTGGAGCGGGTTCTCGGAGAAGTAGAGCATTCGAGGCTTCTTCAACCAAGGAGCCTGACCATGTCCTATCCTCCCCTCGACGCCCCGATCAGCCCGCTCCGCCAGCGTCTGATCGACGATATGAACATGCGGCGTTTCTCGTATGAGACGCAGCGCAACTATCTCCGCGATATTGGCCGACTGGCGAGTTTCCTCGGGCGCTCCCCGGATACGGCGACGGCTGACGATCTGCGACGCTTCCAGATCGAGCAGCAGGATGATGGCGTTCCCGTGCCGACCATGAACAGCATCGTTTCGGCGCTACGCTTCTTCTTCACACAGACGGTTGATCGGCCCGATCTGGCACGCAGGCTCGTTCGACTGGCACATCCGCGCAAGCTACCCGTCGTGCTCAGCCGGGACGAAGTCGCTCTCCTGCTCAACGCCACCACCTGCCTCAAGCACCAGGCCGCCCTCTCGGTCGCCTATGGCGCCGGCTTGCGCGTCGCCGAGGTGTCGATGCTGAAGGTTTCCGACGTCGATAGCGAGCGCACGCTGCTGCGGGTCGAGCGCGGCAAGGGTGGCCGTTACCGGAACGCCATGTTGTCCGAAGACCTGCTCCTGCTGCTGCGCCAATGGTGGAAGGCTGGACGCCAGCAGGGCGTCATGCATCGCGAAGGCTGGCTGTTTCCGGGACAGAATGCGATGAAGCCGCTCAGCACCCGCCAGCTCTACCGCGTCGTGGTGGAAGCGGCCCGTGCCGCGGATATCTCCAAGCGGGTCGGACCCCATACCCTGCGTCACAGCTTCGCGACCCACCTTCTCGAGGATGGGACCGATGTCCGGATCATCCAGGTCCTGCTCGGGCATGCCAAGCTGAACACCACCACCTTCTACACCAAGGTTGCGACACGGACGGTCCGTTCGGTCACGAGCCCGCTCGACAAGCTGAGCCTGTTCAAGGGCGAGTTATCGCCCGTCGGCTATTTCCATGTCGTCTTCACCCTCCCCGCCGAGCTGGGCGAGATCGCCTTCCATAACAAGGCGCCGGTCTATGATCTCCTGTTCCGCGCCGCCTCGGAGACGATGCTGACGATTGCCGCCGACCCGAAGCATCTCGGCGCGAGGATCGGCATCACGGCGGTGCTCCACACCTGGGGCTCGGCCATGACCCATCACCCGCATCTGCACATGATCGTGCCGGGTGGCGGCATCAGCCCGGATGGAACACGCTGGATCTCGTCGCGCCCGGCCTTCCTCCTGCCGGTGCGCGTCCTCGGCATGCTGTTCCGCCGTCTCTTCCTCAATGGCCTTCTGGCCCAGCATCGCGCAGGCAAGCTCAGGTTCTATGGCGCGCTGGCGAACCTCAATGACCCGCGCCTGTTCCGGCGCCATCTCGCGCCGATCAGGAAGAAGCGCTGGGTCTTCTATGCCAAGCCGCCCTTCGCCGGCCCCGAGGCAGTGCTCGCCTATCTCGCCCGCTATACCCATCGCGTCGCGATCTCGAACCGACGCCTCATCGCCCATGACGGGAACGGCGTCACCTTCCGATACAAGGATTACCGCCGGGATGGTGCTGCCCGTCAGCAGGTGATGACGCTGGCCACCGGCGAGTTCATCCGCCGCTTCCTGCTGCACACCCTGCCACGCGGCTTCCATCGCATCCGCCATTACGGGCTGCTGGCGAGTTCAGCGCGCAAGGAAAGCCTTGCCCGCGCCCGGGAGCTTCTCGCCGTGGCGCCGAAGCCGGACCCGACCGTCAAGGCCGAGGCTATCGAACCCGACCCGCCCGATCACCGCCCGCCGTGCCCCTGCTGCGGTGGCCGCATGAGCATCATCGAGATCATCGCCCGTGCCTACCAATCGCGCGGACCACCGGCCTCCGAACCATCCACCTGGGAGGCCACCCCATGACCCGGCATGGAGTGATAGGACGATACGCCAAAGCGCCATGCTGTTGGCCACGTGAGACTCATGTCGCCTCTTCGGTCGACCGAGCAGAATGTGGCGGTACCAACGCCGACCATGCGGACCATGCGGCGGGTCTGGCGCTGAAAATCCAGCAGTTCTGGCACAACACGATCCATCCCACCGTCTCTCCAAGAGACACACACCAGACCGAATTCGTCAAATCCCCATAACGCTCAGCTGCGGACCGCGGGTTCATTCCTCGGGGACTTTCGTACGCTTGCCAGCGCCCGAAACTCTTCACGAAAGCGGAATGGCCGCTTTCGGTCCGGCTGAGCAGGATGGCTGCCGTTGAGAGTCCAGAGCTTGAATGTCAGCTCAGTAGAGCTCGAGCCATTGTCGGCAGTTATCATCATGCACAGCAATTGTGACGTGCAGACTGACGTCTACCCAATCCATGCCAGCCCAATTTGAGGCCAACGTCTCAGGCTAGACCGCGTGCCCCACCAGCGCGCCGATGGCGGCCGTCGCGGCCATGGCGAAAGCGCCCCAGAAGGTGACACGAAGAGTGGGTTTCAGGATGGGCGCTCCGCCGATCCGGGCTCCAAGGGCCCCGAGCAGGGCAAGGCAGGCGAGCGATCCGCCCGAAATGATGATGGCGAGCCCGCTTTTCGGCGCCAAAAGCGCGATCAGCAGCGGAATGGCCGCCCCCGCTGCGAAAGTCAGCGCGGAGGTGAGTGCCGCTTGGACCGGGCGCGCGACGACATGGGCCGAGAGGCCGAGTTCATCCCGCGCATGAGACGCGAAGGCATCTTTTGCGCTCATCTGCTCGGCGACCTGCCGTGCGAGATCCGGCGATACGCCGCGCGCCACGTATATACCTGTCAGTTCCGCGAGTTCGCCGGCGGGTTGTGCCTGCAATTCACGCCGTTCCCGGGTGAGATCTGCTTGTTCCGTATCCGATTGCGAACTCACCGAAACATATTCGCCCGCCGCCATCGACATCGACCCAGCGACTAGACCCGCAACGCCTGCCACGAGCACGTCACCCGGGATGGTGGAGGCTGCAGCCACGCCCACGAGAAGGCTCGCTGTCGAGATGATCCCGTCATTCGCCCCCAAGACAGCCGCGCGCAGCCAGCCGATCCGCTCGATCAGGTGCGTTTCGCGGTGAAGGGGATGCATGGTCTGCTCCTGTCCAGTGCCGGGTGGATGGCTGCATGGAAGCCGCCGCCGCGTATGTCCTCAATGTTCGGGATCAAGCCCGGCTTCGGCGGTGACCCGCGCAATCGCCGCAACAAGCTGGTCTTCGC
>JALOTF010000136.1 GCA_025458025.1 Beijerinckiaceae bacterium | reverse complement strand
CCGGCGATGGCGCCTTCCACGGAGAGGATCGTCAATGCCGCCTCCCTAGATAGGCTTCCTGCACATCCTCGCGCGCGGCGATCTCCTCGAAGGGCCCTTCCGCCATCACGCGGCCATTCGCCATGACGATCACCGGATCGCAGAGGCGGCGGATCAGCGCCATGTCATGCTCGATGAGCAGGATGGTGATGCCCTCGCGGTTGATGGCCGTGAGGTGGTCGCCGATCTCGTTGACGAGCGAGGGATTCACGCCCGCCATCGGCTCATCGAGCAGGATCATCCGCGGCTCGCTCATCAGCGCACGACCGATTTCGAGCAGCTTCTTCTGCCCACCGGACAGGGCGGTCACCGGGTTGTCGATGACATGCCCGAGTTTCAGTCGCCGCGCGATTCCCAGCGCGCGCTCGGCGAGCCGTTCCTCGGCCTGCCGCGCGGCAGAGGATCGCGTGAGCGCCGCGAAAAGGCTGTCGCCCGGCTGTTGCTGGCCGTGCAGCATCAGGTGCTGGAAAACCGTGAGCTTCGGAAAGCCGCGGGCGAGCTGGAAGGTGCGTGCGAGGCCAGCGCGCACCAGCATGTCCGGCTTGCCGGAGGTGATATCCGCGCCTGCAAAGCGCACGCTCCCCGCCTCGGCGGGGTAGAGCCCGGAGACGACGTTGAAAAGCGTGGACTTGCCCGCGCCATTCGGGCCGATCAGCCCCGTGAAGGAACCTTCGCGGACCGAGAAATCCACGCCGCGCAGAACCTCGACACCATAGAAGGCACGACGCAGCCCGGAGATTTCCAGCTGGTCGCTCATCGCGCCACCCTCGGGGCCGAACCGAGCGGGATGACCGTGCCGGGCTTGTCGCCTGCGAGTTGGGCCCGCACGTCGCGCTTCCAGAAATCGAGCAGGCCCGCATAATAGGCTGGATCGACGCGGATGATGCTCTGGGCAATCATCCCCCGGATGAGGCAGAGCGTGCCGTTCATCAGCGCGCGGGCGAATTCCGGTTCGACGCCGTAGCGATCCGCGAGCTGGTTCCAGATATTGTCGAGCGCCTGGTGCCATTCGCGCACCACGGGGCGCACGGTATCGAGGAAGGCCGGGTTGTGCCGCGCTTCCAGCATGATCTCGATCGTGACGATGAACAGCCGGCGGTTCATCAGGTCCCAGAGGAAATCCACGATGTCGTCGGAGGAGCCGTTCTGGGCGATGAAGCCCTTGGTGAAGGTCCGCAATTCCTCGATGGCGATGAGCAGCATGTGCTCGACCGCCGCAGCGATGAGATCCTCGCGGCTCTTGAAATGATGGGTCAGCGCCCCGCGTGACACGCCCGCGGCCTCGGCCATGTCGCTGGTCGAGGTGCCCGCCAGGCCCTTTTCATGGATCAGGGCAATGGCCGCATCCAGCAGCGCCGAACGGGTCTGTTCAGACCGTTCCTTCTGCGATCGTCGCAAGCGCGGCGCTGCCATGCTGCTGCTCCCCAAGCCCATAAAACAAACAAGCATGACGGTTTTTAAGTGTCAAGCAGGGGCCCTCGCCCTCCCGGCTTTCACCCTCGGGCCGGGAGACGGTATCCTTGATCCGCCGCAAGGCTCCTGTCATGGAGAAAACATAGATTAGATTTATTCTAAATAACGGGGTTGGCCGGTGTTGGGACCCCCTTTGAGGAGTGCCATCCGGTGTCGTCGCATCACCCCGACAATGTCCACGAGCATGAAGCCTTCGAGCGGATGGCCATCCTGAGGATTGCCGTGGCGGTCATCGCTGCCGCCCTGGTCTGGCTGCAGGTCTGGGAACCGTTCCCTCGGGTCAGCGTCATCGGCGCGCTGGCGCTCGCCGTCGCGGGCTGGCCGATCTTCCGGGAGGCCTTTGACAACCTGCTGGCGCGCCGGATGACCATGGAGCTCTCCATGACCATCGCGATCGTCGCTGCGGCGGCGATTTCCGAATGGTTCACGGCGCTTGTCGTGACGCTCTTCGTGCTGCTGGCGGAAGAGCTGGAGCACATGACGGTGGCGCGCGGCCGCCTCGCCATCCTCGATCTCGTGAACTTCGTGCCGAAGGAAGCGCGCGTGCGCCGGAACGGCGAGGTGGTGACACTTCCCCTTGCCGAGATCGTGCCCGGTGAGGTCGTGGTGGTCAGCCCCGGCGAGAAGGTGCCGGTCGATGGCGCGGTGGTGGCCGGGCATTCCTATGTCGATCAGTCGCGGCTCACGGGCGAATCCATGCCGGCGGCGAAAGAGGTGGGCTCAACCGTTTTCGCCGGTTCCATCAACCAGTTCGGCCTTCTGGAAATCGCCACGCGGCAGGTCGGTGCCGATACGAGCTATGGACGCATCATCCAGGCCGTGGAGGCTGCGGAACATACGCGCGCACCGGTGCAGAAGCTGGCCGACCAGCTCGCGGGCTATCTCGTCTATGTCGCGCTGGGTTGCGCGGCGCTGACCTTTCTCATCACACGCGACATCCGTGACACGATCTCGGTGATCATCGTGGCCGGTGCCTGCGGCATCGCGGCGGGCACGCCGCTGGCCATCCTCGGCGGCATCGGCCGAGCCGCACGCCTCGGCTCGATCATCAAGGGCGGCATCCATCTCGAAACCCTCGGCCGCGTCGATACGATCGTCTTCGACAAGACCGGCACGCTGACCATCGGCGAACCGGTGGTGACACGGCTCGATGCGGTCGAGGGCGTGGAGGAAGCGGAATTGCTGCGCCTCGCCGCGATTGCCGAGTTCCATTCGGAGCATCCGCTGGCGCGCGCGGTGATCCGGGAGGCCGAGGCGCGTGGTCTTGCTCCGACGGAGCCCGACGAATTCCGCTACACCGTCGCGCGCGGCATCACCGCGAACCATGCCGGGCGAACCATTCTCGTGGGCAACCGCAAGCTCCTCGCAGAGGCAGGCGTGAGCGTACCGGAGGATGGTGGCTCGCAGGAAGGTTCGGAGATTCTCGTTGCGGCTGACGGTTGTTATCTCGGCGCCGTGACGGTGGCTGATCCTGTCCGGCCCGAGGCGGTGCATGCCGTGGCGCGGCTCAACGATCTCGGTCTGAAGACGGTGCTCCTCACGGGTGACATTGCCCGCGTGGGCCAGAAGGTCGGTGCACGGCTTGGTATGGCCGAGGTGCAATCCGATCTGATGCCTGAGGATAAGCACCGCATTATCCGCGCGATGACTGCGAAGAAGCGCATCGTCGCCATGATCGGCGATGGCGTGAACGATGCACCCGCGCTCACAGCTGCCAGCGTGGGCATCGCCATGGGTTCCGGCACGGATATCGCGCAGGAAAGTGCCGATATCGTGCTGATCGGCAACGACCTTCAGAAACTGGTCGAAACCATGCTGATCGCCCGGCAGACCCGGCGGATCATCTGGCAGAACTTCACCGGCACGTTGGTGATCGATGCTGTAGGCATTGGGCTCGCGGCCTTCGGCATGCTCAATCCACTTTTCGCGGCGGCCATTCACGTGGGGTCGGAACTGGCCTTCATCCTCAATTCCGCGCGCCTCCTCGCCTTGCGAGGCGACGAGGCGAAGCCGAAAGCGGCAGAAACCGCAGGTATGGCGCCAGCTTCAAACTGAGCTCGGCAACCCGTCAGGCCGCGTCGATCCGCACATGCTTGATTGCCTGCCGATGGTAGGTGAAGGCGATATGCACACTGCCATCCGGCATCTGGTGGATCGAGGGATAGGAGAGTTCGCGGTTCTTCTTGTCGGTCGAGTTGTTGGTGAGGCAGAAGCCATCGCCATCCTCGATGAGCCGGCGATCGGGCCAGCTCCGCCCGCCATCGGAGGAAATCGCCAGCATCATCGGTGCGCGCGGCGCACCCCAGAAGGCCGTGCGCGCGGGCTTCGGCTGCGGCGTGGCGGGGGCCTCCATGGGCTCGTCATCCTCGATCTCGTCATAAAGCGACAGACGCCGATCCGTGGCATTGGCCGCGCTCGAATGGTTGTAAACGAGCGCGATCCGCCCATCCGCGAGACGCGTGGCCTGAATGGAGGAATTGTTGTTGGGGAGTTCGGTTGGCACGGGCGCGCTCCAGCTCTCGCCGCCATCCATCGAGCGCGAGGCATGGATGAAATCCGCCCAGCGCGAGCGATAAAGCGCCAGCAATTCGCCGTTTCCGGCTTCCACCACGTTCATATGCACGCAGCCGAGGCTGTCCGGCACATCGATGCGCTTCCACGTCTGCCCGCCATCGCG
>JALOTF010000135.1 GCA_025458025.1 Beijerinckiaceae bacterium | reverse complement strand
GGCGGCAATCCTGCGCTCGTCGCGAAGCATATCCCGTCGCTCGCGGGTGCGCTCTATTTCGGCCATCCCGGCAATCAGGGCGATGCCTTGCTCTGGGGGACAGAACTGGGGGCGGCGACGCGCGATCTCGCGGGCCATCAGGGCCATGGCTCGGTGGCGCATCCGCATGGTATTCTCATCACCTGGGCGACGATCACCGAGGGTGGCGTGCAGGTGAACCGCGAGGGCCGTCGTTTTTCGAACGAGGCCGAGGGCTATTCCGAACAGGCCGCGCGCGTGGTGGGCCAACCGGGCGGCGTTGCGTATTCCATTTTTGACAGCCGCATCGCGGATATTGCCCGACAATTCGAGGATTTCCGCCTTGCGGAGGCGCAGGGCGCGCTGGTGATGGCAGAAAGCGTGGCGGAACTCGCGGGCAAGCTTGGGTTTGAGGCTGCGACGCTCGAAGCCACCATGGCCGAGGTCGATGCCCTGAAAATCGCTGGCAAGCGGGATGCCTTCGGGCGCGATTTCGCGGGCGTGCCGCGCCTGTCAGCGCCGTTCTGCGCGGTGCGCGTGGAAGGGGCGCTGTTCCACACGCAGGGCGGATTGCAGGTGAATGCGCAAGCGCAGGTGTTACGCGCGGATGGCACTGTCATTCCCGGTCTTTATGCAGCGGGCGGGGCGGCCTGCGGTGTTTCCGGCCCGGAAGCCTCGGGGTATCTCTCCGGCAATGGGTTGCTCACGGCCGTCGCGCTCGGCGGCATTGCAGGCGAGGCGATTGCGAAGGCGCTTCCCCGCTGAGGCTTCCCGGCCTATCTGGGCCAAAAGCGAGGCACTATGAGCACAGCAAAGATCGGCATTCTCGTCAGTTCGGATCGCGCGAGCCGTGGCGAGTACGAGGACAAGGGCGGCCCGGCTATCGAGGCTTACTTGCGTGAGGTGCTCACGAGCCCTTGGGAGCCGCTCTATCGCCTCGTGCCGGATGATCGCGAGACGCTGGCGGCAACCATGCGCCAGCTCGTGGACGAGGAGGGCGCAAGCCTCATCCTCACCACCGGCGGCACGGGCCCTGCGCCGCGCGATGTGACCCCCGAGGCGACGCGCGATGTCTGCGAGCGCTTGCTCGACGGCTTCGGCGAGGAAATGCGCCGGGCGAGTCTGCGCGAGGTGCCAACGGCTATCCTCTCGCGACAGATCGCGGGGACGCGTGGCACATGCCTCATCATCAACCTGCCGGGCAAGCCCTCGGCCATCCGCACCTGCCTCGATGCGGTCTTCGCAGCGGTGCCCTATGGCATTGATCTCATTGGCGGAGCGCGATTGGAAACCGACCCCGCGCGGATCGTGGCGTTCCGGCCAAAAGCCTAAATAAAGGCCGCGAGAGGCCGGAGAATATCCACCAGCCTCTCAGCCGTGAGGCCCACGCCAAATTCCCCGCCGCAATGGCCGTGGAGCCACACGCCCGCGCATGCTGCCTCGAACGCCGGCATTCCAGATGCGAGATGCGCGGCGATAATGCCTGCGAGCACATCGCCGCTGCCGGCGGTCGCGAGTTCCGGCCCGGCATTGGTATTGATTGCGGCGCGGCCATCGGGTGCGGCGATCACCGTATCCGGTCCCTTGTAGACGACGATTTCGCCGCAGAGGCGGGCGGCGGCACGCGCTTTCTCGACCTTCGAGGCCTGAAGCGCTGGGGGCAGGGCGGCGAAAGCGGCATCCCTGCCGAGTTCACGACCGAACAGGCGCGCAAACTCACCCTCATGTGGTGTCAGCACGCGGCGCAGCGTGCCATCGCGCGGGAAAAGCGCGAGTTTCCCGGCGAGAACCGTGATGGCATCGGCATCGAGGACCGCGGGTAGAGGACGGGCGAGCAGGGCGCGCAGGCGGGCTTCCGTGGGCTCATCGACGCCCGCAGCCGGTCCGATCACCACGCCGTCGAAGCGCCCTTCATCGAGGAGGTGGACGAATTCTGCAGGGCCCGCCGCCTCGCGCAGCATGATCGCCGAGACATGTGCCGCATGAACGCGCAACGCAGCCGGATCGCCGCAGAGCGTCACCGCGCCGGCCCCGGCATGGAGCGCGCCTTGTGCGGAAAGGCGGGCCGCACCGGTGCTGAATTCCGGCCCGCTCACGACGAGAACCGCGCCGTTCCGGTATTTGTGCGAGGCGGCATCGCGCGGGCGTATCTCCCCGCGCCAGAGGGCAGGGGTGTTTCGAAAGAGGCGCGGCGGGCTATCAAGATGGCTCGCCGAAAGGCCGATATCCGCCACATGCAGCGCACCGCAAAGCTGTCGCCCCGGCCAGAGCCAGTGGCCGGGTTTGCGGGTGAAGAAGGTGATGGTCTCGTCCGCCTCCACCACCGTACCCGTGGGCTGGCCGGAATCACCATTGAGGCCGGAGGGGATATCCACCGCAATCACATGCGAATCGCCGGCATTCAGGCGGAGAATCGCCTCGGCTGTCACCCCTTTGATGGGGCGGTTGAGGCCGGAGCCATAAAGCGCATCGATGGTTACGGACCAACCGGCCGGCGAGAAGGATGCCAGCGGCTGAACAGGGCCGCGCCATAGCCGGGCCATCTCGGCCGCTGCTCCGCCATTCGGCGGGGCCTCGGCGAAAACGGTCACGCCGTGCCCCCGTTCCGCGAGCAGCCGCGCGGCGACATAGCCGTCCCCGCCATTGTTGCCGGGACCGCCGAGAATCGCGACGGAGGCGCCTTTCCAGCGGGCTCCCGCTAGGCAGGCCGCAATTGCGCGACCGGCATTCTCCATCAGGCGGGAAACGGGCAGGCCCGTCGATTCGGCGCGGGCATCCGCCGCGCGGGTTTCGTGGGTGGAAAGCAGGAATTCCGGGTTTTCGGTCATGATTTCTCGTGGACACGCCCGAGGCCCGGTTCCGGCCTCGGCATCAGGGGCGAATCGTTGCCCGCGATTGTGGATGCAGAGACTTGCCGAGAATATGGCTCGCATTGCGGACCACGTGGTCGGTGCTGCCAACGATCAGCGGGTCACAGCCCACCACGACGCTTTCGTCCTTGTTGGGATAATCCAGGGTCGAAAGGAAATGCTGCAGGCAATTGAGGCGCGCGCGTTTCTTGTCGTCCGACTTGATGATCGTCCAGGGCGCATCGGCGGTATCGGTGTAGAAGAACATGGCCTCCTTGGCCTCGGTGTAATCGTCCCACTTGTCGAGGGATGCGAGGTCGATGGGCGAGAGCTTCCATTGCTTCAGCGGGTCCTGCCCGCGTGATTCGAAGCGCCGGCGCTGCTCGGCACGCGTGACAGAGAACCAGTATTTGTAGAGCCGGATGCCCGATCGCGCGAACATCTGCTCCAGAAGCGGGGCCTGGCGCATGAATTCGAGATATTCTGCCGGTTGGCAGAAGCCCATCACGCGTTCCACGCCCGCGCGATTGTACCAGGAGCGATCGAACAGTACGATTTCCCCGCCCGATGGCAAATGCTGGATATAGCGCTGGAAATACCACTGGGTGCGCTCGCGCTCGGATGGTTTCTCAAGCGCCACCACGCGGGCGCCACGCGGGTTGAGATGCTCCATGAAGCGCTTGATCGTGCCACCCTTGCCTGCGGCATCGCGCCCCTCGAACAGGATCATGATGCGCTCGCCAGCGGCCCTGATCCAGTTCTGCGCTTTCAGCAATTCAACCTGCAGCGGGGCCATCTGCGCGAGATAGGCGCGCTCGGTGAGGCGATCCTCGTAGGGGTAGGTGCCGGATTCGAAAGCGCGACGCACCACATCCGGGTCGGTTTCGAGGCGGCGCAGTGCTTCACGGCGTTCGACCTTGGTGGAGCGGCGGGTGGGGGGCGGACCCTGATCGCCCGCCTCGGCAAGGGCAGCAGCTGCCCGCGCGATGGGCTGGGAACCATCGGGAATCCGGTTGATTTCCGCAGTTGGGAGCGTGCTTGTATCGTCCGTCGGCATGCGATGTCCTTCCCTCCGGCGACCTTCCGCAGGTAGCCCGGTTCACCCGCAAGGCTAAGCCCTGCAAGAGGATCTGCATTGATGCGCCTCAAGATGCGGTTTCATTCGCGCGCGGCGCTTGAATTTCCGGCGAAACCCGCCTAAACGGCCCGCCAAGTTGCGCCGGAACCTCCGACGCGTCTGTCTCAACGCGCCAGCAGCAGGGAAACCACGATGGCCAAGGAAAAGTTCAACCGTTCGAAGCCGCATTGCAACATTGGCACGATTGGTCACGTTGACCACGGCAAGACGTCGCTGACGGCTGCGATCA
>JALOTF010000009.1 GCA_025458025.1 Beijerinckiaceae bacterium | reverse complement strand
CAACCTTTGCGGGAAAATCCGCCCATGGCTTGATGGACGGGAAAGCAGGCGGCGGATATGCCAGCCGCTGCTATCGCGCTTGCCTCAGGCCGCAGGCGGCTCCACGGCTTCGCGCGGCTTGCGGCTGAGGCGCGAGGCAAGCCAGCGCGTCACCACATAGAAGACCGGCGTGAAGAGCAGCCCGAAAATCGTCACGCCGATCATGCCCGCGAAGACCGCGATGCCCAGCGACTGGCGCATCTCTGCGCCCGCGCCTTGCGCGATCACCAGCGGCAGCACACCGAGAATGAAGGCGAGCGACGTCATGAGGATCGGCCGGAGGCGCGTGCGCGCGGCCTCAATAGCGGCCTTCACCCGATCCTGCCCTTCATCCTCCGCCTGTTTCGCGAATTCCACGATGAGAATCGCGTTCTTCGCCGCAAGGCCAACCAGCACCACGAGGCCGATATCGACAAGGATGTTGCGATCAAGCCCCGCGATCCTGACGCCGATCATTGCGGCGAGGATACACATCGGCACGATGAGGATGACCGCGAGGGGCAGCAGCCAGCTTTCGTAAAGCGCGGCGAGCAGCAGGTAGACGAACACCACCGCCAGCACGAAAGCGATGATGGTGGTGTTGCCCGAAAGCTTTTCCTGCAGCGCGATTTCCGTCCATTCGAAGCCGAAGCCCGAGGGCAGGCGTTCGCGCGCGATTTTCTCGATGGCCGCGATGCCCTGCCCCGAGGAATAGCCCGGCGCGAGCGCAACCGAGACTTCCGCTGCGGGGTAGAGGTTGTAGCGCGGCACGCGATAGGCGCCGGTGATGTTCGAGAAATTCGCGACCGAACCGATCGGCACCATCTCGCCATCGACGTTGCGGGTCTTGAGGTTCGCGACATCACGCAGATCGAGGCGATAGGGGTTGTCGGCCTGCGCGGTGACGCGATAGGTGCGGCCGAGAACATTGAAATCGTTCACGAAGGCCGAGCCCATATAGACCGAGAGCGTCTCGAAGACGCGGTTGATCGGCACGCCGAGCATCTCGGATTTCGTGCGGTCGATATCGGCATAGATTTGCGGGGTACGCGTAGAGAAGAGCGTGTAGCCCTGCACGATGCCCGGCACCTGATTGGCCGAACCCGCGACGATCCATGCCGCACCTTCCAGCGCGGGAAGGCCACGACCACCGCGATCCTGCACGTAGCCCTTGAGGCCACCACCCGTGCCGATGCCCGGCACCGCAGGCGGCTCGATGACCAGCGCGAAGGCCTCGGGAATCGTGAACATCTGCCGGCGCAGGTCGTTCAGGATGTCCTTGCTCGTGAGTTCCAGCTTCTCGCGCTCGGCGAAATCCGAGAGCGTCACGAAGACCACACCGGCATTCGGCGCATTGGTGAAGGTCGCGCCATCGAGGCCCACGAAAGCCACCGCGTTCTTCACGCCCTTGCGGCTGAGCAGGATATCCGAGGCACGACGCACCACGGCATCGGACCGCTCCAGCGTCGAACCCGGCGGCAGCTGGAAGGCCACGATGAGATAGCCGCGATCGAGCTGCGGGATGAGGCCAGTCGGGACAATGCGCAGCTGGTAGGCTGTCAGAGCAATCAGGCCGCCATAGACCACGAGCACGCCGAAGGAAAAGCGGATCATCCGTGCCGTCAGCGCGCCGTAGCGGTTCGACATCGCCTCGAAGGCGCGGTTGAAGCCATTGAAGAAGGCGCGAACCGGGGCCCCCAAAGCGCCACCCGCCTTGTGATGCGGATCATGCGGCTTCAGCAGGATCGCCGCCATGGCCGGCGACAGCGTGAGCGAGACAAGCGCGGAAATCGCGGTGGAAGCCGCAATGGTGATCGCGAATTGCTTGTAGAACGAGCCCTGAAGGCCCTGGATGAAGGCTGTGGGAATGAACACCGCGCAGAGCACGAGCGCGATTGCAATCAGCGCGCCGCCCACTTCATCCATGGTCTTGTGCGCGGCTTCCTTCGGTGAATGCCCCTCCCGCAGGTAGCGCTCGACGTTCTCCACTACGACGATCGCGTCATCCACGACGATGCCGATGGCGAGCACGAGCCCGAACAGCGAGAGCGTGTTGAACGACACGCCGACCATCGCCATCACCAGGAAGGTGCCCACGAGGCTGACGGGAATCGCGATGATCGGGATGATCGCCGCGCGCCAGCTTTGCAGGAAGAGGATGACCACCACGATCACTAGCAGGGTGGCTTCGAGCAGGGTCTTGACGACCTCGTTCACCGATTGCTGGATGAATTCCGTGGGGTTGTAGACCGTGGAATAACCGAGACCCGTGGGGAAGGTTTCGGCCATCCGGGCCATCTCGCGCTGGAGCGCCTCGGCCGTGGCCAGCGCGTTCGAGCCGGGGCGCTGGAAGATGCCGATCGCCACCGCGTTCTTGTTGTTGAGATAGGCGTTGATCGAATAATCTTGGCTACCCAGTTCCGTACGGGCGATATCACGCACGCGCACCACGCCATTCGCATCGGAACGCACGATGATGTTGCCGAATTCCTCGATATCCGTGAGGCGCCCGAGCGTCTGCACGGAGAGCTGGAAGGCGGCATCAGAGCTTGCCGGCGGCTGGTTGATGGAACCCGCCGCGACCTGCACATTCGCCGCGCGCAGGGCCGCGATCACCTCGCCGGCCGTGAGATTGCGCGCGGAAACACGCGCCGGATCAAGCCAGATGCGCATCGAATAATCGCGCGCACCGAAGACGCTGATGCTGCCCACGCCATCCACGCGGCCCAGCACATCCTTTACGAAGAGGGTGGCGTAATTCGAGATATACTGCTGGTCGCGGCTGCCATCAGGCGAGGTCATGTGAATGACCATCATCAGATCCGGCGAGGCCTTCCGCACCTGCACGCCCTGCCGGCGCACCTCCTCCGGCAAGCGGGCTTCGGCGCCGGAGACGCGGTTCTGCACCAGCACCTGCGCCTGATCGATATTGGTGCCCGGCTTGAAGACGACATTGATCGAGACGCGCCCGTCACCCGTCGATTGGGACGAGATGTAGAGCATGTTGTCGACGCCGTTCACCTCCTGCTCGATGGGTGCTGCCACGGTCGCGGCGATGATCTCGGCGGATGCGCCGGGATAAGCTGCGGTGATGCTGACCGTGGGCGGCGCGATTTCGGGATATTCCGAAATCGGCAGCGCGCGCTGCGCGATCAGTCCCATGATGGTGAGCAGGATCGAGAGCACGCTCGCGAAAATCGGGCGATCGATGAAGAAATGGGAGAACCGGAACATGGCGGCGCCTCGAAACAGGGTATCGGCAAT
Organism: Beijerinckiaceae bacterium; assembly: GCA_025458025.1. Lineage (GTDB taxonomy): Bacteria > Pseudomonadota > Alphaproteobacteria > Rhizobiales > Beijerinckiaceae > Rhabdaerophilum. The sequence continues at coordinate 44,237 of JALOTF010000009.1, read as the reverse complement.
GCGACGCGTGGCCAGGCCACGCCGGTTTTACGGACGGGCCGGCGGCGGCTTGATCTCGCCGGGCTGCGGCTGAACAGGCGCGCCGGGCCGTACCATGGGGTTCGCAAGCCCGTTGATGACCACCTTGTCATCAGGCGCGAGCCCGCCGCGCACCACGCGCAGGCCATCGACGATCGGCCCGAGGCTCACGGGCTTCGGCACGATCTTGTTCTCCGGGCCGACGGTCAGCACGATCTTCATGGTCTGGTCGGAGACAATTACCGCATCGGGCACGAGAAGGGCATCGACCTCCCCGGCGAAAAGCTGCATGCGCCCGAAGGTGCCCGGGGTGAGGAACTGGTCCTTGTTTTCGAAGATCGCGCGAGCGCGGATGGTGCCGGAGCGGGCATTAAGCTGGTTATCGACGAATTCCAGCTTGCCCTCGCGCTTCCACTCGGTCTCGTCGGCGAGGCGCACACGCACGGGCAGCGGGTTCTGCCGACCGGGCGCGCGATTGCCATTCTGCATGAAGCGTGTGTAGCGGATGTAATCGGCTTCCGAGGCCTCGAAGACGAAGTTCACGGGGTCGATGCTGATGATGTTCGTCAGCAGGGTCGCCCCCTGCCCGCCGGAAATGAGGTTTCCGGCGTCGACGCGACGATCCGAAATGCGGCCCGAAATGGGTGCGCGAACTTCAGTCCATTCGAGGTTGAGCTGCGCCTGCTTCAGATTGGCTTCCGCCGAGGCGAGCAAGGCCCGGGCGCTGGCGAGGTTCGCCTTGCGCTGGTCCAGATCGCGCACGGTGATGGTCTGGTTGCGGGTCAGGCCCTCGGCGCGCTCCACCTCGTTCTCGGCGAGCGCGACCTGCGCCTTGGCGCGCTCGACTTCCGCCTGCGCGGCATCTGCCGTGAACTGGAAAGAACGCTGGTCGATGGTGAAAAGCAGATCGCCCTTCTTCACCGGCTGGCCATCCTGAAAATGGATCTTCTCGATGAAGCCTGAGACGCGGGCGCGCACTTCCACCTGTTCGCGCGCCTCGAAGCGGCCGGTGTATTCGTCCCAGAGCGTGATCTTGCGCGAGAGAGGCGCCGCAACCTGCACGGGTGGCGGAGGCATCGCGCCTTGCGCCATCGCCGTATGGCCCAGGGGAAGGCCCAGCAACAGGCCAGCCGCAATGCAAATGGATGAAATGTTTTTCACGACGTGCGCGCTCCTTGCTCGCTCAGAATACAGAAGCTGCACAGCAAGGCCAACGTCATTTCGCACATGCAACATCAACGCGCACCCGCCTGCCCGGATGGGCGGCGGATGCGGCGTTGCAGCGCGGCCCACGTGCGATCAGCTGCCCTGATAGCCGAACTGGCGCGGGAGCCAGAGCACGATTTCGGGGAAGATGATCATCAGCAGCAGGGCTCCGATCAACGCGGCCACCCAGGGCCAGATGGCATCGATGATCGTCTTCAGTGGAATGCCGGTGATCGCGTTCAGCACGAAGAGCACCACGCCATAGGGCGGCGTGATCAATCCGATCATGCAATTGACCACAGCGACCACGCCGAAATGCACGAGATCGATCCCAAGCGCCTTCACCGTGGGGATGAAGACCGGGAGAATCACCAGAATGATCGTCGCTGCATCGAGAAGGCACCCGAGCACGAGGAAGAACAGGTTGAGCAGCAGCAGGAACATGAGCGGGGAAATCTCCACGCCCTTCATCAGTTCGGAGACCCGCGCCGGGATGTTCTCGCTCGCAACGATGTAGTTGAAAATCAGCGCCGAGCCGATGATGAGGCCGACCGAGGCACTCGAACGCACGCTGTCATGCATCACCGAGCGGATCGCGGCGAAATTCAAGGCCCGATAGAACAGGGCCGCCACAAGGAAGGCATAGGCCGCAGCAATCGCCGCCGCTTCCGTCGGTGTGGTCGCCCCGCCATAGATACCGCCAAGCAGGATAATCGGCATCAGCAAGGCGGGGAAAGCGCGGAAGGTGATGCCGGGGATTTCGCGCAGCGGCACTGGCTCTTCCAGCGGCACATTGAGGCGGTGCGCCATATAGGAATTCAGGACCATCATCACGGCCGTCATCAGCAGGCCGGGAACTACGCCCGCGAGGAAGAGATAGCCGATCGAGGCATCGGACACGATGGAATAAAGCACCATCGGGATCGAGGGCGGGATGATCGGTCCGACCACGGAGGTAGCCGCCGTGATCGCAGCCGCATAACCCAGGGGGTAGCGGTTGTCCTTGATCATCATGGCGATCTGCATCTTGCCGGTGCCGACAATATCGGCCACGGCCGAGCCGGACATACCCGCAAAGATGAGGCTGAGCACCACATTCACATGCCCGAGGCCGCCGCGCAAACGGCCCACCAGCGCAAGGCAGAAAGCCGTGAGACGATCCGAGATCGAGCCGGCATTCATGAAATTGGCGGCCACGATGAAGAGCGGAATCGCGAGGATCACGAAGCTATCGTAGAGGCCCTGGATGATCTGTTCGGCGGCAAGGCCGAGATCCTGTCCTTTCACGGCGAGATAGACGATCGCCGAGAGGATCATCGCATAGGGGATCGGCGCACCGATTGTCGCGAGGAACACCAGAACCGCGAGGCAGCAGAACAGGGCGAGGCTCATTGGACGTGATATCCGTCCTGGGCTGCGCGACCATCGAGCATGTCAGGGTCAGCGCCGCGCGCGAGAAGCCAAGCCCGCCAGAGGTAGCGCAACACGATCACTGCCGCGAAAATCCCGTAGATCGAGAAGACGACATCAAGCCGAATGCCCAGCACCGCGCTGCGCTTGATCTGGTAAAAATCGATATAGCTCCAGGTCGCGGGCAGGGCCGCGAGGAAGCCCGCGGCAATCGCCACGGCCGATATGAAGGCGAACATGCGCCGCGTGCGTGAGCGCACCGAATCATAGAGCACATCGAAGCGGACATGGTCTTTCTCGGTCAGGACAAAGGCCCCACCCCAGAACACCACCCACAGCCACAGCGTGAGGCAGGCTTCGAGTGTCCAGAGGGCCGGCGCGTTGAAGAGGTATCGCGCCCCGATCTGGATGAGGAAGACGAGGAAAAGACCGCCCAGCATCAGTGCGGCGATGTCCAGCGCTGCCATGCGCGCGAAGGCGATGAGACGAGACATCGGATCCTCCCCCCGGAAAAACGGGCCGGCCAAAGCCGACCCGCCAAGAATCAGCGTGGAAGCATCACTTTACGGCGTTGATCTTGTCGATCATGCCCGGCGGCCAATCCTTCGCGAATTTGGAGGCGAGGTAATCGGCCTGCACCTTCTTGCGGAAGGCCTCGATATCCGGCGTGTAGACCTTCAGGCCCTTTTCCTTGAAGAAGCCCTCAAGCTCAGCCTCAAGTGCGAGCTGCTTCTTCCGGCCGCTTTCGGCAGCGTCATCCGCAGCCTTCTGCACCACGGCCTGCTGGGCCGGCGTGAAGCGGTCCCACACCTTCTTCGACAGCGCGATGTAGTTCTGGTCCACGAGATGGCTCGTAAGCACGATCTGCTTCGTCACTTCGAAGAACTTCGAATCGCGCACGGTCGGCAACGGGTTGTCCTGACCGTCCACGGCACCGCTCTGGAGCGCGGTGTAGATTTCGGTGAAGGCCACCGGCAGCGGGTTGGCCCCCAGAGCCTGGCCCAAGAAGAGCCACGCTTCCGTGCCCGGCATACGCAGCTTGATGCCCGCCATATCGGCCGGGGTCTTGATTTCCTTCTCGGTGCGCAGGTTCACCTGGCGGCGACCGAGATACATGACCGAGAGGAGCTTCACGCCGAGACGGTCTTCGGTGGTCTTCTTCAGGTCGTTCATCAGGGGGTCGGCGAAGACCTTCTTCTGGTGCTCCGCATCGCGCAGCAGGTAGCCGGCGGTGAAGATCGACCAGGCGGGGATCAGCGTCGCGAGTTCCTGCGGCGAGGTGATCGACATTTCGAGGTTGCCGCGCGCAATAGCCTCAAGCTCGGTGCCCTGCTTGAAGAGCGTCGCGTTCCAGTGCGGCTGGAGCGTCGCGAAATCCTTCACGGCAGGGCCGAAAATCTCGGTCATCGCCACGGCGCGCTGGTCCGTCGGCGTCATCGGGGCAGAGAGCCGCAGGGTCACGCCTTGAGCAAGCGCGGGCTTCATGCCAGCGCTGAGGGCCACGCCGGCAGCGCCGGCCAGAGCGGCCTGCCGCAGAACATCGCGGCGATCAAACATGGTGGTCATCCATTCCTCCCGGATTCGGTTTCTTGACGGCCGCTCTCGCGGCGGCTCGTCCTATCCTGACAGCACGGCCCTGAAGCGCAAGACCCGCTGCGCAACTCGTAGAATTGGACGAATTGGTTAGTTTGTCAAACAGGCCGGGATGGTCACTCCGCGAGACTCAGCCGCGACACGGCGTCTGGCCGATTTTTCAGGTCCGGCAACAGCGCAATGCCATGGCCGGGAACCGAGAAATCCACCGTCACCTGCCCGTTCTTCACCTGCGGAAGGCCCGTCGCGAGTTCGTTGTACCAGCCGGTATAGAAGGCACGCACGCTCTCCTGGATGAGCGCGTTGCGGGCGTGCAGCGAGAAGTGGCAAGAGGCCGCATAAACCACCGGGCCCGTGCAATCATGCGGTGCTACCGGCGTGTGCCAGGCCTCCGCCATGCCCGCGATCTTGCGCGCTTCGGAAATGCCGCCGCACCACGAGAGATCGAGCATCACCACGCCCGCTGCTCCCGTTTCGAGATATTCGCGGAAGGCATGCGTGAAGGAGAGCGTTTCGGACGCACAGACCCACGCGTTCGAATGCGCGGCGTATTCCCCGAGGTCGCGGATATTGTCGAGCCGGAACGGGTCTTCGTGCCAGTAGGTATCGAATTCCGCGAGGCGCTCCGCAAGCTTCTTCGCCATGGGCAGCGACCAGAGCGAATGAAACTCGACCATGATGTCCATCCGGTCGCCCACGGCGCGGCGGATGAGGCGGAAGGGCTCCAGCGCGCGGTTCAGCTCCTCCGACGTGATATCCCACCCGCCGGAACGCTCGGCGGCAATGTCGAAAGGCCAGATCTTCATGCCGGTGATGCCCTGCTCCAGCAGGGAATGGGCGAGTTCATCCGCACGGTTCAGGAAGGCGTCGAGATCCTCGTAGGGCCCGCCCTGCGCGCCGACATGCCAGTTTGCCACGGACTGGGCACGCGCGTCGCGGATGTATTTGTAGCCGGCGCAGGTGTTGTAGACGCGGATGGAATCGCGCGAACGCCCGCCGAGCATGTCGCAGAGCGGCTTGTTATGGGCCTTCGCGAATAGATCCCAGAGGGCGATATCGATCGCGGAATTGCCGCGCGTCTCCACCCCCGCCGAGCGCCAGCCGAGATAGTAACCGGCGAGTTCCGCATTGATGCGCTCGATCTGCAGCGGATCCTTCCCGATGATCTTCGGCGCGACCGTCTCGTGCAGATAGGCCTCCACCGCCTTCGGGCCCATGAAGGTCTCGCCGAGCCCGACGAGCCCCTCATCGGTGTGCAGCAGCACGAAGATGATGTTGCCGAATTCCTCGATGCGGAGCGTTTCGAGCGCGGTGATCTTCATCGGTTCAATCCGAAAGCGGGCGGGAGAAATGACGGAAGGCTTCCGGCGAAGGTTCGCTGGATGCGCCAGGCTGCTGGGGACGCAGGAAATGCCCATCCCTCACATTGGCAGGCTCGAGGAAGGCATCCTTGATCCAGGGAATGTATTCGAGAACCGGCGTCGCCTCGTGCCAATAGGCGAGATGCACATGCACCTGGCTCATCTCGCCAGCATGGGGTGCCACCGGCAGGCGATGCGCCAAAGCGAGATCCGCGACCTGAATATATTCCGTGATGCCCGCGAGGCGCGTCACATCCGGCTGCACCCAGTGCAGGGCTCCGGCCTGCACGAAGGCACGGAAGGCATCGAGCGTGTAGAGCTGCTCACCGAGCGCCACGGGAATCGAGGTCGCGCGGGCGAGTTCGGCATGCGAGCCGACATCATCATACCAGAGCGGTTCCTCGAACCAGAAGATATCCAGCGCCTCGGCCTTTGCGCAGAAGCGTTTGCAGGTCGGAAGATCCCATTTGCCGTTCCCGTCAATCGCCATCGTGATGTGCGGGCCGATGGCCGCACGGATGGCTTCGAGCCGGGCCACATCCACCATGGGATCAGCATGGCCGACCTTCACCTTGATACGCTTGAAGCCATCGACCTCGATGGCACGCTTCGCGCCGTCGATGATGGTCGGCACGCTGAGCGAGAGCCAGCCGATATCGGTGTTGTAGGCCTCCAGCCGGGGCTTCGTCGCGCCGCCGAGCAGGTGCCAGAGCGGCACGCCCGCCTTCTTGGCCTTGAGATCCCACAGCGCGATATCCACCGCCGCGAGCGCGAGATGCGTAATGCCCGCACGCCCCACCCATTGCAGCGGCGGATAGCGCAGCAGCTGCAGCCAGAGACGGGAGATTTCGCTCGCATCCTCGCCCACGAGCAGCGGCGCGTAGCAATCGCGGATGCAGGATGTGATCAGCCGGTCGGAGGGCAGATGCGCATGCGTGCCGGCGTAACCGAAGCCCGAGAGGCCATCCTCGGTTTCGATGCGGCAGCCTACCACGCCCCAATGGCTGACCTGATGGGTGGAATCGGAAATCGAACCCCCGGTCACCGGAATGTGGAGGATGAACGGTTCGACGTTGCGAATGCGCAAGGCTTGTCTCCTTTTCCGAGGGCTGAAGCCCCGCACTTTCGCGCGGAGCCTCGTTGTTCAGGCTGGAAAAGGCCTCAGTTCGTGCCGCGCACCTTGGCGAGAGCTGCGTTCATCCGGTCCACGGTCTCGGCGCCGACAACCGGCTTCGAACGCTCATAGACCGGCTTCACGGCTTCGCGCATGCGCGCCTGCTGGTCAGGCGAGATGAGGTTGATGCGCATGCCCTGCTTCTGGAGGTTGGCGAGAGACTGCTCGCCGAGCGCGCGCGAGATCTTCCGCTGCTCCTTCTGGCCATCGGCCGCGCAATCCATCAGCGCCTTCTGCTCATCGGCCGAGAGGCGGTCGAACAGCGTCTTCGAATAGAGCACCATGAAGGGCGTGTAGGCGTGGCGCGTGACCGAGAGGTAGCGCTGAACCTCATAGAACTTCGAGGTGTCGATGGTCACGAAGGGGTTTTCCTGCCCGTCGATCGCTTTCGTTTCCAGCGCTGCGAACACTTCCTGGAAGGCCATGGGAATGGCGTTGGCACCCACGGTCTTGAAGGTGTCGAGGAAGATGTTGTTCTGCATCACGCGGACCTTCAGGCCTGCGAAATCCTCCGGCTTTTCGACCGGCTTCTTCGAGTTCGTGAGGTTGCGGAAGCCGTTCTCCCAGTAGGAGAGGTTGATGAGGCCCACGCCCGGCATCTTGTCGGTGAGGTACTTGCCCATGTCGCCATCGAGGATGGCATCGGCTTCCTTCTCGTTCGCGAAGAGGAAGGGCAGGTCGAACACGCCGAGATCCGGCAGGATGCCGATCAGCGGCGACGTCGATGTCACGACCATTTCCTGCGTGCCGGAACGCAAGGCCTGCGTCGCCTGAAGGTCACCACCAAGCGCACCGCCCCAGAAGGCCTGCAGCTTCATCTTGCCGCCGGATTTCTTGGCGAGGCACTCGGTCATCACCTTGATGCCATTGCCGACTGGATGATCGGCATTCACGCCGTTGGAGACGCGGATGGTGCGATCCGCAAACTGCGCCTGCGCTGCGCCGGTCATCAGGGCCAGCACCCCGACCGCTGCGAGAAGTGTCTTCTTGATCATGGTCTTCCTCCCTTGAAGATCGCGGATCTTGACGTCCGCGGGTTATAGGCCCAGCAACATCTGGACGAATTGGTAGAAATCGATGCGTCCCTGCAGCAGCCGGAACGGTGCCATCACCAGAGGCGGCCACAGCACCAGCAGGAAGAGTACCGTGCTTTGCGCGATGAGGAAGGGGTTGATGCCGCGGATCACATCCGTCATCGACACCTTTGCCACCCCGGCCACCACGTTGAGCACGATGCCAACCGGCGGCGTGATGAGGCCGATCGCGTTGTTCATGATGAAGAGCACCCCGAAATAGATCGGATCGATGCCCGCCTGCTTCACGATGGGCATCAGAACCGGCGTGAGGATCAGTACCGTGGGTGCGAAATCCAGCGCCGTGCCCACCACGAGCACCAGCACCATCAGCAGGATCATCAGCAGCAGCTTGTTGTCGGTGAAGGCCTCCAGCAGCTTGCCGACCTCGCCGGGAATATTCGCCGCCGTGATGAGCCAGGACGAAATCAGCGCCGCCGCCACCAGGAACATGATGACGCTGGTCATCTTCGCGGCAGCGAGAAACAGCCCGTAAAGCTGGCTGGGCTTCAGCTCCTTATAGATGAACATGCCCACGAACAGCGCATAGACCGTGGCAACCACCGCCGCTTCCGTCGGAGTCGCGAAGCCGAAGCGGATCGAGCCAAGAATGAAGGCCGGCATGGCCAGGGCCCACGCACCATCTTTCGTGGCCTGCCAGCGCTCGCCCCAGCTGCGCTTGGGATAGGGTTTCAGCGTCTCCTTCCGCGCCACCCACCACCAGGCTAAGAAGAGGCTCACGCCCATCAGGATGCCGGGGAACACGCCCGCCAGGAACAATTGCGGGATAGAGACATTCGCGGCCACACCGAAGATCACGAAGCCGATTGAGGGCGGGATGACCGGCGCGATGATGCCGCCAGAGGCAATAAGCCCAGCCGAACGCGGCACGTTGTAGCCGGCATCGCGCATCATCGGGATGAGGATCGCGGCGAGTGCCGCTGTATCCGCCGCCGCCGAGCCCGAGAGCGAGGCCATGATCACCGCCGCGATGATCGCAACATAGCCAAGGCCGCCATGGCGATGGCCGATCAGCGCCAAGGCGAAATTCACGATGCGCTTCGAAAGGCCGCCGGCATTCATCAACTCGCCAGCGAGCATGAAGAACGGAATCGCGAGCAGGATGAAGCTATCCGCGCCATCGAGCATCTTCTGCGCGATCACCTGCGCATCGAAGGCCGGATAGATGCCGATCGCGACCATCCAGCCCATCAGGGCTACGCCGCAGACCATCAGGGCGAAGGCGCAGGGCATGCCGAGCGCCATCGCTCCGCAGAGCGAGACGAGGAAAACGAGAACGGTCATTCGAGGCGGCCCTTGATGGAATGGGCGGCTTCGTCATCGCTGAACTCGCCCGCGAAGATATCGAGTTCGCGCGGGGCAAGCCGCCCTGTCAGAGCCCGGATCAGCCGTGCCGCGACCATCAGCCCGATGCCGAGCGAGGTGAAGAGCCCCACGCCGAACACCCAGAGCATGTTGATGCCCGTAACCGGCGCAATGTTCGTGTAATTCAGCGGTGCCTGCTTCCAGGTGCCCCAGAAGAACAGCACGCAGCAGCCGAGCACGAGAATGTCACTCAGGACCATACAGATGAATCGCCCGCGAGGGCCAAGCACCCGCACCAGCGCATCCACGCCGAGATGCGCGTGCTCGCGCATCACCACAACAGCGCCGATGAAGGTGAGCCAGACGAAGAAATAGCGGCTCATTTCTTCGGAGAAGGTGAGGCCGCTATCGGCAAACCAGCGCAGCATCACATTGCCGAAAACCATCACCACCATGCCGGCAAGGAGGAAAACCAGCAAAGCCTCCAGCCCCCGGAAGAATATGCGTTCCAGCGCCATCATCTCCCCACCCCCGCAATGACAATAAAAGCCGGATCAACCGGCCCGCCCCGGTCAATATCCTCGCGCGCGCCCAGAATGAGGCGCTGCATGGCCAGCCGCGCGCCTTCCGGATCGCGTGCCGCGATCCGGTCCGCCACCGCGCGATGCAAGGGCAGCGAAGCCGCCGCGCCATCGCGATTGCGCACGGAGAGGCGGATCGACACCTTTAGGATCGCCGTGATGAGCGGCGAGAGCGCCGCGAAGAACTGGTTATGCGCCGCCGCGAGAATGCTCGTGTGGAAATCGATATCCGCCGCGAAATAGCGGCCATGCCCATCCACCGCGGCGGCCATGTCGGCATAGGCCAATTCGATCCGCGCGAGATCCTCGGCACTTGCGCGGCGCGCGGCGAATTCGCAGGCCGCCGGCTCGAAGGTGAGGCGCAGGTCGATCACGTCGCGCAGCAGGTCTTCATCCACGCCGGCGGCGAAACGCCAGTCGATGACATCGGGATCGTAGAGGTTCCAGCTTGATTTCGGCTGAACGCGGGTGCCCACGCGCGGGCCGGTGGTGAGCAGCCCCTTCGCCACCAGCGTCTTCACGGCCTCACGCACCACCGTACGGCTCACGCCCAGCTCCGAGCAAAGCGCCGGCTCGATCGGCAGCGTGGTCCCAGGCGGATAAACTCCCCCGGTGATCCAGCCGGCGATGGCGGCCACGCAATCCGCGTGAATGCTCGTGACTTTCCTCATATTAATGATCGTATGATACGATCTATTTGAGCGTCAAGCCTGAATTACAGGCAACCCGATGCGGTTCTGTACAGCATGAGCCAGCAGATTTCATAAATGCACAAGGCTCTGATATTTCTCAGGAAAGAACGCGCACAAGCCAGAGCGCGAGGCCGGGGAAAGCGACCACCAGCGCGAGGCGGATGACATCCGCCAGCAAGAACGGCAGCACCCCGCGATAGGTCGCAAAAAGGGGCACATCCTTCGCGATCTGGTGGATCACGAACACGTTCAACCCGATGGGCGGCGCCGTGAGGCCAATGCCCACCACGATCAGTACGAGGATGCCGAACCAGATCGCCACGTCATCCGGGAACATGCCGAAATCAAGGCCCTGCACCACGGGGAAGAATACCGGCAGCGTGAGCAGGATCATCGCGAGTTCGTCCATCACCGCGCCGAGCAGGATGTAGAAGGCGAGCATCGCGATGACCACGAGATACGGCGAATAGCCGAGCCCGCCCACCCATTCTGCCGCCACCGTCGGCAGACGCGAGAGGGCAAGGAACGCGCCGAACACTTCCGCACCCAGCAGGATGATGAAGATCATGCCGGAGGTCACGGCCGTCTGCCGCAGGGCCTCGCGGATATCGGCAAGGCTGAGGCTGCGCTGGATCAGCCCGGCCGCGAGCATCGCGATCGTGCCCACCGCCGCGCCTTCCGTGGGAGTGAAAACCCCGCCGTAGATCCCGCCTACGACGATCAGCGCGATGGCCAGAGCGGGCAGGATCGCGAGATCGGCGAAGGCCATCACCAACGCCAGCAAGCCGCCGAGAACCAGCAGGGTGAGTTCGATCCGGTCGGCGAACCAGAGCGCCGTTGTGCCCGCGAGCAGAAGGATCGCGAGACCGCGCATCCAACCCGGCTTGCTGGCCGGAGGCAGCTCCTCCTGCGCGGGTGCCGCGGGCGCGAGATCAGGGTTGCGGCGCACCACGATTGCGATGACGATGCAGTAGAAAAACGCCGCGAGTAGGCCGGGAATCAGCGCTGCCTGAAACAGTTTCGCGATGTTCTGCTCGGTGGTGATCGCATAAACCACGAGGATCACCGAGGGCGGAATCAGAATGCCCAGCGTGCCGCCGACGGCAATGGTGCCGGTCGCGAAGCCGCCATCGTAGCGGTAGCGGCGCAGTTCCGGCAGGGCCGCGCGCCCGAAGGTCGCGGTGGTCGCGACGGATGAACCGCAGATCGCACCGAAAGCCATGCAGGCGCCGATCACCGCCATGGCGAGGCCGCCGCGCGTCTGTCCGAAACCGCGCTCGGCTGCCTTGAACAGGGCACGCGCGATGCCGGCCCGCTCCGCCAGCGCTCCCATCAGGATGAAGAGCGGGATGACGGACAGGGTGTAATTCGCGAACTGGTGGTAAGTGTTGGTCTTCATATAGGCGAGGAAGGGCCCCACTCCGTTCAGCATCGAATAGCCGATGCCACCCACCACGAGCATCGAGAGCCCGATAGGCATGCGCAGGGCCATCAGGCCCAGCATGGCGGAAAAGCCGAGGATCGCGATCTGAAGGCTGGTCACGCAGGCCTCCGCACCAGGCGGGCGGCGGAAACCAGCGCCGAAAAGAACAGCAGCAGAGCGAGAACCGCGCAGATCGCGATTGCCGGCCAGACCAGCAATTGCAGTTGCATGGTGGTCTCGCGGCTCTTCAGCGCTTCCATCGCGCCGGTGGACAGGCCATGCGCCATCAGCAGGGCCACGCCGGCATAGACCAGATCCCAAAGGGCATCGAGCAGGGCGCGGCCCCGCTGCGGCAAGCCGGTGGTGAGGCTATCGACCATGATGTTTCCGCGCTGCACCTGCGTGTAGGGCAGGTAGCAGAACACGGCGAGGGCCGTGCCCATCTTCACGAATTCGAAGTCGCCCTCGATCGGCATGGAGAAGAGCCAGCGGCCGAAAACGCTCACGGTGACAAGAAGCGCCATCCCGAGCGCCAGCGCACCACCGCCAATCGCGACCCAGCCAATGGCGCGATCGATAGCCGGCTGGGCCTGCCAGAGCGTCCCGGAAGATGTCGGATCATCAGACATGGAAACGCCGGCCCAGCGGAGGAAGAGGAGGGTTCAAAAGCAGAAAAGCCCGGCAGGCACAAGGCCGCCGGGCTTGAGACTTGCGCGCACGCAAAAACGATCAGGCCATCTTCTCGTATTTTGCAATGAGCGCCTTCACTTCCGCAATCAGCGCCGCGCCATCGATGTTCTTGGCCTTCATCTGCTCGATCCAGGCGGCATGAACCGGCTCGGTGGCCTTGATCCATTTCTGCTTCTCGTCCTCGGAAATCGTCGTGATGGTGTTGCCACGGCTGCGGACCTGGGCGGAAACCGTTTTCGCCTCGTTATCCCACATGTTGCCCGCCATATCGGCGAAGACCATGCCGAGATTCTTGTCGAGCACGGCGCGGAGATCGGCCGGCAGTCCATCATATTTCGCGCGGTTCATCGCGAGGAAGAAGGTCGCGGTATAGAGCGTGGGCGCGCCGGGAATCTCGGTGTGGAACTTCACGAGCTCATGCACCTTCACCGCAGGCACGACCTCCCACGGGATCACCGCGCCGTCGATCACCTTCTGCGCGAGGCTTTCCGGCACCTGCGGCACGGGCATGCCCACCGAGGTGGCGCCCAGCGCCTTCAGCGCCTCACCCGCGAGGCGGGTGGGGTTGCGCAACTTCAGGCCCTTCAGGTCATCCATGGTGCGAACCTGCTTGTTCGCGTGGATGAGGCCCGCATCATGCGCCCAGAAGGCAAGGAGCTTCACTTCCTTCGTTTCTTCCATCAGGCGCTTTTCGGTGAATTCCGCCGCGGCGCGGGCATTCACGATGCCGCGATTCGAGGCGATGAACGGCAGCTCGAACACTTCTGTCGAGGGAAAGCGGCCCGGGGTATTGCCCGGCAGGGTCCAGACGATATCGGCCACGCCATCGCGCGCCTGATCGAAAAGCTGGGGCGGCGTGCCGCCGAGCTGCATGCTGGGGAAAATCTCGATCTTCAGCCGGCCCTGGCTTTCCGCATCGACCTTCCGGGCCCAGGGCGCCAGAAGCTTCGCGTGACCATTCGATACCGCCGGCAGGAAGTGATGCATGCGCAAGGTGACCGCCTGCGCGCGGGCCGAAGTGACGATGGCCGGGCTGGCGATCAGGGTCGCCGCGCCGAAGCCGAAACCACGCCGAGTGAGCTTCATGGATGATCCTCCCAAAATCGCCCCTCTGCCTTGCTCGCTTTTCGGGGTCGGTTCGTGTGAGGTATAGGGCCTGGCCCTGCGGCGCGCCAGCCCGTTCCCGATGCGGACTTGCTCGCCTGAAGGGCAAAAGTCGCGTTTTCGTGCGCCCACGCAAAAGAGAATCCCATGCGCCTCCACGGCTATTTTCGTTCCTCCGCTGCTTTCAGGGTGCGAATCGCACTCAATCTCAAGGGCTTAAGCGTGGAGCATGTCTTCCACCACCTGCGCCATAACGCGCAGAACGCACCAGATTTCCTGGCGCTCAATCCGCAGGGCCTCGTGCCCGCACTGGAAACGGATGACGGCGCGGTGCTGACCCAATCGCTGGCGATCATCGAGTGGCTCGACGAGACCTTCCCCGATCCGCCCCTGCGGCCCGGCGACGCAGCCCAACGCGCTCGGATCCTCGCCTTCGCGCTCGCCATCGCATGTGACATCCACCCGGTTCAGAACCTCAAGGTGCTCAACCGGCTGCGCAAGCTCGGGCAGGACGATACCGGTGTGCAGGCTTGGGCGGCCTGGGCGAATCGCGAAGGGCTTGCCGCCTGCGAAACGCTCGTAAGGGCAGAAAACAGCTCGTTTCTCTTTGGCGATGCGCCGACCCTTGCCGATCTCTGCCTCGTGCCACAGCTGAGCAATGCGCGGCGTTTCAAGGTGGATGTGAGCGCCTTCCCGCGCCTGCTTGCGGTGGAGGCCAACTGCCTCGCGCTGCCGGCCTTCCAGCAGGCGCTACCGCAGAACCAGCCGGATTTCGAACCCTGAGGCCGCGCCCGCTCGTTGAGGCGTGAACCACCGATTGACAAGCCCCAGCTAGGGGAATCTCATGATTGCATCGGGCGGTGATCGGGGGCTTTCACGTTGAAAGGCGATACACCGCCCCTCACAACAGGGGAGACCATCTCGATGCATATCAACAGGCGGCATGCTTTGGCAGCCGGCGCAACCTTGCTTGCGTCCACAGCGATTGGGGCGGTCACACCGTCTTTCGCGCAGACCCCGCGCGACACGGTGGTGATGGCCAAGCAGATCGACGATATCATTTCGCTCGATCCGGCCGAAGTGTTTGAATTCTCGGGCTCCGAGGTCACGGGCAACGTCTATGACCGGCTTGTGAACTACGACGTCAACGATACCACGAAGATCGTCGGCCAGCTCGCGGAGAGCTGGAGCGCATCGGCTGATGGCATGACCTATACCTTCAAGCTGAAGCCGAACCTCAAGTTCCATTCGGGCAACGCGATTACCGCGGCCGACGTGGTCTATTCGTTCCAGCGCGCGGTGACGCTCAACAAGTCTCCGGGCTTCATCATCACGCAATTCGGCATCAACAAGGACAACGTTCTCAACGTCGTGAAGGCCGTTGATCCGCAGACCGTGACCATCACGGTCAACAAGCCTTATGCGACCTCGTTCTTCCTGAACTGCATGACCTCGGATGTGGCGGCGATCGTCGATTCCAAGGTGGTGCAGGCCAATGTGAAGGACAACGACTTCGGCAATGAGTGGATGAAGCGCAATTCGGCCGCTTCGGGCGCCTATATCCTGCGTGGCTGGCGCGCGAACGAGCAATATGCGCTCGAAGCCAATCCGAACTGGGTGGGCGGCGCGCCGAAGACCCGCCGCATCATCGTCCGCCATGTGGCGGAACCCGCTTCCCAGCGCCTGCTGCTTGAAAAGGGCGATGTCGATTTCGCCCGCAACCTCCACAAGGACCAGCTGGCCTCAGCCCGCTCGAACCCGGACATCACGGTGTCGCAGGGCGACAAGGGCTACATCCTCTATCTCGGGCTCAACACGAAGAACCCGCACTTCGCGAAGCCGGAAGTGCGCGAGGCGCTCAAATGGCTGACCGATTACGATGCCATCGAGCGCAATATCGTCGCCGGCACCTTCGCAAGCCACCAGAGCTTCCTGCCGAAGGGCTTCCTCGGTGCGATCTCCGAGAAGCCCTACAAATATGATGTCGCCAAGGCCAAGGCGCTGCTCGAGAAGGCCGGCCTGAAGGATGGCTTCACCGTCACCATGGATGTGCGCAACACCTCGCCGATCTCCGACATTGCGCAGGCGATCCAGTCGCAATGGGCCGCAGCCGGCGTGAAGCTCGAACTGCTGCCGGGCGATGGCCGTGCCACGCTGACCAAGTATCGCGCCCGCACGCATGACATCTACATCGGCCAGTGGGGTCCGGATTATCTCGATCCGCATACCAATGCCGAGACCTTCGCCATCAACGAGAGCAATGCGGATGACGCGCGCTCGAAGACCTTGGCCTGGCGCAATGCCTGGGACATTCCAGAGATGACCAAGAAGACGCTCGCGAATGTGCTCGAGCGCGACACCGAGAAGCGCAAGGCGGTCTATGAGGAACTCCAGCGCGAGCACCAGAAGACCTCGCCTTTCGTGATCATGTTCCAGCAGATCGAGGTTGCGGCCTCGCGCAAGAACGTGAGCGGTTTCCGCATTGGCCCGAGCTCCAGCGCGAACTATTACTGGAACATCGTGAAGGGCTGAGCCCCATCCGGAGCGGCGACCGCGAATCGCCGCTCCGCTTTTTCTGAACATTCATCGGGATTACCACGGTATGGCGAGCAAGCAGGCCCTGAGCCTTGCAGGAACAGTCGGGCGCGAACTCACGACAGTCGCCATCACGCTGCTCGGGCTGCTCGCGGTCACCTTCTTCATCGCGCGCGTGATGCCGGTGGATCCGGTGCTCGCGGTGGTGGGGGATCGTGCGCCGGCGGATGTCTATGAGCGGGCGCGGCTGGAACTGGGCCTCGACAAGCCGCTGATCGTGCAATTCTGGATCTATCTCCAGAAGGTGTTCTCCGGCGATTTCGGCAAGTCGGTCCTCACTTCGAACCCGGTGATCGAGGATATCAAGCGCGTCTTCCCGGCGACCCTCGAACTTGCGACTTTGGGCACACTGATCGGCATCTCGCTCGGCATTCCGCTAGGTGTGCTGGCCGCGACGAAGCAGGGGCGTTGGCCGGATCATCTCGCGCGGTTCATCGGGCTTTTTGGCTATTCCGTGCCGATTTTCTGGCTGGGCCTGATGGGCCTTTTGCTATTCTACGCGAAGCTCGGCTGGGTTTCAGGCCCGGGCCGCATTGGTGTGGCGTATCAGGATTTCATCGAGCCGATCACCGGCGTGCTGCTGCTGGATTGCGCGCTGCAAGGCGATTGGGATGCCTTCCGCAATGCGCTGTCGCATCTCATCCTGCCCTCTGCGTGTCTCGGGCTTTTTTCCACGGCCTATATCAGCCGCATGACGCGCTCTTTCATGATCCAGGAATTGCAGCAGCAATACATCACCACGGCGCGGGTGAAGGGCATGTCGGAGGCACGCGTCATCTGGCGGCATGGCCTCCGGAACGCGATGGTGCCCCTGCTGACCGTGATCGCGCTCTCCTATGCGAACCTGCTTGAAGGTTCGGTGCTCACCGAGACGGTTTTCGCATGGCCGGGCCTCGGGCGCTACATCACCAATTCCCTGCTCAACGCCGATATGAGCGCCGTGCTCGGCGGCACCATCGTGGTGGGCGCGATCTTCGTGGGCATCAACCTGCTCACGGATATCCTTGCCCGCCTTGTCGATCCTCGGGCGCGATGAGGGCGGCATGAGCAATCTCTACGCCTATCTCACCTCCGAAGCGCCTGTGTCGCGCGGGCAGGCGCGGCTCGCGCAGGCTTATCGTCGCTGGCTTGCATTGAAGGCCAACCCGTTGGCGCTGGTTGGCCTTGCAATCGTCGTGTTGCTGCTGCTCGCGGCAGCCTTGGCACCAGTCATCGCGACACATGATCCGCTCGCGCAGAACCTCGACCAGCGCCTGCTTGCGCCCTCTGCCAAGCACTGGTTCGGAACCGATGCCCTCGGACGCGACATCTTTTCGCGCATCGTGCACGGCACGCGTGTGACCCTCGTGATTGTGCTGCTGGTGGTGATTTCCGTAGGGCCGATTGGCCTCCTCATCGGCACTGTCGCCGGCTATTTTGGCGGCTGGGTGGACCGTGTCCTGATGCGGATCACCGATATCTTCCTCGCCTTCCCGCGCCTTGTGCTCGCACTCGCCTTCGTGGCGGTGCTGGGGCCGGGCATCGAAAATGCCTGTATCGCCATCGCACTTACAGCCTGGCCGCCTTACGCGCGCGTCGCGCGCGCCGAGACGATGGTGGTGCGGAACTCGGATTACATCGCCGCCGTGCGCCTGCAGGGCGCTTCGAACACCCGCATCGTTCTCAAGCACATCATGCCGGTCTGCATCCCCTCGCTCATCGTGCGCACCACGCTCGACATGGCCGGCATCATCCTCACCGCAGCGGGGCTCGGTTTTCTGGGCCTTGGCGCACAGCCGCCCATGCCGGAATGGGGCGCGATGATCGCCAATGGCCGCGAATACATTTTCGACCAGTGGTGGGTCGCGACCTTCCCCGGCCTCGCGATCTGCCTTGTCGCGCTCGGCTTCAACCTGCTGGGCGACGGCCTGCGTGACGTGCTGGATGCCCGCTGATGAGTTCTGAAGCCCCCCTCCTCACCGTGGAAAACCTGCGCGTGCGCTTCCATACGCCGACGCGCATCGTGGAGGCCGTGCGCGGCCTCTCCTTCACGCTGGGCCGCGAGAAACTCGCCATTGTGGGCGAATCCGGCTCCGGCAAATCCATGACCGGGCGCGCCATTCTAGATCTCGTGCCCTGGCCCGGCGAAGTCACGGCCGACCGCATGGAATTCCGCGGACAGGACATGATGGGCCTCGACAAGCATGGCCGCCGCGCCATCCGGGGCAAGCGCATCTCCATGGTGATGCAGGACCCGAAATTCTCGCTGAACCCGGTGATGAGCGTGGGCCAGCAGATCGGCGAGGCCTATCGCGTGCACACCAAGGCCAGCCGCGCCGAGGCCCGCGAGCGTTCGCTTTCCATGCTCGAAGCCGTGCAGATCCGCGATCCCCAGCGCGTCTATGATCTCTACCCGCACGAGGTTTCCGGCGGCATGGGCCAGCGCGTGATGATCGCGATGATGCTGATCGGCGAACCGGATATCCTGATCGCGGACGAGCCCACTTCCGCTCTGGATGTCACCGTGCAGGCGCAGGTGCTCGACATTCTCGAACGCCTCGTGTCCGATCGCGGCATGGGGCTGATCTTCATCAGCCATGATCTGCCGCTGGTCGCCTCCTTCTGTGACCGGGTAGTGGTGATGTATGCGGGCCGCGTGATGGAAACGCTCGACGCCAAGGCGCTTTCCAAAGGCAAGCACCCCTACACGCAAGGGCTGCTCGGCTGCCTGCCCGATCTCGACCACCCGAAGGATCGCCTCGCCACCCTCCAGCGTGACCCCGCCTGGGTGAGTGGGGGCGGCGCATGAGCGATGCCATTACCGTCTCCGGCCTTAATGTCAGCTTCGGCACCTCGCATGTGGTGAAGGATGTGGGTTTCACGGTCCGGACAGGCGAGAGCTACGGCATTGTGGGTGAATCCGGTTCCGGCAAATCCACGATCCTGCGCGCGCTTTCCGGGCTCAATCGCGACTGGAGCGGTGCGATCACCATTGGCGGCGCGCGACAACAGGCCAAACGCCCGCCGGCCTTCTACCGGCAGGTGCAGATGGTGTTTCAGGACCCCTATGGTTCGCTGCACCCACGCATGACCGTGGATGCCACGCTCGCCGAGCCGGTGGCAATCCATGCGCTGGGCGATGTCGACCGGCGGATTGATCGCGCGCTCGCGGATGTCGGCCTCGATGGCGGATTTCGCTTTCGCTACCCGCACCAGCTTTCAGGCGGCCAGCGCCAGCGCGTGGCGATTGCCCGCGCGCTGATCCTCGAACCGTCGATCCTGCTGCTCGACGAGCCGACCTCAGCGCTCGACGTCTCGATTCAGGCCGAGGTGCTAAACCTGCTCTCGGATCTCAAGGCGGCGCGGGGGCTGACGCTGGTGCTGGTCAGCCACAATCTCGCAGTGGTTGGCCATCTCTGCGGCCGTGTGGCCGTGATGAAAGACGGACGGATCGTAGAAGAAGCCAGCCTTGAAGCCATCCGGTCCGGTGATATCCGCGAGGCCTATACGCGCGACCTGCTTGCAGCCTCGCGTCGCGCCCACGGAGCCATCAGCGCAGCGTGATGGTCTGGCAACGGCACCGTTACCGGGAGTGGCATAGCGTCACTCGCCTCGATGGTGCGCGTGCCGGAACGAGGGTCGTGCACAATCCGATGTAATCGCGAGAGACTATCGCGCACCGGGCCAGCCTGACCATCTCGCGGTTCGAGGATCAGAGCCGGATCAGGCGCCATTTCGAGACTTTTTGGTTTGTCTGACAGAACCGGTTGCAGGCTCTTGCGGAGGCGTGCGCGGCGAGGCAACCTGAAACGTGCGGCCCCGAACAACCAGCGGCCAGCCATCACCATCCTGCTCTTTTGCAATAGAGTTCCAATGCCCAGCATTCTCGTGATCAACCCCAACTCGAATCCGGCCGTGACACAGGGTTTCGACGAGGCGCTTGAACCGCTGCGCCGCCCCGGTGCCCCGTCGATCATCTGCGAGAGCCTCGCCGAGGGGCCTTTCGGAATCGAAACGCAGGCGCATGTCGATGGCGTGGCCATTCCGTTGGCGAAGCATGTCGCGAGCCGCCCGGATGCAGATGCCTATGTGATTGCCTGCTATTCCGATCCCGGCCTGTTCGTCTGCCGGGAGGCGACGTCGAAGCCGGTTTTCGGTATCGCCGAGTGCGGCCTGCTGACGGCCATGGCGCGCGGCCAGCGCTTTGGCGTGATTGCCATCGCGCGGCGCTCTATTCCCCGCCACATCCGCTACATGCGGCAGATGGGCATTCTCGATCGCCTCGCGAACGAGCGACCGCTGGAAATGTCGGTGGCGGAAACCGCATCCGGCGAGGGCACGCTGGCCCGGATGATCGCGATCGGCACGGAATTGCGCGATCTCGATGGCGCGGATTCCATTGTCATGGGCTGCGCGGGCATGGCCCGGCATCGCCGGAACCTCGAAGTTGCTCTGGGCATTCCGGTGATTGATCCCGTCCAGGCGGCGGTGACCATGGCTTTGGGCGCGGTTGCCTTCCGGTAAGGCCTAATCCTCGCGCTGGGCACGGGCGGCGAGAACCTCATCCACCGTGCGGCGCCTGATGGCGAAGGTATCGGTCTGGCGTGTGTAAAGCTCGCCAAAGAGCCGCCCAACGGGCTGGTAGACGCTGAAATCCACGCGCAACGTTTCGGGATCGAGCAGGCCGGTGCGTGCATGCAGCCCCGTGACCTCGCCGATCAGCAATGTGCGATGCGTTCCGAAGGTGAGGGCCTGCATCGTCCGGCATTCGAGCGCGAAAGGGGCCGCCGCGAGGCGGGGCACGCGGATCGTGGTCGAGGGGGCCAGCGCGAGGCCCAACAGCTCGGCCTCGCTGGTGCCAGCCGGAAAATCCGCCGCGGAATCGTTCATGGCCTGCGTCAGCGGCTCATCCACCATGTTGACGACGAACTCGCCCATGCGCCCGATATTGCGTGTCGTGTCCTTCGGCGTGCGATCCGGCTTGTGCTGGAGGCCGAGCACGATGAGCGGCGGATCATCGGAAAACACGTTGAAGAAGCTGTAGGGCGCAGCGTTCACCACGCCGTTTTCGTCCATCGTGGTCACGAATGCGATGGGGCGAGGCACAACCACGCCGCTCAGCAGCTTGTAGCGCGCGGCCTTGTCGAGGCGCGAGAAATCGAAATCGAGCCCGCCGGTGGGAGCGTCTGTCCGGTCCGACATCGGTCAGAACAGCCGGCGCAGACGATCAATGACGCTGGAGCGCACATTGTCGATATGCGTCCGCATCGCATCCTGCGCCCGCGTCACATCGCGCGCGAGAATGGCGTCGATGATCTCAAGATGTTCGAGGACACCGGGCTCAAACCGCTCCGGCAACTGGCCCATGTCGAAAATCTTCGTCTTCTGGCGCAGGTCGCGGATCAGTTCCGCCAGCACGCGCGATCCAGCAAGGTTGGCGACTGTCGAATGCAGGGCATCATCGACCGCTACATGTTCGACCGGGTTGGGGATTTCGCCATCGCGGTAGCGCCGGATCGTCGCCATGATGGCCCGCAGCGCATCCGAACCGCCCGTTTCAGCCGCGCGCCCCGCCGCTTCCACCTCCAGCAGGCGGCGCACATGCAGGATTTCGATGAACTCATTCGCCGATAGGCGCCGCACCACCGGCGTGAGGCCAGTCGTCCGCTCGACGAGCCCCTCCGTCGTCAGCCGCGTGATCGCCTCACGGATCGGCGTGCGCGAGACACCGAGCATATCCGCGAGCTTCTTCTCCTGCAGGGCATCTCCCGCCGAGAGCGCATCGGTGAGGATCATGTCGCGCAGACGCAGGTAGGTCGTCTCGCCAATCGTTGCACCCGCCGGGCGCTCGGCCTCGCCGGGTGCTGCCGTTGAGGAACGATCGGACATCTGGGCTCTCGGTGTGGAATTCACGACGTTCTTCCCTGCATCGCACCTGTGCCGGCACGTTTGGACTTGGTCGGGCTGCATTAGGCCCGACAGGCATGGTCTGACAACGCTCACGTCCCGCAAAAGCTGTCGCAAGGCCCCCACAGGATGCAGGGGCGGCGATGCCGATCACCTGCGGGAGGCTGACGAAAGAATGCTGTCTGCGAGGAATAGACACATTGTATACTAATCGTATGTTGCCGTCATTCTACCGTTCTGGCAACCTGCCTTTCAGCCGTTGGCTTCAGCAGAACAGCCTGCCTCCGGCCACAGGAATCGTATCATCCGGGCCTGGCTCACCATCCAAGATGGTTGGGCTGACGCGCCGGACTTCAGGGAGAGGCATCATGGCCAGCGGGGAATTCGATCTCGTCATCCGGGGCGGAACCGTTGTGACATCCGCTGGCGTGATGGAGGCCGATCTCGCGGTCGCCGGCGAAGCGATCGTCGCCATCGGGCAGAAGCTGGGCGCAGGCCGGCGCGAGATCGACGCCTCGGGCCGTTATGTGCTGCCGGGCGGGGTCGATCCGCATTGCCATATCGAGCAGCTCTCGGGCGGCGGCATCATGAATGCCGACACGTTTGAAACCGCTACGCGCTCCGCCGCCTTCGGGGGCACGACGAGCGTGATTTCCTTCGCCGCCCAGCACCGCGAGATGAACCTCGCCACCGTGGTGAAGGATTACGCCGCGCTCGCTGCAAAGGGCGCGGTGATCGACCACGCGTTCCACCTGATGGTCGCGAACCCCGATCGCCAGACCATCGAGCAGGATCTTCCGGCGTTGATCCGCGCGGGGCATCGCTCGGTGAAGGTTTTCATGACCTATGATCGCGTGCAGGTGCAGGACGAGCAGCTGCTCGATATCCTGCTCGTTTCGCGACAGAACGGCGCGCTGGTTTGCGTGCATGCTGAGAACCACGGCCTCCTCAAATGGATGGGCGAGAGGCTTGTTGCGCGCGGCTATATCGCGCCGAAATATCATGCAGTGAGCCATCCGCGCACAGCAGAGATCGAGGCGATCTCTCGCGTCATCGCGTTTGCCGAATTCATCGACCAGCCGGTGATGATCTTCCACGTTTCCACTGCCGAAGGCGCGGATATCATCCGGCAGGCGCGCGGGCGCGGCGTAAAGATCTTCGCTGAGACCTGCCCGCATTACCTGTTTCAGACGATGGACGATCTCGATCTTCCCGGCCTCGAAGGCGCGCGGATGATCTGCTCGCCGCCCCAACGCACGGCGCCCGATCAATCAGCTCTCTGGCAGGCGCTGGAACTGGGGGATTTGCAGGTGATCTCGTCTGATCACGCGCCCTATCGCATGGATGAAACCGGCAAGTTCAGCGCCGGGCCTGCGCCCGGTTTCAAGCAGATCGCCAACGGCATGCCCGGCCTCGAAATGCGCCTGCCGCTGGTTTTCGATGCGCTGGTGAGCCGCGCGCCGGCGGGAAAGCGTGACGAAAACCTGATGAAATTCGTGGAATGGACCGCAGCCGCGCCCGCACGCCTCTATGATCTGCCGAAAAAGGGCGTGCTCGCCATCGGCGCGGATGCCGATATAGCGATCTGGAATCCCGCCCGCCAGACCACGCTGACCGACGAATTGCACGACAACACCGGCTACAATCCGTTCAGGGGTCGGCACATCATGGGCTGGCCGGAAACTGTTCTCCAACGCGGCGCTGTGCTCATCGATCAGGGCCAGCTTCACGCAAAGCCGGGACAAGGCCGGCTGATGCTGCGGGAGGCGGGGCCAGCAACGCAGCCCACCGGGCGTCTTTCCCCGGAATTCGACCCGGCCCGCAATTTCGGCGCGAAGCTTCTCTGACGCACCAATGGCTTGCATCGCCTCTCGTCTCGCCCGCCATAGGAAATCTGTCCATGTCCCTGCTGAATGAAACCGCGACCGGCGTCTTCGTGATCGCGGTCACGCCCTTCACGGAGACAGGCGCGCTTGATCTCGAAAGTGCGGACCGGATGGTCGATTTCTACCTCGAGAAGGGCGCAACAGGGCTGACCCTGCTCGGCATGATGGGCGAAGCGCCCAAGCTCACGGCGGAGGAATCGGCCATCGTGGTGCGGCGCGTGCTCGCGCGCGTCGCGGGCCGCGTGCCGGTGGTGGTCGGTGTCTCGGCACCCGGTTTCGCGCCAATGAAGGAGCTGACCGATCAGGTGATGGATGCCGGCGCTGCGGGCGTGATGATCGCGCCGCCGTCCCATCTGCGGACGGATGACCAGATCTTCTCCTATTACGAAACGGCGGCGGAGATGATCGGCCCCACGCCGTTCGTGTTGCAGGATTTTCCGCAGGCGACCAGCGTGCAGATCTCGGTTGGTGTCATCAACCGTATCATCAAGGCGTGCCCGACCTGCGTGATGCTGAAGCATGAGGATTGGCCGGGTCTGAACAAGATCACCGCCCTCCGCACGGCCAGCAAGAAGGGCGAGACGCGTCGCATCTCCATTCTCTGCGGCAATGGCGGCATCTTCCTCACCGAGGAATTGCAGCGCGGGGCCGATGGCGCGATGACCGGTTTCGCCTATCCCGAGATGATGGTCGATGTCTGGCGCGCGGATCAGCGCGGCGACACCACTCGTGCGCAGGATCTGTTCGACGCCTATCTGCCGCTGGTGCGCTACGAATTGCAGCCGAATCTCGGGCTTCTCATCCGCAAATACACGCTGGCGAAGCGTGGCGTAATCGCATCAGCGGCTCTGCGCAAACCGGCGGGGCGCCTCTCGCCGCAGGATATCGCGGAAACCGAGCGCCTCATCGCCCGGCAGGAGGCGCGCTTGCGGGCGCTGGGCTAAGCCAGCGCCGGAAGGCAGCGCACATCGAGAATGCCATCGCGCCGCATCGCCCAACGCGGATGCGCGCCCCTGACAGCGATGCCCCGGCGATGGTTGTAGAGGTAGAGCCAGGGCGGATCGGCCTGCAGCAGGCGATAACATTCCTGAAACAGGCTTCCGCGCGCGTCATCGTCCACCATGCGGCGGGCGCGGTCGATCAGCGCCTCGACGGCGGGGTTGGCATAACCCTCCCACCATGAGCCACGTACGCGTGAATCCACCTTCTCGTGCAACACGCGGAAAGTGCTCATGGGGCTCGAATCGAACACGCAGAGATCGTGGATCTGCTTCAGCCGCACCTGATTGGCGTAATGCGTGCGATCCGCCTCTAGATGCACATTGAAGCGCACGCCGAGATCGGCGAGCTGGCCTTCCACCGCCTTCACCAGTGCCTGCGCTTCGTCGGGCAGGCGCGTGGGGCAATAGACATTGAAGGTCACGCCATTCGCATGCCCCGCTTCCGCGAGCAGGCGGCGCGCCTCAGCCTTGTCCTGCGCGAAGCCGGGGGAATTGCGATCCGCACCGTAATGGATGGGGCTCACGAAGCCGTGGAGCGGCTGGCCCGCGCCATGCAGAACGTCACGCACCAGAGCTTCGCGATCGATGCCGAGATTGAGAGCGCGCCGCACGCGAGGGTCCGAACCCGGCCCTTGCGACGCGTTGAACATGAAGATGATGGCGGTCGGCGCGAGATAATCGACCGTGCTGAAGCGCGCATCGCCCGAAAGCGCCTGCTGCTCCCCCGTTTCCAAGCCGTTGGCGATATCGGCGTTGCCCTTCTGCGCGAACGCCAGCCGCTCTGCCGGCGTTGCGCCGCGAACATAGCGCAGGGCAGCATTTGCAACGGGACCATCGAAATGGCCCGGCACAGCCATGAGGCGGATTTCCTCATTAGGCACGAAGCCTTCCAGCCGATAGGGGCCGGTGCCGATGGCGCGCGCCGCGAGATCATCTCCGGCTGCTTGAATCGCGCGGGGCGACACGATGTTCCCGGCGACCAGTACATCGAAGAGGTCTGCCATCGGCTGGGCCAGCGTCACGGTCACGGCATGCGGGCCATCGCAGGTCACGGTCAGCCCCGCGAGATATTGCGCGTAGACGCCCGGCGCGCCGAGCGTCGCGCCCATATCAGGCCGCGCCATGCGTTCGATGCTATATTTCACAGCCGCGGAATCGAAGGCATCGCCATTGTGGAAGCGCACGCCTTCGCGCAGCCGGAAGGTGAAAGTGCGGGCATCCGGCGAGATGGTCCAGCCCGTCGCCAGCGACGGCCCATATCGCCCATGCTCGTCACGCTTCACGAGCGTGTCGAACAGCGCGCCGAACACCGTGAGCACATCACCGGAATCGGTGCAGGCATGCGGATCATCGAGAACAACGCGCGCTTGGGCGATGGTCACGGGCTTTGCCATCTTGGCTTCCTTCTGGCGTGGCGCGGGCGATCAGGTCGCCGCAAGAGCAGGCTCGGTTGCGGGTTCGTGCAGGTGGCAGGCGACGGCTTGTCCGCCTCCCACGGGCCGGAGTTCCGGCCGCTCCTCGGCGCAGCGCGCAAAGGCGAGGGGGCAACGCTGGCGGAAGGGACAGCCGCGCGGCAGGTCAATCGCGCTGGGCACCTCGCCGCCGACCTGCTCGGAGGCCGGGCCGAGCTTCGTGCCGAGTTGCGGCGCTGCGGCCAGCAAGGCGCGCGTATAGGGGTGCTTCGGTTCCGCGAAGATCGTGCGCGTCGGGCCCGTTTCCACCATGAAACCGAGATACATCACGCCGATCCGGTCACTGATGTAGCGCACCACCGAGAGATCATGCGTGATGAAGAGGTAGGAGAAGCCGAACTCGTCTTTCAGGTCCATCAGCAGGTTCAGGATCTGCGCCTGAATGGAGACATCCAGCGCGGAAACCGGCTCATCCGCGATGATCAGATCGGGCTGCACCGAGAGCGCGCGGGCAATGCCGATGCGCTGGCGCTGGCCGCCCGAGAACTGGTGCGGATAGCGATCAAGATGCTCGATGCCGAGACCGACCTTCGCAAGCAGGGCCAAAGCCCGGTCCGCGATATCCGGCACGGGGCCGGCTTGGCTTTCGAGGAAGGGCTCCATGATGATGTCGCGCACCTTCTGCCGCGGGTTCAGCGAGGCATAGGGGTCCTGGAAGATCATCTGCAGCTTCTTCCGCACCGGGCGCATGCGGGCGAAATCGTGGCGGGTGATATCCTCGCCCTCGATGAGGATCTGCCCGCCGGTGGGTTCGTGAAGCTTCACGATGGTCTTGGCGAGGGTGGATTTCCCGCAGCCCGATTCCCCCACGATGCCCAGCACTTCGCCGCGTTTCACCGCGAGGCTCACGCCATTCACCGCATGCACGATGCGGCGCGGCGCGGAAATACGCCCGCCCGCGATACGCAGCCGGTCAAAGAAACTTCCGCTGACATCGAAGCGCTGTTCGAGCTGGCGCACCTCGAGCAGGGGCTTGGCGGGATCTTTCACCGATTGGCTCATGGCGACACCGCCAACGGGTGATGGCACGCGACGGCATGCGGGCGGAGCTTGCCCGAGCCCATCGCAATTGCATTGTGTTCCATCAGCACAGGGTCCTGCATGCGGCAGCGTTCGCTCGCGCGGGAGCAGCGCGGCGCGAAGGCGCAGCCGGGGGGAAGCTTGCGGATATCCGGCACATTGCCGGGAATCTGGCTCAGCCGCTGCTTCGGACCGTCATTCTCGGCGGTTTCATGCGGGATCGAGTCGATCAGCCCGCGTGTATAGGGATGACGCGGCCGGGCGATGATGTCTTCCGCCGGGCCTTTCTCGACAATCCGCCCGCAATAGAGCACGACGATGGTATCAGCCATCTGCGACACCGCCGCGAGATCATGCGTGATCAGGATCATGGAGGTGCCGTTTTCCACGACCTGCTGGCGCATGAGGCGCAGCAACTGCGCCTGAATGGTCACGTCGAGCGCGGTGGTGGGCTCATCCGCGATCAGCAGGCGCGGCTTCGCGATCATCGCGATGGCGATCACCACGCGCTGGCGCATGCCGCCAGAAAACTGATGCGGATAATGGCTCAGCCGCTGCTCCGGCTGCGGAATGCCCACCTTGTGCAGCATCTCGATGGCCTTGGCGCGCCGCTCGCGGGCGGAAAGCGCGGTGTGCAGCGCCAACGTCTCCTCGATCTGGTTGCCGATGGTGTAGAGCGGGTTCAGCGCGGTCATCGGGTCCTGGAAGATCATGGCGATCTCCTTGCCGCGAATAACGCGCATCTCGTCTTCGGAAAGTCCCGCGATATTCTTGCCGTTGAACTCGATCCGCCCGCCCTCGATGCGTCCCGGCGGGTCGATCAGGCCCATGATCGAGAAGCCGATCATCGACTTTCCTCCGCCGGATTCACCCACGAGGCCCATGATCTCGCCGGGCGCGAGATCGAAGCTCACACCATCCACCGCCTTCACGAGACCGCCGAAGGTGTAGAACCAGGTGCGAAGCTCCTGCACACGGAGAAGGGGCTTCGAATGTTGTTCGTTGTTGCTCATGGCGGGCCGCGCTCCTGTCATTTCAGGCGCGGATTCAGCTCATCCCGGAGGAAATCCCCGAGAAGATTGATGCCGAACACGAGAAGCATGATGAAAAGGCCGGGGAAGATCGACACCCACCACAGGCCCGAGAACAGCACATCAAAGCCATTCTTGATGAGGAGTCCCAGCGAGGGCTGCGTCACCGGCACGCCCACGCCGAGGAACGAGAGCGAGGCTTCGATGAGCACGAAGGTGCCGACCTGAATGGTCGCGACCACGATCAGTGGGGTCAGCACGTTCGGCAGCACATGCCGCAGAATGATCTTGCGGTTGGGAAGACCGGAAACGCGCGCGGCCTGCACATATTCCTTCTGCGTCTCGCGAAGAGTGGAGCCGCGCACCGTGCGCGCATAGACCACCCAGCCGACGGAGATCAGCGCGATCAACACCTTGTCGAGGCCCGTGCCGAAGGCAGACATCAGGAACAGCGCGGTCAGCACCGAGGGGAAGGAAAGCTGAATATCGGCGATGCGCATGATCACCGCATCGAGCCGCCCGCCATAGAAGCCGGCGATCAGCCCGAGGGTTGTGCCCAGAAGGCAGGCGCCGCCCATCGCGACAAGGCCGATAATCAGCGAGATGCGGCTGCCATAGACAATGCTCGCGAGCACATCGCGGCCCTGTCCATCGGTGCCGAGCCAGTATTCCGACGAGCCTCCCGCGAGCCATGCCGGCGGTTTGAAGGCCGCCATCAGGTCAAGCTGCGAGACATCGTAGGGGTTCTGGCTCACGATGAGCGGCCCGATCGTGACCATCACCAGAAAGCCGAGCACGATGAGGCTGCCGAGCACCGCCGAGAGGTTGCGCTTGTAGTTGTGGAAGAATTCCGAGGCGAAAAACCGCTGCATTCGCGAGCGCGCGCGGGTGGCGGGGATGGGTTGGGAGGATACCATGCCGCGCCTCACTTGATCTTGATGCGCGGATCGATGAGCGCATAGCAGACATCGACGATGAAATTCACGACGACAAACATCAGCGCGACGAACATGAGGTAGACCACGATCACCGGCCGATCGCCGCGATAGATCGAATCCACCAGCAATTTCCCGATACCCGGCCAGGCGAAAATCGTCTCGGTGAGTGTGGCGAACGCGATAAGATCGCCCAGCATCAGGCCGAACACCGTCACCAGCGGAATGAGCGCATTCTTAAGCCCGTGCTTGAAGAGGATGACCTTCGCAGGCGCCCCTTTCGCGCGGGCAAACTTGATGTAATCCTGCTTCATCACCTCCACCATCTCGGCGCGGATGATGCGCATGAGGATGGCGAGCGTGCCCACGGACAAAGTGATGGCCGGCAGGATGAGATGCCGGAAGCCCTCCCAGCTCGTGAAGCTCACGCGCATGCCCAGCCATTCGGTGGTGGGGCCGCGACCAGAGGAGGGCAGCCATTGCAGCTTCACCGCCACCACGAAAATCAGCACCATGCCGAGCCAGAAACCAGGCAGCGAGATGCCAATCAGCGATCCCGCCATCACGGCGCGACTCGCGGGTTTCTTCGGGTTCGCACCGGCATAGACGCCGAGCGGAATGGCCACGAGCAGGGCCATGACCATCGCGAGGAAGACGATTTCCAGCGTCGCGGGCAGGCGCTCGAGAATGAGCGTCATCGCGGGTTGGCGGAACACGAAAGAGCGGCCGAAATCGCCCTGCGCGATATTCGACAGGAAGCGCCAGTATTGCACGAGATGGCTCTCATCGAGCCCGAGGATGCGCCGCGCCTGCGCGATTTGCTCGTCGGTTGCGTCCAGCGGCACCATCATGAAGGTGGGGTCGCCCGTGAAGCTCATCATCACGAAGACTAGCACCGACACCGCCCAGAGCACGATGACCATCTGGATCAGGCGTTTGATCATATAGCCGAACAAGGCGGCGGTTCCTCATGAGGCAGGAGCCGGAGCGCAAGGCAGCACTGCCGGGCAGGACGTTTCGGGCCAGCAAAAAGGGCGAGCGCCTACGCGCTCGCCCTCGGGAAAACCCGGTTACTTCACGTCCATCTCATAGGCCCAGATGAACTTGTCCATGCGGGGCACCACAGTAACGGAGTTTTTCGCGGCGTAGATGTCCTGCTCGTAATGGATGGGGATCATCGGGATTTCGCGCACGGCGATCTTTGTCGCTTCCTGCAGGAAGGCGTTGCGCTTGGCGACATCGGCGGTGGCGTCGGCCTTGTCGATCATGTCGTCGAACTCGGCATTAGAGAACGCGCCGCGATTGGCCTGGCCGTAGCCCTGCTTCTTGTTCCGGCTATACATCAGCACGGAATACATGTTGCCGGCATCGCCCGACGGCGTATCCCAGCCCGACATGATGAAGCTCGACTTGTCCGACGGCACACGGATGTAGCCGAAGAAATTCGAGCGCGGCATCAGGTTGAGGTTCAGCTTGATGTTGATGCGCGAGAGCATGCCCGCGAGGCCTTGTGCGATTGCCGCGTCATTCACGTAGCGGTTGTTCGTCGTGTCGAGCGTCATGGTGAAGCCGTTCTCGTAGCCGGCTTCCTTCATGAGGCTGCGCGCCTTATCGAGATCGAAGGGATAGACCTTCCGGAAATCGAGCCCCGGCACATAGCCGAGATGCGACGAGGGCACATACTGGTCGCTGGGCGTCGAGAAGTTGTTCATGATCGCCGTGCGGATCGCATCGACATTGATCGCCCGGACGATGGCCTCGCGCACACGGCGATCCTGCATCGGGTTCTTCGGCAGGTCGATGGTCGGGGATTTATCACGCGTATCGAGCGCAATCACGAGGTTCAGCAGGCTCGGCCGCGTCACCACCTTGAAGTTAGGATTGGCCTGCACGCCGGCCACATCCCGCACCGAGAGATCCTGGATCACGTCTACGCCGCCGGTTAGCAGGGCTGCCGTGCGTGTCGCCGGGTTGGTGATCGGCTTGAAAACCACGGTGTCGATCTTCGGCTTGCCGCGCCAGTAATCGGCGAAGGCTTCCAGTTCGATCCGGTCTTCCTTGATCCACTGCTTCAGCTTGTAGGGGCCGGTGCCCATGGGCTTCAGGCCCATCTGCTCGTCGCCGATGGCCTTTGTGTATTTCTCGTTGACGATCAGCACCTCGGCGAGCGCCATGTGCAGCACGGCAAAAGGCTTCGGCGTCTTGAACTCGACCGTGTAATCGTCGATCGCGCGGGCCGACGCGATATTCGCAACGAAGCTCGCCATCAGCGCCTTCTTGAGGCGCTCGACCGTGTAGACCACATCCGAGGCCTTCAGCTCATCGCCGTTGTGGAACTTCACGCCCTTGCGCAACTTGAACACCCAGGTCGTGTCATCGACGATCTGCCAGCTTTCCGCGAGGCCCGGTTTGAATTCCAGCTCCGGGGTGCGCGTCACCAGCGCATCGTAGAAATGGTAGAACATGATGTTGCCGGTCAGCTCGTTCGCGGCATGCGGATCGAGGATCACGGCATCGGCGGTGAGCGCAATGGTCACCGACTTGTTCTGCGCCTGCGCAAGGCCGGGCAAGGCGAGGCCTGCGGCCATCGCGAGAGCCAGCGTCAGGCGGCGCGACAGGAAGGGTCCGGATTTTCCGCTTGGGCGGTTTGTGCGACCTTCGGTCATCATGCTTCTCCGTCAGGTTGAAGGGGCGTTTCAGGCAAGGGCAGACTGGATTTCGAGCTGGTAGCCTTCGGGATCATTGAAGATGAAGGCGCGGATCTTCAGCTCTTCGTTGCTGCGCGGTCCACGCAGGATCTCGATGCCCTGCCCCTTGATGTACTCGGCCCAGGCGTCGACATCGGCGACACGCATGCAGATCTGCACCGGCTTGATCGGATTGGCGCGGTGGCTGCCGCGCGTCTCGTCCACGAGGCCGACATAGCCATTCGGCGTGACGCGATAGATTTTCGACCAGCCCTGATCGATCTCGAGCTTCAGGCCCATTACGTCTTCATAGAAGCGCATCGCCCGCGGCAGATCGACATAATAGAGAAAAGTGATCAGCTTTTCCGTGGTTTCGAAGGGCGGGCGGGGCGGTTTTGCGGTCATTTTTCCTCGGGCGCCGGGGGCGTTCGATACGGGATGAGGGGCCCGGTCGCCTACCGATTTTTCCTCGGCATCGACCTGTAGTATCGATGGTATACAGCATGTATTTCATCGTCAACACGCTGGCGTGGACATGCGTATCGCACCGCCAAAGGAAAATCGTTGCTGCCCGGGCACGTGCCACCCCCGGCGGCTTTCCGGTCGTCTGATTGCTCGGCATCGGCAGGCGTGCGTTCGCCAGCCGCCTCCGGCTGACCTTCGGGAGCGATGTCGATGCGGGCAACTCTGGTTCGGCGCAGTGCGTGCGGACCATATCCCCTTGGCTTGGCTTCCTGCGCTAAAGCGGGCCCTCATATTGGACAGAAGCGCCGCTTCAGAACCTCGATGATGCCGCGCGTCGCCTCGTCTGCCACCGAATAGAGAATATTCTTGCCGCTTCGCCGGCCAACGACCAGCCGCTCACCCCTGAGGACCGCAAGCTGTTGACTGACGGCCGGGCCGCGCATGGTCAACCGACGGGCGAGTTCGCTCATCGTCATCTCCCCATCCTGCAACAGGCAGAGAATTTCGAGGCGTGCCGTGTGGCCCATCGCGCGCAGCAAGGCGGCGGCTTGCGTGGAGCCCGGGAGGACGCTGCTGTCACCCGACATGATTTTTCCTCAAATTCAATATTGCGAATATATGAAATAAAGAATATGTAAGCTTCTGTCAAACGTCCCGAGAGGAGCTTCCCATGCAGGTTGAAAACGCAGTGATGGCCTTTGCTGGCCTGATGATCATGGCTTCCGTGGCTCTGGCCTGGCTGGTCTCGCCCTGGTTCTTGCTGCTCACGGCGTTCGTGGGTGCCAATCTGTTCCAAACCGCGTTCACCGGGTTTTGCCCTGCGGCCATTATCCTGAAGAAGCTGGGCCTCAAGGCCGGCTGTGTCTTCCGCTGAGCGAGGTTGCCCGATGAGCTTCCGCCACACCCTGCTTTTGGCTTCCGCTTTTGGCCTCGTCGCTATGCCCGGCTTCGCAGCCGAGCTGGTTCTTGCGCCGACGCGGATCGTTGAAATGAAAGCCGTGGTGGGGCGGATCGAAGCGCGGGATGTCATCCCGGCACGGTCGCGCATGGGCGGCACGCTCGTGCGGCTCAGGGTGACGGAAGGCGAGCAGCTTGTCGAAGGGCAAACCATCGCGACCATCATCGATGACAAGCTCGCGCTGCAATTGCGGGCGGCGGAGGCGCGCATTCGGGCACTCAGCTCCGAGCAGAGCAATGTGCAGGCCGAATATGAGCGTGCGCGCATCCTGCTGGAGCGGGGCGCGGGCACGCAGCAACGCGTGGACGCCCTGCGCACACAGCTGGAGGTCATCCGCAACCAGATCAGCGCAGCCGAGGCCGACAAATCCGTGATCGTGCAGCAGGGTGCTGAGGGCGAGGTGCTTGCCCCGGTTGCCGGGCGCGTGCTGAAGGTGCCGGTGACGCGCGGTGCCGTGGTGATGCCCGGCGAACAGATCGCCATGATTGCCGGCGGCGGTTTTTTCCTGCGACTGGCGCTGCCTGAGCGGCACGCGCCGCAATTGCGCGTGGGAGCGACCGTCCCCATCACCCTCGAAGGTGGTGCACGTGTCGATGGCAAGCTCGTGAAGGTGTTCCCGCAGATCGAGAATGGCCGGGTGATCGCGGATGTCGAACTCGCGAGCATTGGTGATTTCTTTGTCGGCGCTCGCGTTCTGGCTGATGTGCCGGTGGGCGAGCGTACGGCCTTGCTTGTTCCCAAATCCGCCGTCTCAAGCCGGTCTGGGCTCGATTTCGTGACCGTGCAAGGGGCAGCAGGCCCGCGCGCGATGGTGGTGGTTCTGGGGCCAGAGCAGGCTGGCGACCGGATCGAGATCCTGACCGGCCTTCAGGCTGGCGACCGTGTGGTGACGCCATGAAGCCCGCTTCTCCCGGCCTTGCAGGGCTTCTCACCCGCGCATTCATCGCGTCTCCACTGACGCCGCTGTTTCTTGTGGCAGCTCTGGCGCTCGGGCTTGTCGCACTTGGCGCTCTGCCGCGCGAGGAGGAGCCGCAGATCTCCGTGCCGATGGTGGATATCCACCTGCGCGCGGACGGCCTTTCCGCCGAGGATGCCGCGAAACTCGTGACCGAGCCGCTGGAAACGATCGTGAAATCGATCGCGGGCGTCGAGCATGTCTACAGCCAGACGCGCGATAACGGCGCGATGGTCACCGCGCGTTTCCTCGTGGGCACGCCCTCCGATGCCGCAATCCTACGCGTGCACGAGAAGATTCGCGCTAATATGGACCGGATTCCCGTGGGCATTCCCGAGCCGCTGGTGGTGGGGCGCGGCATCGATGACGTCGCCATTGTTGTGCTCACGCTGACGCCGAAGCCCGAGGCTGCCCAGCGCTGGACCCCGAATGATCTGACCCGAGTGATGCGCGAGGTGCGCGTGGAGATCGCGCGGGTCGAGAATGTCGGCCTGACCTACCTCGTAGGCGAACAGCCCGAGGAAATCCGCATCGCGCCCGATCCCGCGCGGCTCGCCAAGGCGGGCCTCACTTTGCAAGCGCTGGCTGCGAAGATCGAAGGGGCCAACAGGGTCTTTCCCGCCGGGCAGATCCGCGAGAAGGGTCAGCAGATCGCGCTCATGGCGGGGCAGACGCTCGCCAGCACCGACGAGATCGGCAACCTCATTGTGAGCACGCGTGACGGTCGCCCGGTCTATCTGCGCGATGTCGCGGAAATCGCTCTCGCCACTGACACGAAAGAAGCGCGCGTTGCGCATCTCGCGCGCAAGTCCGACGGCAGTTTTGAACGCGCGCCGGCGGTGTCACTCGCTATCGCGAAACGCGCGGGCGCCAATGCCGTGACCATCGCGCATGAGGTGATCGCCGCAGCCGGAAAGCTGAAGGGCAGCGTGATCCCGGCCGATCTCGATCTGCACATCACCCGCGATTATGGTGAAACGGCCAAGGAAAAGGCTGACGAACTGCTGTTCCATCTCGGCCTTGCGACACTCTCCATCGTGGCGCTTGTCTGGTTCGCTATTGGCCGCCGCGAGGCCATGGTGGTAGCGATCGTCATTCCGGTAACGATCCTGCTCACGCTCTTTGCAGCCTGGATCATGGGCTACACGCTCAATCGCGTGAGCCTTTTCGCGCTGATCTTCTCCATCGGCATCCTTGTCGATGATGCGATCGTGGTGATCGAGAATATCGCCCGCCACTGGGCCATGGATGATGGCCGCAGCCGCGCAGAAGCGGCGGTCGATGCGGTGGCCGAAGTGGGCAATCCGACGATTGTCGCCACCCTCACGGTGGTCGCGGCGCTGCTGCCGATGCTCTTCGTTTCCGGCCTGATGGGCCCCTATATGAGCCCCATTCCCGCCAATGCTTCTGCGGCGATGATCTTCTCGTTCTTCGTGGCTGTCATCGTCACGCCTTGGCTGATGATGAAGCTGGGCGCATCGCACCACGCCCCCGCAGGCGATGGCCATGCCGAAGGCGGCAAGCTCGGCGCGATCTACACACGGATGGCTGCACCGATCCTCGCGTCGAAGCGCAAGGCATGGTTCTTCCTCGCCATGGTGGGCCTCGCCACTCTGGGCTCGCTCGCCTTGTTCTACACCCAGCACGTGACGGTGAAGCTGCTACCCTTCGACGACAAGCCGGAGCTTGCGGTGCAACTCGATCTGCCGCGCGGCGCTTCGGTTGAGGAGACCGATCGCGTCCTGATGCAGATCGCCGATGCCCTGCGCCCGGTCAGCGAGATCGAGAGCGTGCAGAGCCATGCCGGTGCTGCCGCGCCCTTCAACTTCAACGGCCTAGTGCGCCATTCCTACCTGCGTAGTGAGCCGCAGATGGGCGATCTGCAGGTCAATCTGAAACCGAAATCCACCCGCAACCGCACGAGCCACGCGATTGCGCTCGACATGCGCGCGCGCATCGCCAAGGCGGGCCTGCCCGCTGGCGCGCGTGTGAAGGTGGTGGAGCCCCCGCCGGGGCCGCCGGTTCTCGCCACGCTGCTCGCGGAAATCTACGGCCCCGATCCGGAGACACGCCGCGCCGTGGCAACGAAGTTGCGCGAGATTTTCGAAAGCGTGCCTTTCATTGTCGATATCGACGATAGCTTCGGCACGCGCGCTGCCCAGCGCCGACTCGCCATCGCCGAGGACCAGCTTGATTTCTTCAAGGTGGAGCAGCGCGACATCTATGAGACCATCCGCCTCTATTTTGGCGGGCAGGCGGTGGGCTATTCGCATCGCGGGCAGGGGCGGCAGCCCATCCCCATCCGCCTCGGGCTTCCCAAGGGCGATATGGTGCTGGATGAGCGCGCGCTCGCCATTCCGGTGCCCGCAAACCTGCTGCCGGGCGACCGTTCGACGGTGGAACTCGGCGACGTGACCCGCATCGTGAGCGAGAAGGCCTCGTTCCCCATCTTCCGGCGCAATGGGCGCCCGGCAGAGATGGTGACAGCGGAACTGGCCGGCTCTTTCGAAGCCCCGCTCTACGGCATGCTCGCCGTGCAGCGCGCCATCGATCAGGCCGATTGGGGCAACCTGCCCAAACCCGTGATCCGCCTTAATGGCCAACCCGATGACCTCTCGAAGCCGACCCTGCTGTGGGATGGCGAATGGGAGGTGACCTGGGTGACTTTCCGCGACATGGGTGCCGCCTTCGCCGTGGCGCTGCTCGGCATCTACATTCTCGTGGTGGCGCAATTCGGCTCCTTCAAGGTGCCGCTGGTGATCCTTACGCCGATTCCGCTGACCTTTATCGGCATCCTATTCGGGCATTGGGCCTTTGGCGCGCCATTCTCGGCAACTTCGATGATCGGTTTCATCGCGCTTGCCGGCATCATTGTGCGGAACTCCATCCTGCTGGTGGATTTCATCCGCCATGCCCGGAAGCCGGATGTTCCGCTGGTGGAAACGCTGATCGAGGCTGGCGCCATTCGCTTCAAGCCGATCCTGCTCACCGCGCTCGCCGCGATGATCGGGGCGGTGACAATTCTCACCGATCCGATTTTCCAGGGCCTTGCGATCTCGCTGCTCTTCGGGCTCGCCTCGTCAACGCTGCTGACGGTGCTGGTCATCCCCGCGATCTATCTGGTGCTGCGAGGGCCAAAGGCCGGTTGAAAGACAATGGATCGGCTGGTTCAACGACCGCCGTCTGACCTGGCTGATCGGTGACATCCCGCCCACCGAAACCGGGGAGCACGACTGCGCGATGCCGAATCAGTCAGCCATGGCCGCAGCACTGAACCCGCATGGCCTCCGGCAAACCGGCTGATCGAGACAATCGGCGGCTAACAACTCAGCCCCAAGGCGAAAGCGCGTGGTCCGGGAGAGCCGCCTTCGCATTATTTTTTATTTCGCTTCCGGTACAAACATACTTAAAGCCGCATTCATTTTTCTGGTCGAACGTGCGCTCATCGGACGCAGGAGGCTCGCCCATGTTTGGACTAAAGGGCCACGCAGAGCGCATCATCGACGCGCTTGGCCAGACGAACGCAATGATCGAATTCGATACCCAAGGACGGATCCTGGCAGCGAACCAGACCTTCCTTCATCTGATGGGATACGCGCTGGAGGAGATCCGCGGAAAGCATCATTCGATGTTTGTCTCCCCCGCTGAACAAGCCGAAGATGCGTATCGTCAATTCTGGGAAGCGCTCCGTGCGGGGAAGACGTTCCAGGCCGAATTCCGGCGCTTAGGCAAGGGCGAACGGGAAGTCTGGATCCACGGGAGCTACAATCCCATCCGCAAGGGCGGAAAAGTGGTCGGCGTGGTCAAGACGGCCGCCGATGTCACCGAAGTGGCGCGACAGCGGGCGCGCACCGCCAGCCAACTGGACGCCGTGGCGCGATCGCAGGCCGTGATCGAATTCGATCTCGACGGGAAGGTGATCGAGGCGAACGGGAATTTCTGCAAAACGCTGGGCTACGACATCGAAGAGATTCGCGGGAAGCACCACAGCATGTTCGTGGATCCCGCCGAGGTCGCCTCGCCGGATTATGCGCGGTTCTGGGCCGAGCTTCGGGCCGGAAATGTCCAGTCCGCCGAATATCTGCGGATCGGAAAAGGCGGGCGCACCGTGTGGATTCGTGCTGCTTATAACCCGATGCGCGATGCGGCCGGTCGTATTGTCGGCGTCATCAAGTTCGCAACCGACATTACGGAAGACCGCCAGCGCGCAGAGGCCTTGCGGGCCGAGGCTCAACGGCGTGTTTCAGAAGCGTTGTCAGACATCGCTGCGGCGGTTTCCGAAACAAACCAGAGAGCGACAGGCTCAGCCGCGGCGGCGATCGAAGCCGCCAAGAATGTCCAAGCCGTCGCGGCCGGTTCGTCGCAACTGGCGGCCTCGGTGACCGAGATCAACTCGCAGGTCACCCGCGCGCTCGATATTTCGAACAATGCGGTGGGGCAGGCGCGATCCGCCAGCGCGATTGTGGAAGGCCTGCTACAAGCAGCCGGCAAGATCGGCGCGGTTGTCGATCTTATCTCGTCCATCGCTTCGCAGACCAATCTGCTGGCCTTGAACGCGACCATCGAGGCCGCGCGCGCTGGCGAAGCCGGTCGTGGCTTTGCCGTCGTTGCAGGCGAAGTGAAGACCCTCGCAGGTCAGACGGCGAGTGCCACGAGCGAGATCTCTTCTCACATTGGCGGGCTCCAGCAAGCGAGCCGCAGCGTGCACGACGCCATCGAAAACATCGCCACGACCATCGCAGAGATCAACGCGGTCTCGGTGAACATCTCGGCCGCGGTTGAGGAGCAGGCCGCCGTCACCTCCGATATGGCCCGGAACATGGAAGAGGCCTCGTTAGGGGTCGATCAGATTTCCCAGGCCATGGAAACGGTGGCGTCATCCACGCGGAGCATCGATTCCCGCATCACGGATATTGCACAATCTGCGGCCATGGCGGCCTGACCGGCGGCCGTTTTGCTGCCCGAGCGGAATATCAAACAAGCGGCAGGCATCCTATCGAACAAAGCTTCGATAGGATGCCGCCGACTTGTTGCGCCTGGTGGGGCCGGCAACGACTTGGCACCCTTCAAAGCCGACCCCTGTATGCGGGTATCGTCTTGGCGACCGTCATGCACTTCGCAGGTGGCGAAGGCTCTTGTTGCTAAATTCGTTCGATTGGCTCGAATGAGGAATAAGTCGCGATCACAATTTTCGCGCGGGCAGAATTTTAGCGTCAACGCGCATCGGATTGACCCCGCGAGCCCACCATTGCGCCATTTGCGCGCGCTTTGAACAATGCTGTCCGCGCGCGCCGGTTCATCGCTCCCGACACGGGGCAAGGCGGACGTAATCCCATCGAGCAAGGCAATTGTTGGCCGTTCGGTTGTTGTCCTGGCTCTGGGCCAGCAACGCGGCCAACGAATCTGCTGGCTGTCAACAAAAGCGCCCGCAGATCGGCACATTTGGCCGGCGCTTCGATCTGTTGATTTTGCGGGATTTTTTGCTCTCGACGCATCTCTGCGAAGAGAAAAATGGTGCCCAGGAGAGGACTCGAACCTCCACGGTGTTACCCACTGGTACCTGAAACCAGCGCGTCTACCAATTCCGCCACCTGGGCCTTGGCCGTGCTTCTGATCGGTCGGCGGGCGATTGTCAATATTCGAAAGCAGGGCTTGCCGAACCTTCTTTGCAGGCCGACCTTCTCGAGCATGCTCATTCATCCACGAGGTGATGCCATGAACCCGCTGCCAGGCCCGAAAACCACGCGTGGAAAGCTGCCCCGCCATCCGCTCTTTCGCCTGCTGCTCGTCAACGGGCTGGCGGGCGCTGCCTTGGGCGTGCTGTTCGTTGTCGGCATTCTCGTGATCGATGTGGCCGGCATCCGCAACCTGCTCGCTGGCACGGGCGAATGGGTCATCGGGCTGGCGCTTCTCACAATGGGGTCGGTCACCACCTTTGCCTCCGTGGCGATGGGCGGGGCGATCATGCTGATACCGAAGCCCCGGGATTCCGGCGCGGATGATTCCACAGGCGGCCATGGCGCGCTGGTGCCGGTGCGCGTGCGGCCGCGCCCGGCACGTTCTGAACCCCCTCGCCGTTGGACCGATTGATTGCACCGCGCGAATTGACTAGACCGGGCGCATTCTCACAATTCTCGGGGTTTGCAGATGGCGCGGCTGGTCACGATTTTCGGGGGCTCGGGCTTTCTCGGGCGGCATCTCACGCAGGCGCTCGCGAAGCGCGGCTGGCGTGTGCGCGCGGCGGTGCGTCGTCCGGATCTCGCGGGCCATCTCCAGCCTCTGGGCGTCGTCGGGCAGATCCATGCCGTGCAGGCGAACTTGCGCTACCCTGATTCGGTGGCGCGCGCGGTCGAGGGTGCGGATGCGGTGGTGAACCTCGTGGGCATCCTGCATGAGGGCGGACGGCAGACCTTCTCCGCCGTGCAGGCGCAGGGCCCCCGCATCGTGGCGGAAGCCGCAGCGAAGGCTGGCGTGGAGAGCCTCGTGCAGGTCTCGGCGATCGGCGCGGATGCAAAGTCCCCGGCTGATTACGCCCGCTCCAAGGCGGCTGGCGAGGCTGCGACGCTCGCGGCCTTCCCATCGGCGGTGATCATGCGACCCTCCATCGTGTTCGGGCCGGAAGACCAATTCTTCAACCGTTTCGCGCAGATGGCGCGCTTCATGCCCTTCCTGCCGCTGGTCGGCGGTGGGGAAACGAAATTCCAGCCGGTTTATGTGGGTGACGTGGCCGAAGCCATCGCCCGTGCGCTGGATGGCGCGGCGAAGCCCGGCGCGACCTATGAACTTGGCGGCCCCGAGGTGAAGAGCTTCAAGGCGCTGCTCGAATATATCCTCGCGACCACCGGCCGCTCGCGGGCGCTGGTGCCGCTGCCCTTCCCGATCGCGCGGCTGCAGGCGAGCGTGCTGGAATTGCTCCCCTCGCCCATGCTCACGGTTGATCAGGTCAACATGCTCGAAACGGATAACGTGGTGAGCGCCGAGGCGATTGCGCAGAAGCGTACGCTCGCGGGCCTCGGCGTCACGCCGACGACGATCGAATCGGTCGTGCCGGGCTATCTCTATCGCTTCCGCAAGCACGGGCAGTTCGAGCGCGCCGAGATCGCGCGCTGAGCCCGCACAACCGGGCGTCTCACGCGCCCGGCAGCACCAGCACTCGATCCGGTGGGGTATGCCCGTCGGTGAAGGTCTTGATGTTGATGATGACCTTCTCGCCCATCTCGTTGCGGCTTTCGACCGTGGACGAGCTCATATGCGGCAGGAGCAGCACCTTCCCGCTATTGGCGAGGGTCACGAGGCGGGGGTTCACCGCCGGCTCATGCTCGAACACATCCAGCGCCGCACCGGCGAGCGTGCCCTGTTCGAGGCAATCGATCAGCCCGTCGGTATCCACGATCTCGCCGCGCGCAGTGTTGATGAGGAAGGCATCCTGCTTCATCAGCTTCAGGCGGCGGGCCGAGAGCAGGTGGAAGGTCGCGGGCGTGTGCGGGCAATGCACCGAGACGATATCCATCCGCGCGAGCATGCGATCGAGCGAATCCCAGTAGGTCGCCTGTACCTCTTCCTCGATGCGCTTCGGGGCGGGGCGGCGATTGTGATAGTGCACCTGAAGGCCGAAGGCGCGGGCGCGGCGCGCCACCGCGAGACCGATGCGCCCCATGCCGATGATGCCCAGGCGCTTGCCGTGGATGCGACGCCCGAGCATCCAGCCCGGCGACCAGCCCTGCCACTGCCCCGCGGGAATGACCTTCGCGCCCTCCACGAGCCGGCGCGACACCGCGACCATCATCGCGAGCGTGAAATCCGCCATATCCTCGGTGAGGACACCCGGTGTGTTGGTGATGGTGATGCCGCGCTTCATGGCGGCGGCGACGTCAATATTGTCCGTGCCGTTGCCAAAATTGGCGATCAAGCGCAATTGCGGGCCGGCCTTGGCGATGAGATCGGCATCGATGCGGTCAGTGATCGTGGGCACGAGCACCTCGGCGCGGGCCATCAACCCGGCGAGGGTGGCCGCATCGGGCGCAGCATCGGTCTCGTTGCGCTCGAGCCGGAAAAGCTCGGCCATGCGCGCCTCGATTCCCTCGGGGAGACGGCGCGTCAGAACGACGAGCGGTTTATCCTTGGGCATGAAACGGCTCCCTTCCGCTTCGTGGTCACGGGGCGATGCTCCGGAGAACGTCGCCATTTTTGGGGAGCCCGAAAGCTCCCGCTTTTAGCCTTTGGCACAATCCGCGCGCGCTTTCCACCACCCGGCTCGCATCGCCGACATGCCGAAAGCGAAGCGCCGGGTCGGCCTCGTAAACGCCACGTTAATCGGGTTCACGGCAAATGACATTGTGCATCCGAGGTTGACCATGTTCCGTTCCAGCCCAGCAGGTGGCGAAGGCGGTGCCAAAAGGGCCCGCATCGGCCGCCTTGCTTTGATCTTCGCGCTGCTTTTCCCCTCTTTTGCGGCCATCGCGGACGAGGTGACCGGCTCCACCGGCCGGAATATCGGCCCGGTGACGAAACAGCCCATCCCGCGTTTCGTGAGCCTCAAGCCTTCCGACACACCCATGCGCGAGGGCCCGAGCAAGGACCATCGCATCCGCTGGATCTTCAAGCGCGAAGGCCTGCCGGTGGAAGTGATCGCCGAGCACGAGCAATGGCGCCGCGTGCGCGATTCCGAATCAACCGAGGGCTGGGTGTATTTCGGTCGCCTTTCTAACCGCCGCACAGTCATCGTGCTTGCGGGCAAGGACCGGCCCGAGCGCGATCTCTTCGCCCGCGAGAGCGAGACCAGCACTGTCGTCGCGCGCCTTCAGCCGGGCGTGATTGCCAATGTCGAGGCCTGCTCGGCTGATTGGTGCGAAGTGACGGTGGAAGGCTTCAAGGGTTTCCTGAAGAAGAACGCCGTCTGGGGCGTCTACCCGGAAGAGCGGGTGAAGTAAGGCGCGTTAAGCGCCCTTCTTCCGCAAACGCACGACCACTTCCACGCGCGCGATCTCCATGCCTTCCGGCGGCTCCGGCAAGTTCGAGACCGAGAGATCATGGCCGGGAATATCCACGAGGCCATCTTCGCCCTCGACGAAGAAATGGTGGTGGTCGGTCACGTTGGTGTCGAAATAGCTCTTTGTGCCGTCCATCGCGATCTGCCGCAGCAGGCCGACATGGCTGAACTGGTTCAGCGTGTTGTAGATGGTCGCGAGCGAAACCGGCACGCGGGCCCGCTGGGCTTCCTCGAACAAGGTTTCCGCCGTGAGGTGGCGATCACCCCGTGCGAAAAGCAGCCAGCCCAAAGCCACGCGCTGGCGCGTCGGGCGCAGGCCCACGGCGCGCAGGCGGTTCTTCAGGTCATGAACCGGGCAGCCTGCAAGGCTCGCCGAGGCGCGAGGCACGCTCGCGCGAGCGACAGAACTGGCCGGGCCGTGGCTCTTGGAAAC
Source organism: Beijerinckiaceae bacterium (assembly GCA_025458025.1). Classification (GTDB taxonomy): domain Bacteria; phylum Pseudomonadota; class Alphaproteobacteria; order Rhizobiales; family Beijerinckiaceae; genus Rhabdaerophilum. The sequence continues at coordinate 273 of JALOTF010000009.1, read as the reverse complement.
AGTCTGATCCATGCGCCTTAACTAGCCCTCCGCTGGCCGCGAGACAAGATCGCTCGCGAGCCTGCCGCAGCATGAGCTGAAAAGGCTGCAAAAATCGTTGATCTCGTGCAAATTCCGTTATGGCTTCCCGCGCGCTTGGTCTAAACGGGCGTCAGACGCTCGGCTCTTGGCAACCGGGTGACGAAAACGGGCTGAAGAAGGACAAGGCACGATGGGTGCGGATGGGACGGCGCGGCAGTCGAGTTTCTCGTATGAGGACCTGCTGGCCTGCGG
>JALOTF010000077.1 GCA_025458025.1 Beijerinckiaceae bacterium | reverse complement strand
GTAGTTCAGCACGCAGCGGTTCGCGAAGAAGCCGCGGCAATCATTGACGACAATCGGCGTCTTCTTGATCGCGCGGACGAAGTCGAGCGCCACCGCGAGCGCGCGATCCTTCGTGCGCTTGCCGAGGATCAGTTCCACCAGCAGCATCTTCTCGACCGGCGAGAAGAAATGGATGCCGATGAACTGGCTCGGGCGCTCGAAATATTCCGAGAGCGAGGAGATCGGCAAAGTCGAGGTGTTGGACGCGAGGATGGTCTTGCGGCCAATGTTCTCGGCGATTGTCTTGATCACCGTTTCCTTCACATTGCGATCCTCGAACACGGCCTCGATCACGAGATCACAGCCCTTGAGCATGGAATAATCCGCCGATGGCGTGATGCGTGCGAGCAGCGCATCGCGGTCCGCGGTCTTGGCACGGCCCTTCATGATCTGGTCGGACATCAGCTTGTGCGAATAGGCCTTGCCCTGTCGGCGGGATATCCGCCGGGCGGCGCGCGCCCTTTTCCAGCTCGCCCTTGGAAAGGAACAGCGAGCGGATCATCGCGGCAGCCTCGGGCGTGCGGAGGATCTGCGCGAAGTAGCGGCTCTCAACACGCAGCGCCAAATCCATCGGCAGCTGGAGGCCCTCATAAACGGCCTTCAGGATGGCCTTCGCGGCCGGATAGTTGTCCGAGGTCTCGCGGCGATAGATGGCGTTAGCCGGGGGCCAGATCATCATGCCGGCGGGCGAGTGCACCTTGTTGGAGGGAAGCTTGTAGCCCTCCATATCCCACGGCGCTTTCGCGTTGGGGTTCGCCTTGATCCACTCTTTCGCGGCCTGAACGATCTGATCGCGCGGGCCCACGGCATGGACGAGGCCCATGGAGCGGGCAGCCGCCGGCTTGATCTGGTCGCCCTTGAACAGCATCTGCAGGGCATCGCCGGTCTGCATCAGGCGCGCGACACGCTGCGTGCCGCCCGCGCCGGGGAAGAGCCCAACCTTGATTTCCGGCAGGCCTACGCGGGTCTTGTCGGAATCGGAGAGAATGCGGAAATGGCAGGACAGCGCGAGCTCGAACGCGCCGCCGAGGCAAGTGCCATGCACCGCCGCCGCGAAGGGCTTTCCGCAGGTCTCAAGCTTGCGATAGAGCAGGCTGAGGCGCGCGGTGGCCTCGAAGAAGAAGGCCATGGCGGGCTCTTCGCCCTTGGTCTTCACGAGCTTGGCATATTCCATGCCGAGCCCCTGCAGCATGGTGAGGTCCGCGCCGCCCGAGAAGGCTTCCTTGCCCGAGGTGATGACGCAGCCCTTGATGGCTTCCGTGGCAACCACGTGATCGATGATCTGGTTGAGTTCGGCCATCACGTTCTGGTCGATGACATTCATCGACTTGCCGGGGCTGTCCCAGGTCGCGAGAGCAATTCCGTCAGCGTCGGTTTCGAAGCGGAAATGGGTGAGGTTCATGGTTTTTCTCCTGCCGCTTGAAATCAGACGCGCTCGACGATCATCGCCGTGCCCATGCCATGGGCGACGCAGAGCGTGACGAGGCCGGTATTGAGGTCGCGGCGCTCGAGTTCATCGATCACCGTGCCGAGGATCATCGCGCCGGTAGCGCCGAGCGGATGGCCCATGGCGATGGCACCGCCATTCACGTTCACCTTCGCAGGGTCGATGTCGAAGGCCTGCATGTAACGCAGCACGACCGACGAGAACGCCTCGTTGATCTCGATGAGATCGATGTCCTTCATCGTCATGCCCGTGCGGGCGAAGAGGCGCTGCGTCACATCCACCGGACCGGTGAGCACGAGGGCGAGATCGGAACCTATGGTCGCAAAGCCGCGGATGCGGGCGCGCGGCTTCAGGCCGGCCTTGCGGCCCGCCGCCTTGTTGCCAACCAGAACCGCCGCCGCACCATCCACGATGCCCGACGAATTGCCCGCATGGTGGACGTGGTTGATCTTCTCGACCTCCGGGTGGCCCTGGATGGCCACCGCGTTGAAGCCGCCCTGCTCGCCCATCATCGCGAAGGACGCCTTGAGGCCGCCCAGCGTCTGCATATCGGTATTCGGGCGGATGGTTTCATCCTTCGCCAGAATGGTGAGGCCGTTCACATCCTTCACCGGCACGACCGATTTCGCGAACCGGCCCTCGGCCCAGGCAGCAGCCGCCTTCTTGTGCGAGGCAACGGCCAGCGCATCCACGTCATCGCGGGTGAAGCCGTATTTCGTAGCGATGAGATCCGCCGCAACACCCTGCGGCGAGAAATAGGAGGGGATTGCCACGCTCGGGTCCACCGCTGGCAGCATGCCCGAAGCACCCATGCCGACGCGGCTCATGCTCTCGACACCGCCGCCGACCACGAGATCCTTCTGGCCCGCCATGACCTGCGCCGCGCCAGCCGCGACGGCATCAAGGCCCGAGGCGCAGAAGCGGTTGATCTGGATGCCCGGCACCTGGAAGCCGTAATCCGCAGCAATCGCCGCCGAGCGGGCGATATCGCCCGAGGCTTCGCCCACCGGGTCGACGCAGCCAAGGATGACGTCCTCGACCGAGCCCTTCTCAAGGTTGTTGCGGGTGGCGATCGCGCGGAGCGCGGTTTCAGCGAGGCGAAGAGCCGTCACCTCATGCAGCGAGCCATCGGCCTTGCCTTTGCCGCGCGGCGTGCGGACGTGATCGTAGACGAATGCGTCGGCCATGGGGGCCTCCCGTTTGTCGTTTGTTGTCTTGTGAAATCAGGGATGCGGCGCACGAACCGGTGCGCCGCCAGAACTCAGAAGGCTTCCGCCGGCAACGCCATGATGGCATCTGAACCGGTCGAGATGCGGGCGAGATGTGCGCCGGTTTCGGGCAGCATGCGCTCCATGAAGAAGCGGGCCGTGACGAGCTTCGTGTTCATGCGCTCGGTCGAGCCATTGGCACCCGCCGCGAGCTTCTCGGTCGCGACCTTTGCCTGCATCGCCCACATGTAGCCCATGGCCACGAGGCCAAAGAGGTGCATGTAATCGGTCGCGCCGGCGCCGGCATTGTCCGGCTTCGCCATAGCGTTCTGCATGAACCACATGGTCGCCTGCTGGAGATGGCCGAGCGACTTCGCGAGCGGCGCGAGCAGCGGCTTCAGCGCCTCGTTGCCCTCATTCGCCTTGATGAAGCCCTGCACCTCGTTGAAGAAGGTCATCACGGCACGGCCGCCATCACGCGGCAGCTTGCGGCCCACGAGGTCCATCGCCTGAATGCCGTTGGCCCCTTCATAGATCATGGCGATGCGGGCATCGCGCACGAACTGGCTCATGCCCCATTCTTCCACGTAGCCGTGGCCGCCGAACATCTGCTGGGCCTTCACGGCATTGTCGAAGCCGAGATCGGTGAGCACGCCCTTGAGAACCGGGGTCATCAGGCCGAGATGGTCATCGGCCTCCTTGCGGGCCTTCTCGTCATCCGAGCGATGGGCGACATCGCTCTTCAGCGCGGTCCAGAGCACCAGCGCGCGCGCGGCCTCGTTGAAGGCACGGATGGTTAGCAACGTACGGCGCACATCGGGGTGAACAATGATCGGGTCGGCAGCCTTCGCGGGCTCCTTCGCGCCGGTCAGCGAACGGCCCTGGATGCGATCCTTCGCATAGGCCACGGCGTTCTGATAGGCGACTTCGGACTGCGCGAGGCCCTGGATGGCGACGCCCAGCCGGGCCTCGTTCATCATCACGAACATCGCGTTGAGGCCCTTGTTCTCGGCGCCGACGAGCCAGCCGGTGGCACCGTCATAGTTCATCACGCAGGTCGCGTTGCCGTGGATGCCCATCTTATGCTCGATCGAGCCGCAGGCGACCGCGTTGCGCGCACCGAGGCTGCCATCGGCATTGACCATGAATTTCGGCACCACGAAGAGCGAAATGCCCTTCACGCCTTCGGGCGCGCCCTCGATGCGGGCGAGCACGAGATGGATGATGTTCTCGGTCAGGTCCTGCTCGCCGGCCGAGATGAAGATCTTCGTGCCGGAAATCTTGTAAGAGCCATCGCTCTGCGGCACAGCCTTGGTCTTGATGAGGCCGAGATCGGTGCCGCAATGCGGCTCGGTGAGATTCATCGTGCCCGACCACGGGCCCTCGATCATCTTCGGAAGGTAGGTGCGCTTGATCTCGTCCGAGGCATGGGTGTGCAAAGCCGCGATCGCGCCCATCGTGAGGCCGGGATACATCGAGAACGCCATGTTCGCGGAGGAAGCGAACTCGTTCATGATCGCGCCGACCGTGTAGGGCAGGCCCTGCCCGCCATATTCCGGATCGGCCGAGAGGCCCACCCAGCCGCCGCCGGTATAGGCGTCATAGGCCTCCTTGAAGCCCTTCGGCGTGGTCACGCGGCCATCGGCGTGGCGGGTGCAGCCTTCCTTGTCGCCAGAGAGATTGAGCGGCGCGAGCACTTCCTCGCAGAGCTTAGCGCCTTCGGAGAGGATCGCTTCCAGCATGTCCGGCGAGAGATCGGAGAAGCCCGGCAGGTTGCCGTATTTTTCAATGCCGAACACATCGTTGAGCAGGAAGGACACGTCGTCGGTCGGCGCGCGATAGCTCGGCATGGGATTTCCTCCGGATAAAGCTTTGCGGGCACCCTCGGGGATGCCTCTCGATTGTTTATATATGAACTATCTAGAGTCTTGTAAAGCCCTGATTTAGTCGAAGGTCGCAGGAAAGCGGCAAAAGACAACGATCAACTGCGCCCATGCGACAAAAAAGAAGGGCGACGCCATGCGCCGCCCTCCGATTTGAAGCGATTTTGCCGAAAAATCAGAACAGGCGGAGCACGCTCTGCTCGGCCTGGGTCGCGAGCGAGAGCGCCGTGGAGGCGAGCTGCTGGCGGGTATTGAGGGTGACGAGCTTCGCCGCTTCCTCGTTCTGATCGGCCAGCACGAGGAGATCCGAGCCGGTCTCGAGCGTGTCGATCATGTTGTTCGTGAAGTCCTGGCGGGTCTGCACGACCGAGAGGTTCGAACCGAAGGTCGAGGCCTGGTTGCGCAGCTTGGTGAGGCCAGCCGTGAGGCTGCTGACGGCATCATTGATGTCCTTGTCAGACTGCCAGTTGTTGGTGGAGGCCGAGATGCCGAGGCCCGTCGCGTTGAACTTCACGCCGGAGATGGTGATCGAGGCCGTGTTCTGCTCGTTGAACTGCACCTTCAGCGAGCCGTTATCGAGCAGGTTCACGCCCGAATAGCCCGAATCCGCCGCGAGCTGATCGATCTGCGTGCGCAGCGAGTCGAACTGCGTCGCAAGGTCACGACGAGTCGTGTTGGTGTTGGCCGCAGCGGTGAGCGCCGAGCCACCGAACAGGGTCGAGACCTTGGCCGCCGCCGAGCCACCAAGCGTGAGCGCCGAGCCATCCAGCGATTCCACGACGATCTGGCCCGAGCCGTTGAGCGAGGCCTGGATCTTCTGCGGACCAGAAGTGGGGTTCAGCGTGGTGTTGCTGTTGATGCCGTTGATGACATCCTGCACCGTGCTACCCGCCGCCACCGTGAGAACGTTCGTGCCGTTCACAGTGATCGTGTCGGCCGCCGCGAAGGCACCCGCACCCGCCGTCGAAAGGTTCTGCGTCCCGGTCAGCGCCGTGGTGTTCGCGCCCGTCACCTTTGGTGTCGTGGAGGTGGACTGAAGCGCCTGACGGGCCGAGGCCTGCGCAGATTCGACCAGTTTGGTCAGCGCCTTGATGCCCTTGTCGGCTGCTTCGATGACCTTCACGCCCTGCCCGATCGAGTCCAGCAGCGACGAAAGATCGCGCGCCCGGTTCGAGAGGCTGGAGGAGGTGAAGAAGTTGACGGGGTTGTCGAGCGCGGAATTCACGCGCTTGCCAGTCGCCAGCTTGAGCTGCTGCTGCTGCTGGGAAGCTGTGGTCGACTTGATCGCGGAGAGCGACTGACGGACGCCGACGGAGAGAGTGATATCAGCCATGATGGCACCTTTCTGGCCAGGAGTAACCCGGGCCCATCGCCCGGTGTTTCTACCTTAGGTTGTATATTCCTAAATAATCGTTGAGGTTGCAAACCTGAATTGCTACACGCTTGAATTGTTCTGCCGGCCCTTGATTCGAGACTGGCCTGCCTGTTCGGCGCCGATGCTCCATCCGGTCCTGCAAGATCAAATTTCAGGCTGCCAACGGGCGGGGGCGAGCGATGAATGAAAAAGAACTAGTTCGGCGAGTTATTGATTTCGCATTTATCGTCAAATCACAGCTTCATTCAGATGATACGTCACTTCTGCGTTCAATTATGAACATCCTAATCATGGAAGCAGAAGACGTAATCGAAGATATGGAAACCAAAGAAGCCGACAATAACACGAACCAGAGCGACCAGCGCTTCGGCTCAACCTGATTTTATCGAAAGACAAACCTAAGCCATCCATCGGGTTTGGATCGCCGGCCGTTTCCGCAGCCTCAGGTTGTGCAAACGGCCGGTGTTCTTTTTCGTCCGACCGCGGAAAGAGGCCAGGAATTTTTCGCCGGGTCGTTAACGGCGTGTTTACCATAAGAGGAAATGCTGCCGGCACGGGGAGGAAAGGGCGAAAATTGCGCCCGATTCGCACCTCTCCTCCAGCGGCTTGGGGCCGCTGCATCGAACAATGGGATGCGGGTCGGACAATGGCGAATGCAATGCCGTGGAGCGTGCGGGGGATCGATCCCGAAATCCGCGAACAGGCCGTGGAGGCCGCCCATCGCTCTGGCCTGTCGGTCGGCGAATGGCTGAACCAGGTGCTGGCCGGCAACCTCGAGGATGAGGACGACGAGCCTGCGCCCCCTCGCGGCCGGCGCCGGAAATCCCGCGCGGATGAACTCAACGAGCGCCTCGAGCGGCTGGGTCGCAACCGCACCGCCACCGCTGCCCATCGCATGCGCGAGAGCGAGCCGGAAAGCGGTCGCGTTCTCGAACTCATCGAAACCGCTGTGCAGGCGATCGAACGCCTCGAGCGTCGCCATGTCGAGCCGGCGCCCGCTCCGCAGCCTGCCCCGCAGCCCGCGCGCGAATACACCGATCTCACCCGCATCGTGGATGAACTCGAGCGCCGCCTCGCTGTACCACAGCGCGCTTCGAGCGGTCGTCCGCAGGCCTTCATCCGTCCGGGACGCGCAGCGGATGACCCGGAATTCAACCGCGCCGTTTCGGAAATCGACGAGCGGCGCCGCATGCTGGATGACGCCTCCGCGCCGCGCGCCACCGGTCGCGCGAACAGCGCCGGCATAGAGGCTATGCGCCAGCAACTCGACACGCTTCTGGAGCGCATCGAGGATATGCGCGGCCAGGCCGGCCGCGAGACCGTGCCGCTGAAGGAGCGCATCGACCACATCGCGGGTCGGCTGGAAAGCTGGCAAAGCCGCCCGAACGAGGATACGGCGCTGATCCGCCGCGACCTCGCGAGCCTTGCTGCGGCGGTCGAAACGCTCTCGCCCCAGCGCCTCGTGGGCATGGTGGAAAATGCGGTCGCCAATGTGGCCGAAAAATCCTTCGGGCAGAACCGCAGCCCGCTGCCGGAGCGCCTCCTCGCGCCGATCATTGAGGTGCAGCAGGAAATCCGCGACATCCTCGGCGAACTCGCGTCGTCCCGCTCGTCGGATCGCCTCAGCCAGGAGGTCAATCTCGTTGCGCGCCGGCTCGACGAGATCAGCCGTCACAGCACGGACCCGGCGCGGATCGACGATCTTCTGCGCGAAACCAACGCCATCAAGAGCCTGATCGGCCAGGCCACGCGTGCTCAACCGCTGGAGGGCCTCGCCCTGCAGATGGAAACTCTGGGCCGCCAGCTCGAGAATTTCCGCGCCGAGCCGGATCGCCAGACCGAGCGAGCGGTGATGGAAGCCGTGCAGGAAATCCGTGATCGCGTGGAGCGGCTCGACCCCAAGGCAGCGTTCCAGTCGCTGGAACAGCGCCTCGGCGCGATTGCCGCCATCGAGAACCGTCTGGGTGCCCTTGCCGGCATCGAGCAGCGCCTCGATGCCATTGCGCGCGATGTCAGCCGCATCGCCAAGGAGCAGCAGCCGCTGCCGCAGCTTGATTCCATCGCCGAGCGTCTGGAGCGCATCGACCGCGTGCTGGACGGTACGCGCGAGCAGCCGATCGCGGCTTTCGACCACCTCGCCGAGAAGATCGAGAAGCTCGAGACCTCGCTGGATCGCGCCGCCGGTTCGGGCGCAAGCGACGAGCTGATGGCCATGCTGGAACGCCTCTCGGCGCGTATGGCCGATGCCGAGACGCGCACGGATTCCCACGCGCTCGATGCGTTGCAGCACGAGATTTCGCGATTGGGCCAGAAACTCGACATGCCCGCCGGTGCGCCAGCCGGGCTCGATGGGATCCAGAAGGCCGTCGAAGGCCTGATGAGCCAGTTTGATGTCGCGCGGAACGACCTGCGGGAGGCTGCAGCGGAAGCTGCGGAACGCGCCGCGCGCGAGGCCATCCGCTCGATCGCGAGGGATGAAACCACGGATACGCTCGCAGCCGAGGGGCTGCTGCTCCTGAAGCGCGATCTCGGCGAGTTCAAGACCGCGCAAACCGAAGCTGACCGCCGCACGCGGCAGACGCTTGAAGCGCTGCACGGCACGCTTGAAAGCCTCGCCGGTCGCCTCGGCGGCATGGAAACGGGCCTTGGGGCTGCCCCCGCGAGCCGCCCGGCTCCGGCGGCGGCACCTGCGCCGAGTGCCACGCCGGCCCGCACCGAGGTGGCACCGGCCGCTGTTTCACCGCCCAGCCTGCCGCCGGCGACGCCGATGCGTGCTCCGGAGCCGGTCGCCAAGGTCAGCCAGCCCTCCATGCTGGCGCCGCGCGTGCCGGCCGCGATGGATGTGCTGGACGACACCATCGATCTGCCGCTAGAACCCGGCCAGCGCCCTGGCCAGCCGCATGTTGCTGCACCGGCTGCTGCTCCGGTCAACACCGATCCGCGCGCGAATTTCATTGCCGCTGCCCGCCGGGCTGCGCAGGCCGCTGCCGACCAGAGCCAGCAGGTTCTGGCCGAGGAGAAGGTGGACAAGAAGGCCGCGAAGGCCGCCCGCAAGGGCGCTGCTGCGGCTTTGGCTGCGAACACGGATGCCAATCCGAAAGCATCGCTGCTGACGCGCGCCCGGAAGCCCATCCTGCTTGGCCTTGCCGCGCTCGTCTTCACGCTTGGCGCAGTAAAGATCCTCCTCACCCGGAATGTGGGAGATGAGGATGCGATGCCGCCGCGCGCGCCGGCCATGGAGCAATCGGCCCCCGCGAAGCCGGAAAGCGCAAAGCCGGAAACCGCGCCGGAGCGGACCGGTTCGATCCCCGCGCCGGCGCAGCAGGTACCTGTGGTTCAGGCTCCCGGTGCTGAGGCCGCAGGCAAACGCGCGACGCGCCTCACTGATTCCAGCGCCATCGCTCAGGCTGACCCGATGACGGTCGGGTCCATCGCCACCGAGGGTGCCTCGCGCCCGATCGAGACCGGCCGCGAGGCGCTCGCCGAACTCGGCCGTGACACGAAGATTGCCGGGCAGGACCGCCTGCGCGAGGCCGCGATGGGCGGCAACCTCGCCGCGATGTTCGAAGTCGGGACGCGCCTCGCAGATGGCCGCGGCGTGAACCGCGATCCCAAGCTCGCGGCCCGCTGGTTCGAGCAGGCTGCGGCACAGGGCCATGCGCCCTCGCAATATCGCCTCGCGAGCCTCTTCCGCGAGGGCCGCGGCGTGAACAAGGATGCCGCCATCGCCTTCCAGTGGTTTGATCGCGCGGCGGCACAGGGCCATGTGCTGGCCATGCACAATGCAGGCGTGCTGCTCGCCGAGGGCGTGCATGGAGCGCCGGATTATGCCGGCGCGGCACTCTGGTTCCGGCGCGCGGCAGAGCATGGTGTGAAGGACAGCCAGTTCAATGTGGCGATCCTCTTCGCGCGGGGCCTTGGTGTGAACCAGGATCTCGGCGAGGCCTTCCGCTGGTTCTCGCTTGCCGCCGCACAGGGGGATCCGGATGCCGGCAAGAAGCGTGACGATCTCGCCGCGCGGATGTCCAAGGATCAGCTCGCCAAGGAGCGCGAGAAGCTGAAGGCCTTCAAGCCGACCCACCCGAACCTCAACGCCAATGATCCCGGCAACTGGGACAAGACCGCCGCCCTGCCCTTCCCACCCATCGGGCGCCCCGCCGCACCGACGCAGACTCAATAACCACCCATGATCGGTTGACGAACCGGTTGCGGAGAACGAGAAGAGGCCGCACGGATCCCCTTGCGGCCTCCCGCTTTTTCAATGCCGCCGGAGGCAACGCACCGGATGCAGATTTACCTGCCCATCGCCGAATTGCCGCTGAGCCTGTTCCTGCTGCTCGGCATGGGCGCAGCCGTCGGCTTTATCGCCGGTCTGTTCGGCGTCGGCGGCGGCTTCCTGCTTACTCCGTTCCTCATTTTCATCGGCGTGCCAGCCCCGGTTGCGGTGGCGACCTCCTCGGTGCATATCGCGGCGTCATCGGTCACCGGCGCGCTGACCTACTGGCGCAGGCAAGCACTGGATAGCCGGCTCGGAGCGGTGCTGATCGTGGGCGGCGTGCTCGGCACAGCCCTCGGCGTTCTGTTCTTCAACCAGATGCGCAGGCTCGGCTATCTCGATGTCATCATCACGCTGTCTTACGTGACCCTGCTGATGTCGATCGGCTGCCTGATGTTCGTCGAAAGCATCGGTGCGATGCTGGAGAGCCGCAAGCAGCAACGCGCGGGCGTGGCCCCGGTGAAGGCTGCGCCGGAAAAGGCCTGGCACCAGCGCCTTCCCTTCCACATGCATTTTGCCCGCTCGAAACTCACGACAAGCGTCATCCCCGTGGTGGGGCTCGGCACCATCATCGGTTTCATCGGCACGGTGCTCGGCATTGGCGGCGGGTTTCTGGTGGTGCCGGCGCTGATATATCTGTTCCGCATCCCCACGAATGTCGTGGTCGGCACCTCCCTGCTGCAGATCGTGGTGACGATGCTGGTCGCGATTTTCCTCCATGCCACCATCAGCCAGGCGGTGGATGTGATCCTTGGCCTCGTGCTGGTGGTCGGCGGGGTGATTGGCGCGCAATTCGGCGTGCGCACCGGCCAGACGCTGAAGGGCGAGCAATTCCGCCTGCTGCTCGCCATGCTCATCCTCGCGGTGGGCGTGCGCTTCGCCTTCGAGATTGTCGGCAAGCCGCCGGACCCGTTCGTGATCTCCACGGTGGAGGTCGAGCGATGAAGCGCCTCTCCGCCCTGCTGCTGATGCTCGCCGGGCTCGCGGCGCAGCCCACGCGCGCGCAAGAACTGGTGTTGACGCTCTCGACGCGCGAGGTTGCCATCACCTCGACCTATACCGGTGCGGATGTGACCGCCTTCGGCTTCATCGAGCGTGATGTGCGCAGCGTACCACGCACCGAACCCTTCGAGGTGATCGCCACCGTGCAAGGCCCGGTGGGCGATATCGTGGTGCACCGGAAGGGCCAGCTCGGGCCGATCTGGCTCACCGCCGCGCGCGAGCGCTTCGCCCGCATCCCCACCTATTTCGCGGTGCTCAGCGCGCGCCCCGTGAGCGAGATTGTCAGCCACGAGAACGCCCAGCGCCTGAAGCTGAGCCTGACGGATTACCTCCCGCCTATCGACACCCTGCCGCCGGACGAGATCACGGCGCAGAGCGAGTTTCGACAGGCCCTGCTGCGCCTGCGCGCGGAGGAAGGCGCGCTGCATATCGACCCCAAGGCCGTCACAATGGTGCGGCCCAACCTCTTCACCGTGAAGGTGAATGTGCCGGGCAAGGCGCCGGTGGGGCTCTATGTCATCAACATCTCGGTGGTGGCCGAAGGCATCGTGCTGCGCACGGCGCAGGCCGGCTTCGTCGTGCGCAAGGTGGGCTTCGACGCCGCTGTGGCCGATGCTGCGAAGAACCGCGCGCCGCTTTACGCGCTGATCACCGCGTTGATCGCCGTGCTGCTCGGCTGGTTTGCGAATTTCGCCTTCCGCAGGGATTAACGGCGAGACGTCAGGGCCTGAAACGGCACGGCGTGAATCGCCTCGCGCGTGATGAGATAGGCGCGCGTTTCCACTCCCCAGCCGAGATCGCGGATCGGCGCGTCCGTCACATCAAGCGCACCCGTCAGGCAGCCGAAAGCGGGCATCAGCAGCCTTTCGGCCGAAGCCAGAAAACAACGGCGACGCTGCGTGCCGGCCCGCGTGGCAAGCCGCGCGGCGGGGTGGAGATGCCCCACGATTTCCGGCCTGCCATCGGCCTCCGGCTCATGGCGCAGGCGCACGCCCGCGAGATCGAGATGCGCCACGCTCTCGCCCGGCAAATCCGCCGGATGGTGCGGATCATGGTTCCCCGTGATCCAGGTGAAGCGCACCTGTGATGCGAGCCGGGCGAGGATCAACCCCGCCGCCGATCCCGCCTGCGGCACCAGATCCGTCCAGTGGAAGCTGTCGCCCAGCAGAACAAGGCGTTCGGGGCGCAACCGGTTCACGCTCGCTTCCAGCCGCTGGACGGTCGCGAAGCTGTCATAGGGCGGGAGCATCTGCCCGATCCGCGCGAAAGCCGCGGATTTTTCGAGGTGCAGATCGGCCACCACGAGCATGCGATCCTCCGGCAGGAAGGCCGCGCCAGAAGCGTCGAGCAGCACGCGCAAGCCCGCAATCCGGCACTCGATGCCGGGTGTCTCGGTTTCCATGCGCGCCAGAGCGCTCCTCATGCGCCGATTTCCTCCATCAGCCTTGCGGCCTCCTCGCCGATAGCGGCATCCCGCGCCTCGCCGTAAACCGGCTCCTTGCCGATCTCGAGCAGGATCGGCACCGAGAGCGGCGAGACCTGCTTCAGCGGGTGATGCATGATTCGCCCCCGAATGCGCATCAGCATGTCCGAGAGGCGGCGCAGATCAAGCAGCGCGCTTGCCGCATCGGCCCGCGCCGCTTTTAACAGGATGTGATCGGGCTCGTGCCGGCGCAGAACATCGAAGATGAGATCGGTGGACATGGTGACGGCACGCGCCTTCTTCTCCATGCCCGGAAAGCGCCGCTCGATCAGCCCCGCGATCACTGCGCAATGCCGGAAGGAGCGCTTCATCAGCGCACTTTCGTCCAGCCATTCCTCCAGATCGTCGCCGAGCATGTCGGCTGCGAAAAGCTCGGGCAGGAAGCTCTTGTCGCGCTTCGCCTCGGCGTAGACATCGCCCAGCATCCAGATGCCGAGGGCGTAGTCATTCGCGACGAAGCCCAGCGGCTTGAGGCGCGCGCGCTCCAGCCGTCGCGTCAGCAGCATGCCCAAAGTCTGGTGCGCGAGCCGCCCCTCGAACGGGTAGGCCACGAGATAATGCCGGTCACCGCGCGGAAAGGTCTCGACCAGCAGATCCTCCGGGCCGGGCAGGCATGATTTCTGCCGCTGAAGCTCCAGCCAGGCCGAAACCTGCTCGGGCAGCGCGCCCCATTCCTTCGGGTTCGCGAGCATATGGCGCACCCTCCGGGCCAGATGCGTGGAGAGCGGGAACTTCCCGCCGGCGTAAGAAGGCACCGTGGGGTCCCGCGCGGTCGTGCGGCTCACAACGACGCGATCTTCCGCGAGGCCCTCAAATTTCAGCACTTCGCCTGCGAAAACGAAGGTATCGCCCGGCACGAGGCCTTCCGCGAAATATTCTTCCACCTCGCCCAGCAAGCGCCCGAAGCGCAGGGCCTTGCCGCTGCCCGCAGGCTTGCCGAGATGCACCTTGAGCATGGTGGATTCGACAATCGTGCCGACATTCATGCGGTAGCTCTGCGCGATGCGGGAATTGGCGACACGCAAGCGCCCTTCCTTGTCGCGCTTCACGCGGGCGAAGCGCTCATAGGCGCGCAGCGCGTAGCCGCCATCGATAACGAAGGCGAGCACCTTGGCGAAATCCTCGTCCGAGAGATCGGCATAGGGGTGGGCATCACGGATTTCCGCCAGCAATTCCGTCTCAAAACGCGGCTCAGCCACCAGCATGCCCATGACATGCTGCGCCAGCACGTCGAGCGCGCCGGCGCGCTTGGTCACGGCATCCTGCTCCTTGGCGAAGGCTGCCTCAATCGCCGCGCGGCATTCCAGCACCTCGAAGCGGTTGGAGGGCACAAGCAGAGCGCGAGAGGGCTCATCCAGCCGGTGATTGGCGCGGCCGATGCGTTGCAGCAGGCGGCTCGCACCCTTCGGCGCACCGACATTGATGACGAGATCGACATCGCCCCAATCAATCCCGAGATCAAGGGTCGAGGTGCAAACCACAGCATCGAGTTGCCCAGCGGCCATCGCGGCTTCCACGCGCCGCCGTTGGCCGACATCGAGCGAGCCATGGTGAAGCGCGATGCGCTTTCCATCCTCGTTCTCGTGCCAGAGGAGCTGGAAGAGATATTCCGCCTGCATGCGCGTGTTGACGAAGACGAGGCTGAGCTTCGCCTTGCCAATCTCGGCATAGATCTCGCCGATCGCGTGGCGCGCGGAATGCCCGGCCCAGGGCAGGCGCTCGGCGGTTTCGAGCATGGTGAGGATGGGCTCGGCCGCCTCTTCCGTTGCCGCGAGCACGAGATCGGCCAGGTTCTCGCCCTTCCCCTGCCCCGTGAGCCAGCGTCGCAGGTCATCCGGGTCAGCCACGGTGGCGGAGAGTCCCGCCGTCACGAGATCCGGTGCGATGGCGCGGAGCCTCGCGAGGCCAAGCGCGAGGAGATCGCCGCGCTTGTTGGGCGCGACGGCATGGATTTCATCCACGATGAGCCGCTTCAGCGATCCGAAGAGCTTCCCGGCCTGCGGATGCGCGAGCATCAGCGCGAGCTGTTCGGGCGTTGTCAGCAGGATATCCGGCGGGCTCGTCATCTGCCGGGCGCGGCGCGCGGCAGGGGTATCGCCCGTGCGCGCCTCGATGCGGATGGGCAGCTCCATCTCCGCCGCTGGCGTTTCAAGATTGCGTGCGACATCCACCGCCAGCGCCTTCAGCGGCGAGATATAGAGCGTATGCAGCCGCCGCACGGGGCGCGGCTCCATGAGGTCGATGAGGCTCGGCAGGAAGCCTGCGAGCGTCTTGCCGGCACCCGTGGGCGCAATGAGTAGGGCGGAGCGCCCTGCCCGCGCCTTCTCGATCATCGCACGCTGATGGGCGCGAAGGTGCCAGCCTTTCGCCGCGAACCAGCTTGCGATTTTCTCCGGAAGTTCAGCCATCGGGCGAGAGCACATAGAGCGCGCCGGGCACGGGTTCTCCCCGGTCAAGCCGAGCACTCACGCGGGCTTCGTGCTGGATGCGGAAGCGCGACTCACGCGCCCAAAGCCGGATATCCGTCTCCGCATGATGCACGCGGAGATCGGTGCCCACGCGGGATGGCCCCTCACCCGCATCCTGCACCGTGAAGGCGAAGAGCCCATCGGGTGTGAGCACGCGGCGGGCCTCGCGGAAAATGGGCGCGAGGATCTCGATGTAGCAGAACACATCCGCCGCGATCACGAGATCGACCGACTGCGTCGGCTCGCCCGCGAGCCAGGCGCCGGCCTCGGCGCAATCGAGGCGGGTGTAGAGGCTAGTTTCCCGCGCGATTTCCAGCATGCGGGCGGAGAGATCGACGCCATCCATGGTGTCGAATTGCCCGGCAATCGCCTTCGCCATCAATCCCGTGCCGCAACCAAGATCGAGCACGCGCGACCATTGCCGCCGCCCCAGCGCCGTCGCCAGCAATTCCGGCGCACGATAATCCAGAGCCGCTGTGAGATGCGCGTCAAAACGTGGGGCGTAGTCATCGAAGAGGGCAGCGACATAGCCGGTCGTCACTGCACCACCCTCGGCACCCATGCGCGCGAGATAGGCCCGCGCGCCGAGGAGATCATCGGCATCGCCCGCCGCCACGGCCTCGAATTCCACGCGCGCTTCTGCTTCCCGCCCCAGCATCAGCGCTGCCTTGCCGAGCCCGAGCCGGGCGGGCAGCCAAAGGGGAACCCGTTCGAGGGTCTGTTCGTAGAGGTCGAAGGCGGCGATCGCATCGCCATCGGCCAAGGCTCCTTCGGCATAGGCGAACCGGCGATCGGCGAGCAAATCGCCGGAACCTTGCGTGAGACTGGCGGAATGGGCAGCGGAAGACATATCTCGGTGATTACGCGATTTGACGGGCG
>JALOTF010000134.1 GCA_025458025.1 Beijerinckiaceae bacterium | reverse complement strand
CTGACGCATCAGGGCTCGCTGGATGAATTCTGGGTTTCGCCGGAGCCGGTCGATGCCAGCCTTGCGCAGGATTTCGTGAAGGCGCTGGCGGCGACCATTCAGGTCAAGGGCGATTTCTACGATCCCATGGGGCGCAAGGCTGCGATTTCGGAGATCGTGAGGCGAGTGCTCGACAACCGCGTGAACGAACCTGGCGCCTTTATTGATCCGCCGCCGCGGGCCGTGCCGCTCAAGCGTCGTCCGTCTCGTTGATCAGCACGTTCGTCACGTCGCGCATGTAATCATCCCAGCGACGGGGCTTGAAGCGATGCGCAGCAGCGCGGCGCGCCTGGAAATAGCTGTCATCCCGCAGCTTCTCGATGGCATCCACCCAAGGGTCAGGGTTCTTCGGCGGCAGGAATTCACCCGCCTCGCCCACAGCCTCGCGATGGGCCGGGATGTCCGATACCAGAGCAGGCGTGCCCACGCTCAGCGCTTCACCCGGCGGGAGCCCGAAGCCCTCCGCGAAGGAGGGCATCAGCACGGCTCGCGCGCCGGCCATCAACCGCGCCATGGCCGGGCTCGAAAGCCCGCTCGCAAGCAGCACATGCCGGCGCAGGCTTTCCTCGGCGGTCAACTCGCGGATGATATCTTGCGACGCATAACCCGGGGAACCCGCCACGATGAGCTTGGGCGCGCCGTCATCATGCCGACGGATAAGCTCACGCCAGACCTCGATCAGCAGGAGATGGTTCTTGCGCGGCTCCACAGCCCCGCAAATCATGAAATAAGGTCGGTTCCGCAATTCCCGCAGCGGCTTGATCTTGCGGCTGAACAGATCATCAATCGGCAACGGCAGCGCATGAATCGCAATGGGGCGCTCGCGGTGCTGCGCCAGCGCATCCTGCACGGCCTTGCCGGCCGAGCGGGTGGGCACAATCAGCGTATCGGCATATTTCGCGGTTTTTCCCACAAGACGCTGATGCGCGCGGAAGGTCTCCTCCGCCACAAATTCCGGATATTCCAGCGGAATGGTGTCATGCACCATGAAGATCGTGCGGATATCCGGACGCTTCCACCGCCAGCGAAAAGCCCGTGGGAAGGTGAGGCCGTAATGGCCGATATCGAGGTAGAGCGCATTCGGCGGCAGCGCTGTTATCGGCTTGCCGAGTGTAACGCCTCCGCCGAGGATGAGCTTCGCGATGCGGGGAATGCCCTTCGCGCCGGGCAGGAAGCCGCGCGGCTTCGGCGGCGGCTCGGGCGCGCCGGGACTGTCGAAGCGCTGGATCAGCCTTGCGAGGGCGGAATCGCCATCGGGATCGGCGGTTTCATGCCAGAGGTCGTTCAACCGCTCACGAGCCTTCATGAGCTGCTCGCGGCGGAAGTAACGCGGGCCGATCAGGGTTGGCATCACGCCAACGACATCTTCCGGCCAGTGATCAAGCAGGTAGGAAATATAGCCGTAATCGATCCGATCCACGCCACGCGGGGTGGTATGCGTCGCGGCGAGGATCAGCCGCAGCAGATTATAGGCGATGGGACGTGGAGCCATGCGCCGTCCTTAGCAGGGCGGGCGATCAACTCCACCGCATTTTTGCACGGCGCCACAAAAACAATGCAGATCGTGGTTCACACCGTCTGGCGGCTGTAGATATCCGCGAGGCGCACGATGTCGTCCTCGCCCAGATAGGCACCAGTCGCTACCTCGATAATTTCGATGTCGATGAGGCCCGGGTTTTCCAGCCGGTGCACGGCGCCGAGCGGGATATAGGTCGACTGGTTCTCGACAAGGTCTTCCACCTTGTCGCCTAATGTCACGCGCGCCGTGCCCCGCACCACAACCCAGTGCTCGGAACGGTGATGATGCTTCTGGAGCGAGAGCTTGCCGCCAGGATAGACCACGATGCGCTTCACCTGGAAACGATCCTGCAACACGAGCGTCTGATACCAGCCCCAGGGCCGGAAAACCCGCGCATGATGCGAAGCCTCCGGGCGGCCATCCTCCTTCAGCCGCTCGACCAGCTGCTTCACCTGCCCGACCTTGTGCCGATCGGCCACCAGCACAGCGTCACGCGTGGCGACGACGACGAGATCCTTCACCCCGAGGGTAGCGACAAGCTGATCCTCGCTCGAAACATAACTTCCTTCCGTGCCGACCATCAGCACGGCACCCTGTCCGGCATTGCCGGCATTATCCTGCTCGGAAACTTCCCAGAGGGCGTGCCAATCGCCAACATCGGACCAGCCGAAATCGCCGGCCACGACATGTGCGCTCGCGGTCTTCTCCATCACCGCGAAATCGAAGGCGATCTTCCGGGCCTTGGCGAAAGCCTCCTCCTCCAGCGTGGGCACGCCAAGATCGGTGGTTGCGCCCGCGACCGCCGCTTCCACGGTTTCGACGCTCTCAGGCTGGTTCGCGCGGTATTCCCCGATGACGGTTTTCGGATCGAACAGGAAATTCCCGGAATTCCAGAGATAACCCGCCGCAACATATTCCAGCGCGCGCTTCGCATCCGGCTTTTCGACGAAGCGGGTCACCACGCGAACCCCCTCGCCACTCTCCGCGCCGGGATGGATATAGCCATAGCCGGTCGCGGGTGAAGTCGGCAGAATACCGAACGTAATAATGCCGCCCTTGGCTGCAACGGGGCGGCCGGCGACCACCGCCTGCTGGAACGCCGCCGGCTTCAGCACGAGATGATCGGCCGCTAGCATCAGCGCAAGGGCATCTGGACTCTCGCGCCGGAGATAAACCGAGGCTGCGAGGATCGCAGGGCCGGAATCCCGCGCCATCGGCTCAAGCAGGATATCCGCCGCGATGCCGATTTCCGCGAGTTGCCGCTCCACCATGAAGCGGTGCGCCTTGTTGGTGATGATCAACGGCTTGCCGAAAACAGCCGGATCCTGCACGCGCAGGAGGGTGTCCTGAAACGTGGAACGCTTGCCGATGATCGGCGCGAACTGCTTTGGAAACGCCTCGCGCGAAAGAGGCCAGAGCCGCGTGCCGGAGCCGCCGCAAAGTATGACGGGGCGGATCACCGGCGGCTTCGACATCAAAGGCTCCGTCAGATCGTCTGGTTATAGGCGCCGACTTCCGGGTGCTCGCGCAAAATGGCATCCATCGCCTTGAACATCTCGCGCATGCGCGCTTCCGAAACCGGGCTCTCGATCACCACCACGAGTTCCGGCTTGTTCGATGACGCGCGAATGAGACCCCAGGTGCCGTCTTCCACCGTCACGCGGACGCCGTTCACGGTCACAACATCGCGGATCGGATGGCCGCCCACGGAGGCACCGGCCTTGTGCATCGCCTGGATGCGCGCCACGACCTTCTCGACGATGCCATATTTGGTTTCGTCGTCGCAATGCGGCGCCATGGTGGGCGTGGCCCAGGTTTTCGGCAGAGCACGATAGAGATCGGCCATGGACTTGCCGGGGTTGCGGTCGAGCATGTCGAGCACGGCAATCGCGGTTACGAGGCCGTCGTCATAGCCGCGACCCACGGGCGGGTTGAAGAAGAAGTGACCGCTCTTTTCAAAGCCCGCGAGCGCACCAAGCTCCGCCACGCGCTTCTTGATGTAGGAATGGCCGGTTTTCCAGTAATCGGTCTTGGCACCGAGGCGCTGCAATTCCGGGTCGGTCGCGAAAAGGCCGGTTGATTTCACATCGGCCACGAAAAGCGCGTTGGGGTTCAGGGCGGCCAGGTCGCGCGCGAGCATCACGCCGATCTTATCGGCGAAAATCTCGTTGCCCTCGTTATCAACCACGCCGCAACGATCGCCATCGCCGTCAAAGCCAAGCGCTACATCCGCGCCATGCTCCTTCACGGCATGGGCCATGGCATGGAGCATCTCCATGTCCTCAGGATTAGGATTATAGCGCGGGAAGGTGTGATCGAGATCGCAATCGAGGCGGATGACTTCCGCGCCCAAAGCCTCCAGCACCTGCGGGGCGAAGGCACCGGCCGTGCCGTTGCCGCAGGCGCAGATCACCTTGAGTTTCCGCTTCAGCTTCGGACGATCCGCCAGTTCCTTGAAATAGTGGTTCTGGAAGAAGTTCTCGACGAATTCATAGGAGCCCTGCCCGAAGCGATAATGCGCGTTGAGCACGATCTCCTTGATGCGGTTGATCTCGGTCGGGCCGAAGGTCACCGGGCGGTTAGAGCCCATCTTCACGCCGGTCCAGCCATTGTCGTTGTGCGAGGCGGTGACCATCGCCACCGCGGGCACATCGAGCGCGAATTGCGCGAAATAGGCCATCGGCGACATGGCGAGGCCGATATCCACCACCTCGCAGCCCGAACCCATCAGCCCCGCAACAAGCGCCAGCTTGATTGCAACCGAATAGCTGCGGAAATCATGCCCGACCACCACGCGCTGCTTCACGCCGGTTTCCGCGAGATAGGTGCCGATGCCGAGGCCGAGCGCCTGCACGCCCATCAGG
>JALOTF010000008.1 GCA_025458025.1 Beijerinckiaceae bacterium | reverse complement strand
AAGGCCCCTCGATGATCACCTCCAGCAGGCCGCGCGGCATGTTGCGGTTCTCCCGCGCGCCCCAGGGCAGGGTGTGGCGCAAAACCTGGATGACCGGCAAGCGGGTGAGGATCATGTTGCCGAAGCGCTTCGGCCGCCCCTCGGCGTCGCGCGTCTCCAGAGCCACGCCCTCGATGGCCTGAAAGCCGGGAAGAAGCTCTGCGAAACGGCAAAACTGGTTGCCCTCGGGCGCCTCGTTCAGTTCGGGGAAGTTATCCGCCACCTCCTGAAGGCAGAGCACGTCGAAATCCGCCATGGCGCGGGCATGCGCCACGATGCGCGCGGGATCGAGCACACCATCCGCGCCAAGGCACCATTGCACGTTCCACGTGATGAGATTCATCTGCTTTTCCCTGCAGGATGGTTCAGCGGATGCCCGCGCGCATGAAACTCTGCACGAACTGGCGCTGGAAGATCAGGAAGGCGATTAGCAAGGGGGCCGAGGTCATCAGCGTCGCCGCGCAGATCACGGCCCAGTCCACGCCCTGATCCGGCGAGGAGAAGATCTGCAAGCCGACCGTGAGCGGCCGCGATTCCACCGAATTCGTAATGATCAGCGGCCAGAGGAAGTTGTTCCAGTGATAGCTTATCGAAACGAGGCCATAGGCGATATAGGTGGGCCGGGCGAGCGGCACATAGACCTTCATCAGCACCTGAAGCGGGCTTGCACCCTCCACGCGCGCGGCGTCATCCAGCTCCTTCGGTACCGTTTTGAACGTTTGCCGCAGGAGGAAGATGCCGAAGGCCGAGGCAATGTAGGGCAGGGCGATGGCCGGGATGGTATCCACCAGCCCCAGCCGCGTCATCGTGCGGTAATTCTCGACGATCAGCGCATCCGGCATGATCATCAGCTGCGCGAGGATCAGCGCGAAGGCGACATCCCGTCCCCAGAAATCCTGCCGCGCCAGCGCATAGGCCGCCAGCGTGCCCAGCACGAGCTGGAAGGCGAGGATGAAGGTGACCAGTATGAAGGTATTCATGAAATACCGCGCAAAGGGTGCGGCGGCCCAGGCGCGGGTGAAGTTGTCGAGAGTCAGCGGCGCGAAAAGCTCGAAGCGCGTGGTGTATTCGGAGGGGTGGATCGCCGCCCACACCGCATAGGCGAGGGGCAGCACCCACAGGATCGCGAGCAGGATCGCCCCGACGGATTCGAGCGTCAGGGAAAGCCCGCGCGGCGCATAGGGATCGGGCCTCGTGGTGGCCGCTCCGGGTTTGGGGGCAGCGCTCATCTGTAGTGGATCCGTCGCTCGAGCCAGCCATATTGCACAAAAGCGATGATCGCGAGCAGCGCCAGCAGCACGCAGGTCAGCGTCGCGGCATAGGCTGTATCCCAGAAGCTGAACCCGACCTGATAGATGTAATACAGCAGGAGAATGGTCGCGTTATCCGGCCCGCCCTTGGTCATCACGACAATATGGTCGACCATGCGGAAGGCGTTGATCATCGCGTTGATCAGCACGAACAAGGTCGTCGGCATCAGCAACGGGAAGAGCACGCGCCGGAAATAATACCAGCGGGAGGCCCCCTCGATCGCCGCGGCCTCGCCGAGGCTCGGCGATATCCCCTGTAACGCAGCGAGGTAGAAGATCATGAAGAAGCCCGCTTCCTTCCAGACAGCCACCACGATGACCGCGAAGAGCGCGGTATCTCCGGAACCGAGCCAGTTCGTGGCGTTGCCGCCGAAGAGCTGCACCACCTGCTCGATCAGCCCATATTGGGGCGTGAAGAAGAACAGCCAGATATTCGCAACCGCGATCATCGGCAGGATCGTGGGTGTGAAATAGGCCATCCGCACTAGGGACTGGCCCTTGATGCGGTCATTCACCCAGATCGCCATCAGGATGGCGAGCCCGATCGAGAGCGGAATGGTGCCGACGGCGAACCAGAAATTGTTGACGAGCGCCCGCCAGAAGATCGGGTCGGCGATCATCGCCTCGTAATTGTCGAGTCCGATGAACCGCGACGGGCGTCGCGGCCGTGGTGTCGAGTAGAAGCTGTCGATGATCGACGCGACAGCTGGCCAGTGGGTGAACAACGCGAGGCAGCTCATGGCCGGCAGCAGAAGCAGCCAGCCATGCACCGTCGCGCGTTGATAGGCGGTCATCCCGTGGCCCTGACGTTCAGCGATAGGGCCGCAGGATGCGCTCGGCCTCGGCCTGCGCCTCCGCGAGGGCCTGCGCCGGGGGTTTCGTGCCGAGAAGGGCGGCCTGCAAGCCGTCATTCAGAGCCTTGGTCACACGCTGGTTCTCATGCGTGGAGAATTCCGCCACGGCATGCGGAAGCTGGTCGCGCGCAACCAGTGCGGCCGGGAAATCCTTCGCATAAGCCTTCATCGCCGCCGTTTCATAAGCCGCCGGCGAGACCGCGACATAGCCGGTATCGATGCCCCACTGGGCCGCGCGCTCGGGCGTGGTGATCCAGCGGATGAAGCGGAAGGCGGCTTCCTGCTGCGCGCGCGTGGCTTTTTTGGAGATGTAGAAATTGCCGCCGCCCGTGGGGCTGCCCCGGCGCTTGCCTGCTGGCAGCATGGCCACGCCGAAGGGGAATTTCGCGTTGGATCGCACATTGGTGAGGTTGCCGGTGGTCGTCCACATCATGGCGACCTTGCGCTCGAAGAAGTCGCGCGGGGTGGTGCCCCATTCCACGATGCCCGTGGGGTGAACCTTATGCTTCTGCGCGAGGTCGATCCAGTATTGCAGCGCTTCCAGCACGGCAGGGTTGGAGAAATCGGTGCGGTCACCCGCCGAATTCGCAAGAATCGAGCCGGCTTGCGTTGAAAGCCCCTGGAACAGCCAGTACGGGAAGCCGGAGGAGGGGATCTGGATGCCCCACTGCGTTACAGCACCCGAGGCATCGCGCTTGGTCAGTTTTTGCGCGAATTCCACCTGCTCGGCCCAGTTTTGCGGGGCCTTTTCGGGGTCGAGACCGGCCTCACGGAACATCTCCTTGTTCCAGTAGAGCACCACGGTGGAGCGCTGGAAGGGGATACCCCAGGTCTTGCCGCCGGTCTGGCTGTTTTCCATGAAGGCGGGGAAGAAGCTCTTCAGCCACTCGCGATCCGCATCGGTGCGGATAAATTCATCGAAGGGGATAATGGCATCCTCATCGATAAGCGTGAACATGTCCGTCGAGAGCAGAACCGACGTCACCGGCGGGGTGCCACTCTTGTGGGCGGTCAGCGCCTTGACGATCGTCTCCTGATAGCTGCCCGCATAGATCGGACGAACCTTGATGTTCGGATTTTCCTTCTCGAAATCAGCAGCATAGGTGTCGATCAGCTTGGTGATCGGGCCACCCACCGCGACGGGATAGAAAAACGACACCTCCTGAGCCTGGGCCTGCGCCATTGCCGGCCCGGCGGCCGCCATGCCGGCCAGAGCCATGCCACCCGCCAGCACTTCGCGCCGGCTCGTCTCACCACGCTTCGTCATGTCAACCTCCCCGTTCGATTGGCCAACGCTTTCCTGCGAGGCCTGTTCATTGCTTTATGCCGGGCCAGACAAGCGCCGGCCGTTCGACATATCAAACCAGTGTGCTGCCCCTTCGGGCACATGCAGCCCGATGCGCTCGCCCTGTCGCGCGGCAATCTTGCCCGGACGTCGTGCGATGACACGATGAGACCCGAGGCTCGCCTCGACGAGTGTCTCTCCGCCGAGATATTCAACAGCGACGATATCGGCAGGCAATCCACCTTCCACGATATCGAGATGCTCGGCGCGCACACCGAGTGCAGCGCGCTCGCGCGGCAGGCCGTCCGGCGGGGCGGGCCATGCCGCCTCCGCGCCTGCAAGCCCCGCGAGCGGGGTCACGTTCATCGGTGGCGCGCCCACGAAGCGGGCGACGAAAATGGTCTCCGGGCGCTCGTAGAGGTCGGCGGGCGAGCCATCCTGCTCGATTTTCCCCTCACGCATCAGGATCACCTGATCGGCCATGGTCATGGCCTCGACCTGATCATGCGTGACATAGACCATGGTGATCCCGAGCCGCCGCTGGAGATCGCGGATTTCCCGGCGCATTTCCACGCGCAACTGGGCATCGAGGTTCGAAAGCGGCTCATCCATCAGGCAGACCGGGGCCCGCGCCACGATGGCGCGACCGAGCGCCACGCGCTGCTGCTGGCCGCCGGACAATTGCGACGGCTTGCGATCCAGCAGCTTTCCGAGGCCGAGGATTGTCGCCGCTTCCTTCAGGCGGGCATCACGCTCCGCCTTGTCGAGCGCACGCACCCGCAGGCCGAAGATGATGTTCTCGGCAACAGTCAGATGCGGAAACAGCGCATAATTCTGGAAAACCATGGCGATGCCCCGGCCCGCCGGCGGCGCATGCGTGACATCGCGGTCGGCGATGCGGATCACCCCGTCGCTGGCTTCCTCAAGCCCGGCGATCAGCCGCAAAGTTGTGGATTTTCCACAGCCAGAAGGGCCAAGCAAAGCAACGAGATGGCCGGGTTCAACGCGAAAGCTGATGTTGTCGACCGCGCGCGTTTCGCCCCAGGCCTTGGTGACGCCCCGCAATTCAACGGCAGCCATATCTTCCGCCTCATTCCAGCGTCACCTGCTTCGGTTTCGCTGCTTCCCCGTCGGTCGTTTCAAGCGACCGTTTTTGTCATCTCCACATTTTAAAGCGGATTCCGATGACAGGTTCAAGACCGTTAGTTTGCCGGATTACTATCACGCGCCTGCGATCCCGCCTGGCGTGACGAACGCATCCCGGATCGCCTGAAAAGCTGACTGGTCGGGCACCACAATCACGCCGTGCGGCGCGCGGGTGGCAGGCCGGTAGGGCGAACCATCGAAGAGCGCGGCATAGCCTCCTGCCTCGCGATGGATGAGCAGGCCCGCCGCGTGATCCCACGGCATCATGTTCCCATAGACGAGGAAATCGGTCATGCCGCTGGCCGAAAGC
Source organism: Beijerinckiaceae bacterium (assembly GCA_025458025.1). Taxonomy (GTDB): domain Bacteria; phylum Pseudomonadota; class Alphaproteobacteria; order Rhizobiales; family Beijerinckiaceae; genus Rhabdaerophilum. The sequence goes on along the minus strand of JALOTF010000008.1, from coordinate 43,729 downwards.
CGATATTCGTGACCGCAACAGCGCAGGGATGACACATCCGCCGCAGCGGGAAAGCGGGCGGAGATCACGCTGCGCAACGGCTCCCGCATGTATTTCCACGAGACCATCCCGCTCATCTCTGCGAGCGCCCGCCCGCCTTGTGCCACGCGCAGCGGCAGGCTGCGCCCGTCGGCCTCCTCGCACCACGCACCTTCGCCTGCGAGGGCCATCTGGCTGGAGCCGGTCACCGGATCATGGATAACGGCTCCGACCGTCTCGCCCCGGATGATCACCGCCGCCATCACGCAGAAGAGCGGCATGCCCGAGGCGTAGTTCAGCGTGCCGTCGATGGGGTCAACAACCACCGCGAGGTCCGCGCCGGCCATGGCGTTGATCAGACCGGGATCAGCGGTTGCCGCTTCTTCCCCCACGACCAGACAGCCGGGCAGGGCCTTTTCGAGCCCTGCCGTTATGACCCGCTCTGCCGCCTCATCCGCCTCGGTGACGAGATCCGTCGCGGAGGTTTTCGTGCGGATATCGCCATCGCCCAGCCTGCGGAAGCGCGGCATCACCTCCTTCAGCGCTGCCTCGCGCAGGATGGCATCGAGCACTTCGACATCGCGGCGGGAAAACGTCATGGCGGGGACTCCGGGAGAGAGGGCAGGGCCAGAAGGCTCGCGCCAGCAGCACCATGCGCCTCATGGCTGCGTCAAGGGGCGAGGGCTTCCTTCCGTCCGGTTCAGCCCGCTCATTCACCCTCGGAATTCGGGCGGGCAGGGCGCTTTTCGCGGCGATATCCGGTGTGTCTGACGCCCGGTCTCAGTCCGTCGCGCGATGCACGGGCCCGCTGCTCGCCATGCGAATGCAGAGCACGAGCGCGTGTTCAGTCAACATATTTAGTCGGAATTTTGTTGAGTCATATGTTCAGTTTTCTGGTGGCAGCCCTGGGACTGAAGTTCATCAATATCCGTAAAAACCCTGCATTTAATTCTGTTTAATGGGAATTTCCCATGCATGCAGTCGCATTCGCCTGCACCCGTTTGTCGTGAAATCGGGTGTTGCAATGTTTAGTCATGTTATGTTAGTGAACATTTCACTGAACAAAGGCCTCGATCACAAGGCGCCTGGTTCGGGGCGGAAACGCAGTCAAGTCCCAGCACCGGATCGGCCGCAGCCTGCGGCGAGGCCGGTTTACCGAGGAGGTCCAAGCCTATGAAAAAGAGATTCACCCTTGCCATGGGGATCGCGGCCAGCGCGCTGCTCGGAGCGGCGCCAGCCTCCGCGCAAGGCAAGAGCATTACCCTCTGCTGGGCGGCGTGGGATCCCGCGAATGCGCTGGTCGAGTTGTCCAAGGACTTCACCGCCAAGACCGGCATCGCCATGAAGTTCGAATTCGTGCCGTGGCCGAATTTCGCCGATCGCATGCTCAACGAGCTGAATTCCAAGGGCAAGCTCTGCGATCTGATGATCGGTGACAGCCAGTGGATCGGCGGTTCGGCCGAGAACAAGCACTATGTGAAGCTCAACGATTTCTTCGCGAAGGAAGGCATCAAGATCGGCGATTTCCTCCCCACGACGGTTGATGCCTACTCGACCTGGCCGAAGGGGACCCAGAATTACTACGCCCTGCCGGCGATGGGCGACGCGATGGGCTGGACCTATCGCAAGGACTGGTTCGGCCGTGCCGACCTTCAGGCGGAATTCCGGAAGAAGCACGGCCGCGATCTCGCGCCGCCCAAGACCTGGACCGAGTTGCAGGAGGTGGCCCAGTTCTTCCAGGGCCGTGATATCGACGGCAAGAAGGTCTTCGGCGTCGCCATCCCGACCGAGCGCGGCTCCGAGGGCATCACGATGGGCGCGACTTCGGCGCTTTATGCCCATGGCTTCCGCTACGAGAACCCCACGCGCCCCTACCAGATGCAGGGTTTCGTGAACTCGCTGGATGCGATCGCTGGGCTGGAGGCCTACAAGGCTTTGTTCAAGTGCTGCACGCCGCCGGGCTACACCAACGGCTACATGCAGGAAGGGCTGGATGCGTTCAAATCCGGTCAGGTCGCGATGCAGATGAACTGGTTCGCCTTCTTCCCGGGCCTGTTCAAGGATCCGGCTGTCGGGGGTGATCGCATCGGCTTCTTCGTGAACCCGTCGCAGAAAACCGAAGGTTCCACGTTGGGCGGGCAGGGCATTTCCGTGGTCAGCTATTCCGCGAACCAGGCCGAGGCGCTGGCCTACATCAAGTGGTTCGCCGATGCCGAAGTGCAGAAGAAGTGGTGGTCGCTCGGCGGATATTCCTGCCACAAATCCGTGCTGAACGACCCGAATTTCCCGAATACCGCGCCGTTTGCGGCCGATTTCCTCAAGGCCATGGGCAATGTGAAGGACTTCTGGCAGGAGCCCTCCTACGCCCAGCTTCTGCAGGCCACCCAGCGCCGCCTGCATGATTACGTGGTGGCCGACAAGGGCACTGCGAAGGAGGCGCTCGACAGCCTCGTGCAGGATTGGACGAAGGTTTTCAAGGAAGACGGCAAGAACTGATTGCCCCTCATCGCTCCGGTTTCCTCCCGCATCCGGAGCGTGATCGTCGGTCGGCCTCCGGGCCGGCCGACACCCTTCCTCCCTTGTTCGACGAGTGCGCCATGACCAGCCACACCGATCCCGCAGGGCTTGTTTCCTTGCCGGAAGGCCACCAGAGGGCCTCGCTTCCCCGCGTTCAGACGGGACTCTCCGATCGGGCCATCGCCTGGCTCTTCATCGGACCGACCATGGCGCTGCTTCTCGCCATCAACCTGTTTCCGCTGCTCTGGACGATCTTTCTGTCCTTCACGAATTACCGCGCGAACCGGCCGAATGCGCCGTTATGGAATGTCGGTTTCGACCATTACGTCGCAATCCTCACCGATCCGGATATCTGGCTGAGGATGCAGGCTACCGCGCATTTCGTCTTCTGGACGATTGCCTTGCAGACCGTGATCGGTTTCGGCCTCGCCTATCTCGTGGACCGGAAATTCCGGGGGCACGGCTTCTGGACCACGCTCATCCTCGTGCCGATGATGCTCTCGCCGGCGGTGGTCGGGAATTTCTGGACCTTCCTCTATCAGCCGCAGATCGGCCTCTTCAATTATGTCGTGGGTTTCTTCGGCGGCATCGCGCCGGGCTCCTTCCAGATGCTGGGCGACGTGACGCTCAGCCCCTGGGCGATCATCATCGTCGATACCTGGATGTGGACGCCCTACGTGATGCTGATCTGCCTTGCGGGTCTGCGTTCCATCCCCGACTACATCTATGAGGCGGCCGAGGTCGATCGCGCCTCGAACATCCGGCAATTCGTCTCGATCACGCTGCCGATGTGCATGCCCTTCATCATGCTCGCGATTTTGTTCCGCGGCATCGAGAACTTCAAGATGTTCGACATGGTGAACCTGCTCACGGCAGGCGGGCCCGGCTCCACCACCGAACTCGCTTCCATCACGCTGAAGCGCGCGGCCTTCGAAGCCTGGCGCACCGGCTATTCCTCCGCCTTCGCCATCATCCTGTTCGTCGCGGTGTTTGGCCTCGCGAACATCTACGTGAAGACCCTCAACAAGGTGAAAGCGCGATGAGTGCCGCCAATTCCGCTCATTCCGTGGTCGAGCCCTCGGGCTATGCCAAGCTCATCGCGAGCTGCCTCGTGGCGCTCTATGCCGTGATCTCGCTGGTGCCTCTGGTTTGGATCGGGCTCACCAGCGTCAAGTCTTCGACCGACTCCATCTCGTATCCACCAAAGGTGATCCCGTATGTGGATTTCCAGCCGTCGATCGAGGGCTATTGCAACCTCTTCTCGACGCGTTCGCGGCAGACGACGGAATATATCCAGTCGCTGCCCGCGCCGCAGGGCGCATGCGAAAGCATTGCCCGGTCGCGCGGCATGGTGGTGGTCGGGCCGTCGAATTACGTGCCACGCTACATCAATTCGCTGATCATTGCGTTTGGCTCGACCTTCCTGTCGATCGCGCTGGGAACGGCGGCGGCCTATGCCTTCTCGCGCTTCAAGGTGCCGCTAAAGGATGACCTGCTGTTCTTCATCCTCTCGACGCGCATGATGCCGCCCATCGCCGTCGCGATCCCGATCTACCTCATGTACCGCGAGCTGGGCCTCTCGGACACGCGCCTCGGGATGATCCTGCTCTACACCTCGGTGAATGTGAGCCTCGCAGTGTGGCTGCTGAAGGGTTTCATCGACGAAATTCCGCGTGAATACGAGGAAGCCGCGATGATCGACGGCTACACGCGACTTCAGGCTTTCCGGAAGGTTGTGCTGCCGCAGGCCGTGACCGGCATCGTTGCCACCGCGATCTTCTGCCTGATCTTCGCCTGGAACGAATATGCCTTCGCGGTGCTCCTCACATCCGGTGCGGCGCAGACGGCTCCCCCTTTCATCCCGATCATCATCGGAGAGGGCGGGCAGGATTGGCCGGCCGTCGCTGCCGGCACCGTGCTCTTCCTCGTGCCGATCCTCGTTTTCACCGTGCTGCTGCGCCAGCACCTCTTGCGCGGCATCACCTTCGGAGCCGTGAGGAAATGACCATGGCGAACTCGAACAAAACCCAATGGCCGAAGCTTCTCCGTCGTGGACCGATGGAAAACCTCGCGACCGCGCTGATCGCCGCCGGCGTGCTGATGATGCTCCAGCCCTTCGTGATGGCGCTCTTCACCTGGTCGTTCATCACCACGCTCGCGGGCGTCGTGATGTTCACGATCGTCTCGAAATTTCCGGAGTGAGCCATGGCCGAGATCCGGGTCCAGAACCTGATGAAATCCTTCGGGGAATTCACCGCCGTGAAAGGCGCGAATTTCACCGTGAAGGATGGCGAATTCTTCTGCCTCCTCGGCCCCTCGGGCTGCGGGAAAACCACGACGCTCCGCATGGTCGCGGGCCTCGAACTGCCCTCTTCCGGCTCCATCCTGCTCGATGGCGAGGACGTGACCTTCAAGCGGGCGCGCGAGCGCGACATCGCCATGGTATTCCAGCTTTTCGCGCTCTATCCGCACATGAACGTGCGGAAGAACATCGCCTTTCCGCTCGTCTCCATGGGCGTGGGGCGCGATGAAATCCGCCGTCGTGTCGAGGAAGCCGCACGCACCTTGCGCATCACGCATCTTCTCGACAAATCCGTCTCGGGTCTTTCGAGCGGTGATCGCCAGCGCGTGGCGTTGGGCCGCGCCATCGTGCGGGAGCCCAAGGCTTTCATGATGGATGAGCCGCTGGGTGCGCTCGACGCCGAGTTCCGCCAAATCATGTGCACGGATCTGCGCAACCTGCATGACCGGCTCGGCGCCACGACCGTCTACGTGACGCATGACCAGCTCGAAGCCATGTCCATGGCCGATGTCATCGCCGTGATGAACGAGGGACGGATCGAGCAACTGGGTTCGCCGCAGGAGATCTATGATCGCCCTGCCTCCATGTTCGTGGCGGATTTCATCGGCTCGCCGCCCATGAACCTGCTGCCCTTCCAGGGGCAGGTTGCGCCGGGTGACACGACCGTAACGATGGATGGCGCGCGCATCGCGATGCCCGCCCTGCGCGAAGCCTCGGATGACAGCGAACTGGTGCTGGGCGTGCGCCCGGAGAATGTGCAGCTCACTGAAGCCGGTGCCCTGCGCGGCGAGGTTTTCGGCACGGAATATCTCGGCACGATGCAGATCGTCACGATCCGCACCGCGCGCGCCACCGTGAAGGCCCGCATCTCCTCCGCCATTCCGGCCCGCATGGGCGAGAATGTCGGCATCGCTTTCGCACCCGAGCGCCTCTCGCTCTTCCGCGGGGGCACCGGGAAGGTGCTCGCCTCCGCCCTTCATGATGTCACGCTGACAGGAGGCCGGCATGGCTGATGTCGTTCTCCAGAATGTGAGCAAGGCCTTCGGAGCGACAGAGGCGGTGAAGGACCTGTCTCTCTCCATCGCCGATGGCGAGTTCGTGGCCCTGCTTGGCCCCACAGGTGTGGGGAAAACGACCACGCTGCGGCTCGTCGCCGGGCTGGAAATACCGGATGCGGGCCGCGCCTTCATCGGCGGTCGCGATGTGACGTTGGAACCGCCGGCAGCGCGCGATGTGACCTTCGTCTTCCAGCAATATTCGCTTTATCCGCATCTCACTGTGTTCGAGAACCTCGCTTTTCCCCTGCGCGCGCCCACCCGCCGCACACCGGAGGGGGAGATCCGCCGCATCGTGACGGATGTGGCGCGGATGCTGCGCATCGACACGAAGCTCGGCAACAAGGCGACCCAGCTTTCGGGCGGGCAGATGCAGCGCGTGGCGATCGGTCGGGCGCTGGTGCGCCGCCCGGCCATCGCGCTGATGGATGAGCCGCTGTCCTCGCTCGATGCGAAGCTGCGTTCGGATCTGCGTGTGGAACTGAAGCGCATCCAGCAGGAATTGCGCACCACCATCCTCTACGTCACCCATGACCAGATGGAGGCCATGACTATGGCCGACCGGATCGGCGTGCTCGATAACGGTCGCCTCGTGCAGGTGGGCACGCCGCGCGAGATCTACGAGAACCCGGTCAGCGCCTATGTGGCTGGACGGCTGGGGCAGCCGGCGATCAATCTCGTGCCGCGCGCGCTGCTGGGCGAGTGGAATGCGCCGTTCGATGCGGCGCTGGTCGGGCTGCGCACCGAGCATATGCAATTGCACCGCCGCTCGAAATTGCGCGCCACTGTCGACGGCGACATCTCGGCCAAGGTCAAGCGCATCGAGCATCTGGGGGACCAGAACCATCTGCACCTCGCCGTGGGGCAGCATGACCTCGTGATGCTCGCGGACCCCGCTCTGCCCCTCGATGCAGGCGAGACGATCGATCTTCGCCTCGAAAACCCGTTGTTCTTCAATCGGGAAGGCCTTCGCATCGTCTGATGCCCTGCCTTTCCCTGCTCAAGGTTGTGTGACCATGACCCACTTCTTCAACACGCGCGAGACCATCGTCACCGAGGCGCTGGATGGCCTGCTGCTGACCCGCGCGCCCGGACAACTGGCCCGGCTCGATGGCTATCCCAGCATCAAGGTGATTTGCCGCGCCGATTGGGACAAATCGAAAGTCGCGGTGATTTCCGGCGGCGGGGCAGGGCATGAGCCCTCCCATGCAGGCTTCGTGGGGCGCGGCATGCTGACGGCTGCTGTTTCCGGCGAGATTTTCGCCTCGCCCAGCGTGGATGCCGTGCTCGCGGCCATCCGCGCCGTCACGGGCGAGGCCGGCTGCCTGCTGATCGTCAAGAACTACACGGGTGATCGCCTGAATTTCGGTCTCGCCGCCGAGCGCGCCCGCGCCGAGGGCTACCGCGTCGAGATGGCGATCGTGGCGGATGATATCGCGATCCCGGATAATCCGCGCCCGCGCGGCGTGGCGGGCACGCTCTTCGTGCACAAGATCGCAGGACATTGCGCTGAAACCGGTGCCGATCTCGCGACGGTCGCGGCGGAAGCCGGCGCGGCAGCCGGGGCCAGCCTCTCCATGGGTGCCTCGCTGTCGTCCTGCTCCATTCCCGGCCAGATCTTCCATGAGCGGCTCGCGCCGGGGGAGGGCGAGCTCGGCCTCGGAATTCATGGCGAGCCTGGCATCGAACGCTTCACGATGGCCAGCGCCGCCCAACTCGTGGAAACCATGCTGGCGCGCCTGCAGAAGGCCTTGCCCGCCTCGGGCTCCTTCGCGGTGATGCTCAACAATCTCGGGGCCGTGCCACCGCTCGAAATGGCGTTGATCGCCCGGCAGGTGCTGCAATCACCGCTGGCGTCGCGCATCACGCTGGTGATCGGCCCGGCACCGCTGATGACGGCGCTGAACATGAACGGCTTCTCGATTTCGCTTCTCGCGCTGAATCCGGCGCGCGAGGCGGCCCTGATCGCACCGGTCGATGCGCCGGCCTGGCCGGGTGTGACGCCCCGGGGCGAGATTGTCGTCCGGCCCATGGCGCTCGCGCCACCGGATGGGACGCTGAAACCCGCCCGTCCGCATGCGCCGACCGAGCGCCTGCTGCGTCTCGCCTGCGAGCGGCTCATTTCGGTGGAGGCCGAACTGAACGCACTGGATGCCCGGGTGGGCGACGGGGATACCGGCTCCACGCTCGCGACCGGGGCACGCAGCGTTCTCGATGGCTTTGCCGACTATCCGCTGGAGGATCCGGCGGGCACGGCTTCCGCGATTGGCCGCGCGCTGGCGACCAGCATGGGCGGTTCCAGCGGTGTGCTGATGTCGATCTTCTTCACGGCCACGGCGGCGGCCTTGCAATCCGGTCTCGCTGTCGCGCCCGCCTTGCGGTCAGGGCTCGACCGGGTGATGTTCTATGGCGGTGCCGTGCCGGGTGACCGCACCCTGATCGATGCTCTGGCGCCGGCACTTGCGGCGCTGGAGGAGGGAGGCCTCGTCGCGGCCAGCCGAGCCGCGCGGATCGGCGCGGAGTGCACCCGCATGATGCAGAAAGCCCGCGCGGGGCGCTCCTCCTATCTCGCGGCGCAGGATCTGGCCGGCGCGCCCGATCCCGGCGCGATGGCGGTTGCGGCGGTGTTCGAGGCGATTGAAGCGTTGTGATGTGATGCAACCGCCCGTCACCCCCTTGCAGAGAATGCCCGCATGCCGTTCTGCTGCCTGCGGGCGAACGGGGCGCGGGCCTCGCAAGAGATGGCCATGGATCGTGAAGGCAGATTGGCGCTGATCGTTTCGGTCGCGCGAACGATGATCGCCCATGAGGACGAACTCACCCGGCTGGATCAGGCCATCGGTGATGGCGACCACGGCGTGAACATGCGCCGGGGATTCGAGGCCGTGCTCCGGGATGCGGAGGCCATGGCCGAACTCTCGCCCGCTCTGGCGCTCGATGCCATCGGTCACAGGCTCGTCAATTGCATCGGCGGGGCGGCGGGCCCGCTTTATGGCACATTGCTGCTATCGCTCGGCCGATATGCCGGCCATGCCCGGACTTTGCAGGATTGGGTGATTGCCTTCGGGCAGGCCATCGAGGATGTGAAACGTCGTGGCCGGTCGGAGGCCGGGCAGAAGACCCTGCTCGATGTTTTCGTGCCGGTTCATGCCATTCTGGTCGAAAAGGGCGGCGAGGCCGTTGCCCAACTCGCGCGGATTGCCGAAGATGCCGCGGAAGAAACCCGTCCCATGCGCGCTCTGCGGGGGCGGGCCGCTTTTCTCGGCGAGCGCTCCATTGGTCATGTCGATCCCGGCGCGCGTTCCGCCAGCCTCGTTCTGGGTGTTGTCGGCCGCGTCTTGTGTGAGGAAAAGTGATGTCGGGTGAGCCCAAGGTCGGGGTCGTGATTGTCTCGCATTCCATCAAGGTGGCGGAAGGCACGGCCGATATGGTGCGGCAGATGGTGGGGGATGCTCTGCCACTGGCTGCGGTGGGAGGAAATCCCGAAGGCGGTCTCGGCACGCATGTCGAACTGATCCACGCCGCCCTCCAGCGCGCGTGGTCGGAAGCCGGGGTTGTCGTGCTCGTGGATCTCGGCGGGGCGGAAACGAACAGCGAGATGGCCATCGAACGCATGCCGGCGACCCAGCGCGACCGCATCGTCATCTGCAATGCCCCGATTGTCGAAGGCGCGATCATGGCGGCGACGGAAAGCTCGGGTGGTTCACCCCTCGAAGTCGTGCGCCATGCCGCTGAAGAACTGATGGCGGGCCGGTGATGCGCCAGGAAGCGGCCCTTCTGCGCGAAGCACGCGATTCCGCCGAGCTGACCAATGCCGTCGGTTTGCACGCGCGCCCATCCGTGAAGCTGACGCAGCTTGCGAAAGGCTTTGGCGCGCGCATCGAGGTCTCGACCAGCGCCGATGGTCCATGGACTGATGCGAAAAGCCTCGTGAAAATCATGCGCATCAAGGCCGTGCAGGGCGAAACGTTGTTCGTGCGGGCCCATGGTGCGGATGCGGTGATGGCAGTGAATGCCGTCACCGATCTCATTCGCCGCAATTTCGGTGAGGACTGAGCGCCATGGAGCGCCGCCTCGAGGGGCTGTCAGCATCGCCGGGCATCGCTGTCGGCATGATCCAGCCCTTGCTGCTGGCGGAAGGACAGCCGCGCAAGGATGCGCCGGCATGTGAGGAGCGCGAGGCGCTGCACGCAGCAATTGCCCGTGTGAAAGCGGATCTCACGCGGCTTTCAGGCCGTCTTTCCGGTATAGAAGCGGGCATTCTCGGCTTTCAGATCGCCCTGCTGGAGGACCCCGAACTGGTGCACCATGCCGAAACGCGCATCGCGGATGGCCTCCCGGCAGATCAGGCGTGGATCGAGGGCATGGCCCGCGAGATCCTGCATTACCGGGACGCCCCGGACCTGCATTTCAGGGCGAGGGCGGATGATCTCGCAGACTTGCGCGATGCCGTGTTGCAGGCATTGCGCGCCGAGCCCGGCCCGCCGCTCGCCCTCAAGGCCGGCGGCATTCTCGCCGCGGAGGATTTGACGCCATCGCTCTTCCTGCGCATGGATTGGCAGCAGGGGAGCGGCATTGTGCTGGGCGGCGGAAGCATGGCGAGCCATGTCGCCATTCTGGCACGCGCGCGCGGCATTCCGATGGTCGTGGGAGTGGGCAAGGTGTGGGCTGATCTGTCCGGACCGGTTCTCGTGGATGGCGATGCCGGGATCGTCGTCGCCGCGCCCTCGGCGGTTCGCCTCGCGCAGGCCAAGGCCTCCCCGGTGCCAGCCGCGACGGTGGATGATGGTTCCGGGCCAACCCTCACGCGGGATGGTCATCGGATCGCGGTTGAACTCAACGTCGCGGCTCTGTCGGATCTCGATGGCCTGTCGCCCGAGCTGTGTGATGGCATCGGGCTCGTGCGCACGGAGTTTCTTATCGAGCACGCGCTATACGATGAGGACGCGCAATTCGAGGCCTATGCGCAGCTTCTGCATTGGGCCGAGGGCCGTCCCGTTACCCTTCGCACGATCGATGCTGGGGGCGACAAGCCGCTCGCCGGTTACTCCATCGAGGGCGAACGCCATCCGTTTCTCGGCTTGCGCGGCCTGAGGCTTTCGCTGGCCCGGCCGGATGTGTTCCGCATCCAGTTGAGGGCCATCCTGCGCGCTGCTGCATGGGGACCGGTTCGCCTGCTGCTGCCGATGGTCACCGCTCCCGCCGAGGTCGCAGCCGCGCGGGCGCATGTTGCCGAGGTCGCCGCCGCACTGGCTGGCGAGGGCACGCGCTTTGTTGTTCCCCCTATCGGGATGATGCTGGAAGTGCCGGCAGCGGCCATGGCACCCGGGCAGTTTGCGGTCGATTTCTACTCGATCGGGACCAATGATTTGGCGCAGTTCGCCTGCGCCGCCGCCCGCGATGACCTGCATGTCAGCACGCTGGCCGATCCACGTCATCCCGGCCTGCTGGCCATGATCGAGCATGCCATCCGGGAGGCCCAGGCGCTGCGCCGCCCCCTGAGCCTGTGCGGGGATGCCGCGACGGATCGCGCCACGCTCGAAGCGCTGCTCGCTATCGGGATCGAGAGCGTCTCGGTCGCGCCGGTCTTTCTGCCCCGGCTCCGGAGCGATATCCGGCAGATCGATTGCGGGATGCGAGACCGGCCATGAACGACACGCGCGTAAATCCCGAGATCACCCCGATCGAAACCTACAAGAAGATCCTGCTGGCGGTGATTGAAAACCGGCCTTCCGGCACGCGCCAGCGCCTTGCTGAGGCTTTGGGCAAGAACCGCAGTTTCGTCTCGCAGATTGTCAATGCGAGCTACCCCACGCCCATTCCGGCGCAGCATCTCGAGACGATCTTCACGATCTGCCATTTCGCGCCAGCCGAGCGCGAGGCCTTCCTCGCAGCCTATCGCGAGGCACATCCGGGCAAGCTTGAATCGATTCGATCCCCACGCATGACGCGGCGGATCGTCGTGGAACTGCCCGATCTCGGCAATCCCGCCCTGAACCGCAAGGTCGATGAGATCCTGCACAATCTCGCCCGCAGCATTGGCGGTCTTGCGGCCAGCACCAACGAGAGCGACCCGGACAACCGGGAGAGCGAGGGATGAAGAAGCTCATCAATCGCCCCGAGACTTTCCTGGAAGAGAGCCTTCTGGGTTTTGCGGCCGCGCATGCCGATATGCTTGCGCTGGACCCCGAATTCCGGTTCATCCGCCGCCGCATCCTGAAACCGGGGAAGGTGGCGCTCGTCTCCGGAGGAGGGGCGGGCCACGAGCCCCTGCATATCGGCTTTGTGGGCCGCGGCATGCTGGATGCCGCCTGTCCCGGCCAGATTTTCACCTCGCCGACACCCAGCCAGATTCACGCGGCGATGCAGGCGGTCGATACGGGTGCTGGCACCCTTCTCATCGTGAAGAACTACGAAGGCGATGTCATGAATTTCGACATGGCCGCCGACCTGGCCGCCGAGATGGGCGGCGGGCGCATCGCTCGCGTGTTCGTGGATGATGATGTGGCGATCAAGCCATCCCAGCAGAGCTTCGGGCGCCGGGGTGTGGCCGGCACCGTGATTGTCGAGAAGCTGCTGGGGGCCGCCGCCGAGCAGGGGCGGGATATCGACGCGTTGCAGGCGCTTGCCGCGCATGTCCTGCCCCGCATCCGCTCCATGGGCGTGGCACTCAACCCGTGCACGATGCCGGCCGTGGGGCGCCCGACCTTTGAACTCGGCCCCGACGAGATCGAACTCGGCGTGGGCCTTCACGGAGAGGCCGGCGTGCGCCGCGCGCCCTTGTCGAGCGCGGATGGCATTGCCGAGGAATTGCTCGATTGCATACTGCGGGAATTGCCCGCGCCGCGCCATGCACCGGTGCTGCTGCTGGTGAACGGCTTTGGCAGCACGCCGATGATGGAACTCTACGCCATGTCGCATGCCGCGCGAACCGGGCTGGAGCGCCACGGTTTTGCGGTCGCGCGCCATGCTGTCGGCTCCTTCGCGACCTCGCTGGATATGGCCGGATGTTCCATCACCGTGGCCTGGCTCGACGACGACATGATCCGGCTATGGGATGCCGCCGTGGAGACCGTGGCGTTCCGCTGGGGGTGATCGTCGCGATCAGGCCTCCGAACGCCAAGCGCGTCCTTGCCCATCCGCTAGCGCGCGCGGTCTCCCGCCAGCCGGAGAAACCAGTCCCGGACCCGTTTTGAACTTGGTGTCAGCGGCGGGCCTTTTGGCGTCACGAGATGGTAGCTGAAGCTTGTGGGGTAGGACTGGCCGAACGGGTTGACCAGCGCGCCCGAGGCCAGTTCGCCCTGCACCAGCCATTCCGCAAACAGTGAAATCCCCAGCCCGTTGATGGTCGAACTCAACTGGAAATGTCGGTCTTCCAGCATCATGCTCGATTGATCAGGGCGCAGGCTGGCCCCGCATCGTTCCATCCATTCCGCCCACATGCGTTTGTCATCGACATGCAGGAGCGTGCAGCGCTGCACATCCGATGGCTGCTCGATGGCGAGACGCTTCCGGTATTCGGGGCTGCACACGGCCACGAGCCGCTCGTTCCACAGCTTTACCGCGTGGAATTTCGGCCAGCCGCCGCGCCCCCACTGGATGCCGAAATCGGCAAAGCTGCGCGGGTCGGGCACATCGACGAAGGAATTGTTGTGGTTGAGCAGCACCACCTCGACATCCGGGCAGGATTGCTGGAGCTGGCTGATATGCGCCGAGACGAACCGGCTCGCGAACATCGGCACGAGCGCCACCCGCACCACCGCATGGCGCTGCGCGACCTGCTCGATACCCTGGCCGATCTGGCGCAGGCCGCTTTCGACATGGCTAGCCAGCCGCGCGCCTTCCTCAGTGAGCTCCAGACCGTGCGCGCTGCGTCTGAACAGCGCGACACCGAGATCGGCTTCGAGTTTCTTGATATGGTAGCTCACCGAGCTTTGCGTGCTGCCGCAAAAATGCGCCGCCTTGGTCACGCTGCCAAATCGCGCAACACTGTCAAAAACATAAATCGAATTAATATTCCGGATGCGGACCATTTTCGGCCTTGGCGGCTTCTGTTCTGGCCTCAGAGTATCATCGAAAAATTGAATATCTAGCGCAAATCTTTGCGATACCGCTGCCGCGCCAGCCGCGCATAGACTTCCGTCCGAAGCGTCCGAGGTGGAAGCGCATCATGGCCGATACAATCCTTCGCGTGGAGCAGCTCTCCAAGAGTTTCGGCGGGGTCCGGGCCGTGCGGGATCTCTCGTTCGAGGTCTCTGCCGGTGAAATCCTCGGGTTGATCGGTCCGAACGGGTCCGGAAAATCTACCACGGTCAACGTGCTCGCCGGCGTATTTCCGCCGACCGCTGGTTCAATCCTGCTTGGTGGCCAAGCCGTCGAGACCTTGCCCGAGGCAAAGCGCGTGGCCCTGGGCCTGAGCCGTACCTTCCAGACCGCCAAGGTCTTCCCCGAATTCACGGTGCGCCAGCATGTGGCGATGGGCTGCCACACGGTGCGGCAGATCAATTCCTTCGCCTCCATCCTGCCATTCGGCGCATGGCGGCGCGAGCAGGCGGATATCGACCGGGAGGTCGATGACATCCTGCAGCTCTGTGGGCTGCATGCGGTGGCGGAGCGCGTCGTCGCGAGCCTGTCTTCCGGGCAGCAGCGCTTCCTGATGATCGCCACGGCCCTCGCAGCACGTCCGAAGATCCTGCTCGTAGATGAACCGGCGGCGGGGCTCGTGGAGCATGAGCGGCAGGACCTCGCCGAACTCATCCGTGGCATCCGCCAGCGGGGCATCGCGGTGGTGATCATCGAGCATCACATGGCGCTGATCATGGCCCTGTGCGACCGCATCGTGGTGCTGAATTTCGGCGCGAAGATCGCCGAGGGCACCCCGGCTGAGATCCGCGCTAACCCCGCTGTGATCGATGCCTATCTCGGCGAGGCGGCCTGACATGCTTGAGGTAAGCGACCTCCGGGTGAGCTATAGCGGCATCGAGGTGGTGCATGGCGTGAGCTTGAGCGTCGCCGCCGGGGAATGCGTGGCGCTGATCGGCGCGAATGGCGCGGGCAAATCCTCCACCCTCAAGGCGATCTGCGGGCTGGTCTCCGCATCGGGCGGGAGCATCACGTTCGAGGGCCGCGACATCACCCGCGCCAGCGGCCATGCCATCGTCCGCGCCGGCATCACCATGTGCCCCGAGGGCCGGCAGGTCTTCCCGCAGATGAGCGTGATCCAGAACCTGCGCATGGGCGCCTATATCCGCACCGATGCCGAGCAGGAGGCGGATCTCTCCCGCATGATGGACATGTTCCCGATCCTTCGGGAGCGCCAGTCCCAGGCGGCGGGGAAGCTCTCCGGCGGCGAGCAGGAGATGCTCGCGATCGCCCGGGCGCTGATGGCCCGTCCGCGGATCTGCCTGTTCGATGAACCCTCGCTGGGCCTTGCGCCAAAGATTGTCGCCGGCGTGTTCGAAACCCTCGCCCGCATCAAGGCGATGGGCGTGACCATCCTGCTGGTCGAGCAGAATTCCATGATGGCCCTCGGCCTCGCGGACCGTGCCTACCTGTTTGAAGCCGGGCGGATCGTCATGGAAGGCGCCGCAAAAGACCTCAAGAACCACCCGGATGTGATGCGTGCCTATCTCGGTCACTGACCGACAATAAACAAAACGGAGGAAACCATGCCCAATCCCAAGCTTACGCGTGCCTGCGCTGCCCTTGCCTTGAGTCTGGTCGCCGGAACGGCGTTGGCGGCAGAGAAGAAACTCACGATCGGCGTGGCCGATGCTCTCACGGGCGGCGGCGCGGTCTATGGCCTGCCGCAGGCCAATGCCGTGAAGATGGCCGCCGAGGAGATCAACGCCGCGGGCGGCATCAAGGTCGGCGCGGACAATTACAAGCTCGATGTCATCGCCTATGACGACAAGGCCAACCCGACCGAAGCGACCAATGCCGTCCGCAAGCTGATCGACCGCGATGGCGTGAAGTATATCCTCGGCTTCTGCTGCTCGGGCTCGACCAGCGCAGTGGCCTCCTTCATCGGCAACGAAAAGGCCGTGATGCTGGTCGGCAATGCCGCCGAGCGCTCGATCACCACGAAGAAGATCCCCAATCTCGTCCGCACGCGCCCGCCGGCGGATTATACCGGCCAGGCCGCCGGCACCTTCATCGCCCGCAAGGGCCAAAAGCGCATCGCGGTGCTCGGCGCGCTGGATGTCGGATTTTACGCGCAATATGTCGACTCGGTCGAACGCGAGCTGAAGAAGGCCGGCGGCGAGATCATCGCCCGAGAGGTCTTCTCACTGAAGGATCGCGACATGACCCCCCAGCTCACCAAGATTCGCGGTCTCAATCCGGATGCGATCCTCGTGGTCGGCTATGTCGAGCCGGCGGCTTTCGTCTACCGGCAGGCGGTTGAGCTGGGCATGAAAATCCCCCGCTACGGCTTCACCAGTGGCAGCGAGGAGCAGTTCCTGCGTGTGACCACCTCGGAGCAGATGGAAGGCGTGTGGGATCTTCGCCCCACCGAACTCACCTTGCTCTCGGCCAGCAAGAACGGCGTGGCCTATCACGCGAATTACACCAAGAAATTCAACGCCTCGCCGTCCCCCAGCTCGCCCTACGCCTATGATCAGGTCTATGCGCTGAAGGCGGCGATCGAGGCGGCCGGCACGGTCGACAACACCGAAGCGGTCGCCAAGGCCCTGCGCAACCTGCCTGTGCCGTCGCAGGTGGTGATGCAGTACCAGCCGGTGGACGGGAAGATGTTCGACTCCAACGGTCAGGCCTACACCTCCAACGGTGCCTTCCAGTGGCAGAAGGGCCAGTGGGTGTTCGTCGAGGATCTGCCGTCGGATTCGAAGGCCTATTCTCAGTTCCTGAGCACCCTGAACTGACGAAGCGGTCAGGCCGATGCTGATCGAAATCCTCCAGCAGACAATCAACGGTCTGGCGATCGGCGGCGTTTACGTGCTGATCGCCCTCGGCCTGACCACCGTCTTCGGCATTCTCGGGATCGCCCATTTCGCCCATGGCTCGATCTCGATGTTTGGCGGCTATCTCACCTTCTTCCTGGTCACCGCGCAGGGCCTGCCGGTGCTGGCGGCGATCCCGCTGGCGTTGCTCGCGGGCATCCTGCTCGGTTTGCTGGTCGAGATCCTCGCCTATCGGCCGGTGAGAAATGCCAACCATATCAACGCGTTCATCGTGGCCCTCGGCCTCACCATGATGGTCGAGGGCCTGAATCTACAGCTTTTCGGCCATGAGCAGGTGGTCATTCCCACGGGGCTGAGCAAGGTGTTCCGCCTTGGTGGCATCACGGTGCCGGAATTGCGTCTCTACGTGATCCTCGCGGCCATCCTGCTCGTTGTCGCGATGATGATCTTCGTCGAGCGCACGAAAACCGGGCAGGCCATCCGCGCCGTGGCCGAGAACCGCGACGCGGCCATCCTCATGGGTGTGAACGTCAAGACCATCCCACTGATCGTGTTCAGCATGTCCACCGCGTTGGGCGTGGCTGCCGGCATCATGGTTGGCGCCTTGTTCGCGATTGCCCCGGGCATCGGCGAGGGCCTCGTGGTGAAGGGCTTTGCCGTGCTCATTCTCGGCGGTCTCGGCTCCTTTCCAGGCGCGATCCTTGGCGGAACCGTGCTGGGCATTACGGAATCCATCGCCGCCGGCTTCATTTCCTCGGCCTACAAGGATGTTATCGCCTTCGTGGTAATGATCCTCGTGCTGCTCTTCCGTCCGCAAGGCTTGCTGGGGCGCGCGCCATGAACAAGAGCTTGCATCTTCTGCCGTGGTTGCTGGGCCTCGCCGTGCTGGCCATGCTGCCGCAACTGATCACAGTGAAATACTACCTCCATCTCAGCATTCTTGCGCTGATCTGGGTGATTGTGGCGCAGGGCCAGAACCTCATTCAGGGTTTCACCGGCTATGTGTCGATTGTGCAGGCCGGCTTCATGGGCATCGGCGCCTATGCCTCCACGCTGATCGGCCTGAATTTCCAGTGGCCGCTCTGGCTCACCATGATGCTGGCACCGCTGATCACGGCCTTGTTTGCGCTGGCGACCGGCTATCCCAGCCTGCGCGTGAAGGGCCATTACTTCGCGATTGTCACGCTGGCCTTCAACCTGATCATCGTGATCGTGCTTGTGAACTATTCCGAACTCACCAAGGGCGAGGCGGGCATTTCCAACATCCCCAAACCGTGGGGCGGCAGCCGGGAGGCCTTCTATTACCTCGCGCTGGCGCTCGCGGCATCGCTGACCTTGCTGGCCGCTCTCATCGCCCGGTCGCGGGTGGGGGAGATCCTGCTGGCGATCCGCCAGAATGAGGATTTCGTGGCGGCCATCGGCATTTCCGCGTGGAAATACAAGCTATTCGCCTTCGTGATTTCCGCGATGTATGCCGGCCTCGGCGGCGCGCTCTACGCGCATTTCCAGGGCTTCATCAACCCCGAGATCTTCGGCGTCGCGCAATCGCTCGATGCGATCCTCGCGGTGATCCTCGGCGGCTCCGGCACCATTGCGGGGCCGGTGATCGGGGCTTTCCTCGTGGTCTTCCTGCCGGAAATCCTGCGTTTTGCCGACAGTTTCCGGCTCATCCTCTACGGGCTGATCCTCGTGCTCGCGACGATCTTCATGCCGATCGGCATTGTCGGCATCGCGAAGAGCGCCTTCGCCCGCATGACCCGGCGAGGAGGCCAGCATGGCGGATGAGACAACCGAACGGTTTTTGGCCAATATCCGGGTCTTTGCGCGGGAGGTCGTCGCGCGTCATGCTCCCGCTTGGGCGCGCGGGGAGGCGCCTGATCCGGCGATCCTGACACAAGCCGCCGGGATCGGCCTCACGCGGATCGAGGTTCCTGCGGCGTTCGGCGGGCTGGCGCTCGGCTTTCGGGCGAAGGTCGAGGCCTGCGCCATCATCGCCAGCGTGGATTTCGGTCTCGCGATGGCGCTGGTCAACACGCATAACGTGGCAAAGCGCATCGCGATCTCCGCGCCTTCTCCGGTCGCCACGCGCCTGTTGCCGGCTCTGCTGAACGGCCATGCGAGCGCCTGCACAGCCCTGACCGAACCCGATGCGGGCTCGGATGCCGCCGCCATGCAATGCCGCGCCGAAAGGGTGGATGGCGGCTGGGTGCTCGACGGCGAAAAGACGTGGATCGTCAATGGCCGCCACGCCCGATATTCCATCGTCTATGCGCAATGCGCCGGGCAAGGCCGGGCCGCGGGCATCGCGGCGTTCCTCGTCGATCTCGCCGATCCGGCCTGTACCCGATACGCGATTGAATCGGCGTTCTCGCAAGCGAGCATCGGCACGGGCGGCTTCCGGCTCAACCGCTGTTTCGTGCGGGATGAACGGCTGCTTCTGCCTGCCGGCACAGCGTTCAAGGCCATTCTCGAAGAGATCAATGGCGCGCGGATTTATGTCGCCGCGATGAACTGTGCGATGGTTTCGGCGGCCTTGCGCATTGTTCACGCCTATGGCGAAACGCGCCAGACCTTCGGGAAACCCCTGAACCAGCATCCGAGCTGGCGCGAGAAACGCGCAGAATGCGCAACGGCTTTGGCCGCTGCATGGTCGCTCGTTGAAGCCGCCATCGCCGCCACCGAGGCTGGCGGCGAGACCCGCCATCTCGCCGCCGCCGCGAAGGTGAATGCCGTGACACTCGCGCAGCGCGAATTGCCGGCACT
Organism: Beijerinckiaceae bacterium; assembly: GCA_025458025.1. Classification (GTDB taxonomy): domain Bacteria; phylum Pseudomonadota; class Alphaproteobacteria; order Rhizobiales; family Beijerinckiaceae; genus Rhabdaerophilum. Next base: position 24,152 of record JALOTF010000008.1, on the reverse strand, counting down.
ATTGCATGCGATGGGCGCGGAAGGCCTGCGTGAAACCTATCCGTTCGCGCGCCATATCGGCGCTGCCCAGATCGCCGCCCTGACCGATGGCAGTACCGCGATGCTGCTCGACCGGCTCGGGCGCTGGGATCCCACACCAATCCGATTGTGAACGCGGGAAGGAACCGGCGCATGCGCGTATTCCAGATCGATGGCGGCTGGAGCTTCGACCATCTGAACCTTGGCGATCGGCCCGTGCCGGTTCCGCAGGCCGGGCAGGTGCTTCTCGCCATGCATGCCGCATCGCTCAATGCGCGCGACCTAATCGTTCCCCTCCGGGGCTATGGCCGGGCAACCGGCGAATTGCCGCTGATCCCGGTTTCCGATGGTGTCGGCACGGTGGTCGGGCTGGGCGAGGGCGTCACGCGGGTAAAGGTCGGTGATCGGGTCTGCCCGACCTATTTTCAGGGCTGGTTCTCTGGCGAACCTTCGGCCGAGCGCTTCGCGACTGCTCTCGGCGGCCCGCTGGATGGTGTCATGGCGGAGTTCATGTGCCTCTCCGAGGAAGGTGTCGTTCGTGTGCCAGATTACCTCACGCATGAGGAAGCGGCCACGCTGCCTTGCGCGGCGCTGACGGCCTGGAGCGCCATCGCGATCCATGCCGCGACGCGCCCCGGGGATCGGGTGCTGATCCAGGGCACAGGCGGGGTCGCGCTGTTCGCGCTCGCCTTCGCCAAGATTCATGGCGCGCATGTCACCATGATCTCCTCCAGCGATGCCAAGCTGGAGCAGGTGCGGGCCTTGGGGGCTGATGCCACAGTCAACTACCGGGAAACGCCCGAATGGTCGCGCGCGACCCGCGAGATCACGGCGGATCGTGGCGGTTTCGATACGATCATCGAACTCGGCGGCGAGGCCACCCTCGCCCAATCCATCAAGAGCATCCGGGTCGGCGGCACCATCGCGCTGATCGGCGTTCTATCCGGCCTTTCGCCCACCTTGCCGCTCGGCGCGATCGTCACGCGACAGGTCCGGCTTCAGGGTGTCACTGTGGGCCATCGCGACGGGTTCGAGGCGATGCTCTCGGCGATGACGACGCATCAGGTCCGGCCTGTCATCGGCAAGGTCTTCGCGTTCGAAAAGCTGAAGGCGGCGCTCGACGAGACCGCGAAGCCTTCGGGAATCGGCAAGACCGTCATCCGGTTCGATGCCCATGAGCACTGAGCTTCCGCCCTTCCACCCGCGACGTTACGCCATCGAACGGCCGGATGATGTGGCCTTCCGCATCAGCACGAGCGGGGAAAGCGTGACCTTCGCCCAGCTCGAGATCCGCGCCAATCAGGCCGCGCATGTCTTTCGCGATCTCGGGCTGAAGCGCGGCGATCACATCGTCATTCTGATGGAGAACCGGCGCGAATTCCTCGAAATCTGCTTCGCGGCCGACCGCACTGGCCTCTACTACACCACGGCCAGCACGCATCTCGCCAATGACGAGATCCGGCACATCATCGAGGATTGCCACGCCTCCCTCGTGCTGGTCTCGGATCTTCTGGTCGAGCGCATCCAGAGCTTTGCCGATGAGTTGCGGCATCGCTGCCCGATTCTGCTCGTCGGGGAAGGCGAGGCGGGTCTGCCGAACTTGGCGCACCTCGCATCACGGGCGCCGGCAACGCCGGTTCCGGATGAATCGCAGGGGCTCGACATGCTCTATTCCTCCGGCACCACTGGCCGCCCCAAGGGCGTGAAATGGGCCTTGCCTGATCTGCCGGTCGGCTCGCCCTCCATGCTGATCGAGCTGCTCTCGGGCCTGTTCGGCTATGGCCCGGGCACGCGCTACCTTTGCCCCGCGCCGCTTTATCACGCAGCACCTTTGCGCCACACGATGGTGACGATCCGCACCGGCGGCTCGGCCGTGATCATGCCGAAATTCGATGCGGAAACCACGCTGGCGCTGATCGAATCCGAGCGCATCACCCATAGCCAATGGGTGCCGACCATGTTCGTGCGCCTGCTGAAATTGCCGGACGAGACCCGCCGGCGTTATTCGCTCGCCTCGATGACCATGGCGGTTCACGCCGCTGCGCCATGCCCGGTCGATGTGAAGCATCGGATGATCGAGTGGTGGGGGCCGATCATCCACGAATACTATGCCGGCACGGAGAATAACGGCTTCACCGCGCTGACAACCGAGGAATGGCTGGAGCATGTCGGCTCTGTCGGCCGCGCCAAGCTCGGAATCATCCACATCTGCGACGAAAAGGGCGAGGAATTGCCCGTGGGGGCCGAGGGTGAGGTGTTCTTCGAGAACGGCCACCAGTTCGAGTACCACAACGACCCGGCCAAGACCCGCTCCAGCCGCAATGCGCGGGGCTGGACCACTCTGGGCGATATCGGCCGGCTGGATGATGAGGGGTATCTCTACCTCACCGATCGCAAGTCCTTCGTCATCATCTCCGGCGGCGTGAACATCTATCCGCAGGAGGTCGAGAACCTGCTGCTGGAGCATGATGCCGTGCTCGATGCCGCGGTCATCGGCGTGCCAAACGAAGAATTCGGCGAGGAAGTGAAGGCGGTTGTCCAATTGATCGACGGACGCGAACCCGATGAGGCCCTCTCGAGCGAACTCATCGCCTTCTGCCGTCAGCGGCTCTCCTCCATCAAATGCCCGCGCACGGTGGATTTCCGAAAGGAGTTTCCCCGCTCACCCACCGGCAAGCTGCTGAAACGCCAGCTGAGGGATGCCTATCTGCACCGGAATGCCAGCGGCGCGCGATCCTGAAGGAGGCTTTACCGATCAACCCGGTCGAGGTCTCATCTCACGGGCAAGCATCCATCTCGGCATCGGCATACGAACAAAGGCGCATAAACGACATCTTGTTTCGGCCGCCGAACCGGGTAGCTTCCGCGAGCCAACAAGCCGGACCTTTCGATGACCCTGCCAACCGATCACCCCCGATTGAAACGCCGACCCTTCAGCCAGGGCGAACTGATTGCCGATGGTTTGCTGCATGCCGTGGCCTTGCTGGCCTCGATCATCGGGCTCGCGGTGCTCATCGTGCTCGTGTTGCTGAAGCGCGGCGGCCTCGAACTCTCGGCAGTGGTGATCTACGGCGTCGGGTTGCTGGCGATGTTCGGCTTCTCCGCAGCCTATAATCTGGTGCCCACCTCGCCCTTGAAATGGGTGCTGCGGCGGTTCGACCATTCCTCGATTTATCTCATGATCGCAGGAACCTACACGCCATTGCTCGTGCTGCTGGGCGATCCGTTCTGGGCCATCACGCTCGGAATAGTCGTATGGGGTGGCGCGATTGCCGGCATCGTGCTGAAAGTGGCGCTGCCGGGGCGTTTCGACCGGCTCTCGATCGCGATCTACATCCTGCTCGGCGCCTCGGCGATGATCGCGATCCGCCCGATGATCGAGAAACTGCCCGGCCCGACGCTCTATCTCCTGCTCGCGGGCGGGGTCATCTATGTCGCAGGCGTCGCGTTTTACGTCTGGAAGAACCTGCGCTTCAACAACGTGATCTGGCACAGTTTCGTCTCGGTCGCCGCCGGCTGCCATTACGCCGCCATCGCCTATGCCATGACGGCGTGACCCGGTCCTGATGCGCGCTCAGCCACGCATCAGCCAGACCAGCGCCATGGGAATGGCCTCGATATAGGTGACAATCAGCAGAGCCACGACAGCAATCGCGAACATCGGGATAAGCTCGCGGGAAATGGCGCCCATACCGACATTCGCGATCTTCGCCGAGACGAAGAGGGTTCCGCCCACGGGGGGCGTGTAGAGGCCGATCACCAGGTTGAACACCATGATCAGCCCGAGATGCACCGGGTCCACCGCGAAGGCTTTCGCGACCGGAATGAACAGTGGTGCGGTAAGGATCAGCGCGGGTAGGGGCTCGAGGAAAATCCCCACCAGAATGAGCGCAATGTTCAGCAGCAGCAGGAACACATATTTGTTGTCCGACACCGCCGCGATGGCATTCGCGAGGTTCGCCGGCACCTGCTCGATGGTGATGAGCCATGAAAGGGCACCCGTCGCGCCAACCACGAGCATCACCACGGAACTGGTGATGAAGGCCTGGAGGATGAGGGCAGGAATATCCCCCGGGCGAAGCTCCCGGTAGACGAATAGCGCCAGCACCAGCCCGTAAATCACCGCTGCGGCGGCGGCTTCGGTGGGAGTGAAAAAGCCGGAGAGGATGCCGCCGAGAATGAGAATCGGCATGCCGATGGAGGGCAGCATCTCGCGCGTGCATTGCCAGATCTCCGCGCGCGAGGGCATGGGGCCGCCAAGGTCGCAGCCGATCTGCTTGCCACGGTAGATGCACATCAGGATGAGCCCGAAGGCCAGCACAAATCCGGGGAAGACGCCGGAGACGAGCAGTTCGCGCGTCGAGACGCCCTGCGCCAGAAAACTGTAGACCAGCAGCGGAATGGACAGCGGCATCAGCACGCCAATGGTTCCGGCGACCGCCACCAAAGCCGCAGCGAAGGGGCGAGGATAGCCGCGTTCCGCCATCTGGGGGATCATCACGGAGCCCACGGCGGCGCTGTCGGCGATCGCCGAGCCGGAGACCGAACCGAACATCGTGCAGGAGGAAACCGTGACCACGCCGAGGCCGCCGGGCATGAAGGAGAGCAGCGCGCGGGCAAAATTGATGAGCCGCCGCCCCACGCCGCCCCGCGTGATCAGCTCGCCGGCGAACACAAAGAGCGGGATCGCGGCAAGGTGGATGGGCTCGACGCTGCCCTGATAGGTGATGAAAACCGCCTCAAGCGGATAGAATCGCCCGAGAATCCAGATGGTTGCGAGCGTGGTCGCCAGCAACGCCCAGACCAGCGGCATGCCCATCAGTGCAAGCCCGAAAAACACGATGCAGATCACGCTGAGAGTCATGGCGACACATCCTGGGGAGAGTCATGGGCCTGCTCGCCCCGGGCGATCAGCCATGTCTCGTAGGCAATGAAGACGAAGCAGCCGGCTGATCCGGTGGGCATGGCTAGGTATTGCAGCCCGACCGGCCAGTAGAGCACGCTCATCCGCTGATCCATCGTGTGGCCAACAATGTTGAAACCGGCCCGCACGAGCAGCCCCAGCAGCAGCAGGACAACGAGGCGCAGGGCGAGTTCCAGCATGCGTCGCGGGCCCGCCGGCAGCTTCTCAATGAATTCGGTGATGCACATATGTGCGCCACGCCGCGCGGCGGCCGCACCACCGAGAAAGGTGGCCCAGACCAGCACGAACTCACCGAATTCCGTATTCCAGGCGATATCGGCATTGAAGAAGGCCCGCGCCAAAACATTGGCGCTCATCACCACCATCAGCGCGATGGCGAGAAGGGTGATGACGATGTCGAGCCCGTCCCCGAACCAGCGCAGGGGCGCGGGTTCGGGTCGGGAGGGTCTGTGGAAGAAGGCGCTCACGGCTGTTTCGCCTTCAGGCCGGGTTGGAACGGCGGATGGCTTCGCAATCTGCGAGCATACCGTCCACGATGGCCGGGCCGAAGGTCTCGCGGGCCTTGTCATAGACCGGCTTCACCGCCTCGCGGAACGGCGCGATGACCGGCTTGGCGATCTTCGCGCCCTTGGCGGTCATTTCGGCGAGCTGCTTCTCCTCATCCGCCCGTACGATCTGGCGGGAGAGCTTGGCGGCATCGCCGGCAGCCCGCGTCACCGCTTCCTGCGTTTTGGCATCGAGCCGCCTCCAGGTAATCTCCGAAATCGTCATCGGGAGGGGCGAGTAGACATGCCGGGTCAGCGTGATGTTCGGCGCCACCTCGTAGAAGCGCAGCGAATAGATGGTGTCTGTCGGGTTTTCCTGCCCGATCACCACGCCCTGCTGGATCGCCAGATATACCTCTGTAACGGGGAGGACGACCGGAACGAATCCGATCGCTTCCATGATCCAGCGGATCATGTCGTTCGGGAAAACGCGCATGCGCTTGCCCTTGGCATCGGCCGGGCTCGCCAGCGGGTCCTTCGTTGTGAAGGACCGGAAGCCCGCCTCCCAGGTGGAGAGAACGCGCAGGCCCTTCCCAGGAAGCTGATCCATGTGGAATTTCAGCGATTTCGACTCGTCATAGAGCTTCCAGCCCTGCTCATAGCTGTCCACGAGGAAGGGCATGCCCGCGAGATTGAGGCCGCGCACATGCGGCGCATAGCTGCCCGTGGCCGAAATCGTGAAATCAAGGCCGCCGAGCTGGAGCTGTTCGATGGCCTTCGGATCATTCGCGACCTGCCCGGAATGGAACACCTGAACCTGAAACGCGCCGCCCGTATATTCGGCAACCTTCTTCGCGAAGAGTTCAGCCGCCTGCTGGCGCGAACCCACGGGGGTATCGGTATGGCTCAGACGCAGGGTTTGCGGAGCCTGCGCATGCGCCCGAGATACGAAGGGCGCGGCCAACGCGCTGCCGCCTCCGATCAGGACAAGACGACGATCCAACTTCATGTTTTCCTCCCTCATGGCGAGGCACCCGCTTCGCCCTTTCTGAATTCCGGCTGGAGATTTCAGTCTCTCTGACGCCTTGCAATCCTCATCGGATGCATTTATGTATGCATTAAGTGATGCGCAAGTCAATCTGCTTTGGAGATCAGAATGCCGACGCCGATCCAACTGGATGAGGTGACCTTTCGGGGGAGTGGCCTCAGCCGCCCCGAATGCCTCGTCACGCATGAAAGCGGCTGGCTTTTCGCGGCGGATTGGCAGGGTGCGGGCGGCGTGGCCTGCATCGCGCCGGATGGCGGCGTGACGCGCATCACGGCGCGGCGGCCGGCGGATGATCCGCTACGCCCCAATGGCATCGCGCTCGAACCGGGCGGCACATTCCTCGTTGCCCATCTCGGCGCCGATACTGGCGGCGTGTTTCGCCTGCATCCTGACGGGGCATGCGCGCCGGTTCTGCTGGAGCTCGATGGCAAGGTTCTGCCACCTTCCAATTTTCCGCTGCTCGATCGCAAGGGCCGGATCTGGCTCACGATCTCGACGCGCATGGTGCCGCGCGCCCTCGATTACCGCCCCGAGGCCCATTCCGGCTTCATTGTGCTGATCGAGGAGGGCAGGGCCCGGATCGTCGCGGATGGCCTGGGCTACACCAATGAATGTGCGCTGAGCCCGGATGAGCGCTTTCTCTTCGTCAACGAGACCTTCGCGCGGCGGCTGACGCGGTTTTCCGTGCTCGACGATGGCAGCCTCGTGGATCGCACGACCGTCACGACCTTCGGCGCGGGCACGTTCCCCGATGGCGTGGCCCTCGACGAGGCGGGAGATTTCTGGATCACCAGCATCATCTCCAACCGCGTCATCCATGTGCGGGGCGATGGCACGCAACGCATCATTCTTGAGGAGGCAGACGACGCGCATCTCACGGCGGTGGAACCGGCCTTCCTGCACGGAAGCATGGGCCGCGCGCATCTCGATGGCTCGCCCGCCCGCTGCCTGCGCAACGTTTCGAGCCTCTCTTTCGGCGGCCCCACCCTGCGGGAGGCCTATCTCGGCTGTCTGCTGGGTGAGCGGATCGCGCAATTCACCGCACCCGTGCGCGGGCTTGCCCTTCCTTCCCACACGATGCCGCTCGGCACGCTCGCCAGACAGGTTTCCCGATGAGTTCCAACAATACTTTCCAGATCGCCGTTCTTCCCGGAGACGGTATCGGCCACGAGGTGATGGCACCGTGCCTCGAAATCCTGGAAGAGGCCGCGCGGCGCGTGGGTGGCTTGTCGTTCCGCTTCAAGTCGCATCAGGCCGGGGCGATCAATTACCGCGATCACGGCGTGGCTTTGCCGAAATCCGCTCTGGATTGCGCGCGCAAGGCGGATGCGATCCTGCTCGGCGCCATGGGCTGGCCGGCCATCCGCTATCCTGATGGGACTGAAATCGCGCCGCAGCTCGATCTGCGCTTCGAGTTTGGCCTCTTCGCAGGGGTGCGGCCCGTGCGGACATTGCCGAGCATGCCGGCAATTCTGGCCGACAAGCGCGCGGCGCATCTCGATTTCATCGTGATCCGGGAATCGACCGAGGGCCTCTTCGCCTCGCGGGGCAAGGGTGTGGTGACCGACAATCGCGAGGCGCGCGACACAATGGTCATCACGCGCGATGTGTGCGAGCCGCTGTTCGATTTCGCCTTCCGGCTGGCCCGCCAGCGCAAGGCGCGGGGCGGCAAGGGCATTGTGGCCTGCGTGGACAAGGCGAATGTTTTCGCCTCCTTCGCGTTCTTCCGGAAGGTGTTCGATGAACGCGCAAAAGCCTTCCCTGATATCCGCGCCGACCACGCCTATGTGGATGCAACCGCGCTCGACATGGTGCGCCGCCCCTGGGCGCTGGATGTGCTGGTGACGGAGAACATGTTCGGCGACATCCTTTCCGATCTCGGCGCCGGGCTGATGGGCGGCATGGGCTTCGCGCCCTCTGCCGATATCGGCGCGGAACACGCGGTGTTCCAGCCCTGCCACGGGACAGCGCCGGATATTGCCGGCCACGGCAAGGCCAACCCCACCGCGATGATCCTCTCCGGCGCGATGATGCTCGACTGGCTGGGCGAAAAGCACGGCCTGCCCGAAGCTTTGCGGGCGGCGGATCTCGTGCGTGCGGCGGTCGATCATGCTTTCGAAGGCGGGCTGAAACCGTTCGAGATTGGCGGAAGTGATGGCACAGCGGAAATCACGCGCCATATTCTGGCGGCGATGGACCGGAAGGCGCTGGAGGTGGCCTGACCCATGACCGCTCAGATCCGCGTCGCCTGCGTCGGAACCGGCTATTTCAGCCGGTTCCAGTATCGGGCCTGGAAGCGCCTGCCCGAGGTGAGCCTTGTTGCGCTCTGCAACCGCAACCGCGCGAAGGCCGAGGCCTTTGCGGCCGAATTCGACATTCCCGGTATTTATGATGATCTTCCCGCCATGCTCGATGCGACGCGGCCGGATATTCTGGACATCATCACGCCACCCGAAACGCATCTCGCGGCGATCTGCGCTGCCGCCGAGCGCCGCATCGACGTGATCTGCCAGAAGCCGTTCTGCCTGTCGCTGGCGGAGGCGGAAATGGCGCTGCGCGTCGCGAGCAAGGCGGGCATCTCGATCATTATTCACGAGAATTTCCGGTTCCAGCCGTGGCATAGGGCGCTGCGGGAATGTCTCGCCCAGGGCAGGCTCGGGCCGATCTATCAGGCCAGCTTCCGCCTCAGGCCGGGCGACGGGCAGGGGCCAGGGGCCTATCTCGATCGCCAGCCCTATTTCCAAACTATGCCGCGCTTTCTCGTGCACGAGACGGCCATTCACCTGATCGATGTGTTCCGGTTCCTGTTCGGCGATGCCCGCACGGTGACGGCGCTGCTCCGCCGGCTCAATCCCGGCATTGCCGGCGAGGATTCCGGCCTCTTCGTGCTCGATATGGCCGATGGAACGCGCTGCGTCTTTGATGGCAATCGCCTGTCGGATCACCCTGCGAGAAACCGGCGGCTCACCATGGGCGAGTTGCTGATCGAGGGCGAAAAGGGCGTGCTCAGCCTCGATGGCGATGGCAACATCCGGTTTCGCGCCCACGGCATGAACATCACCGAGCCGGTTGCCTATGAATGGGACGATATCGAGTTCGGAGGCGATTGCGTGTATCGCTTCCAGAAGCATGTCGTCGATCATCGCCTCGGCCGGGGTGACGTCGAAACGCGCGCGCAGGATTATCTGGCGAATATCCGGATTGAGGAAGCGATCTATGAATCGAACGAAACCGGTCGTCGAATCACCCTCTGAGGAGGAGGCCCGCGTGCCCGCGAGCGAGCGCGCCTATCGCCGGCTGAAGCAGCTCATCCTCGACAACGAGATTGCAGCGGGCTCGCAGATGCTCGAACTCGAGGCTGCGGCCCGCCTCGGCATGAGCCGCACCCCCGTCCGCGAGGCCATGGTGCGCCTCGAACAGGAGGGGATGGTCGAACTCCGCCCGCGCCACGGCATGCGCGTGCTGCCGATCTCGCCGGATGCGCTCGCGGAAATCTACGATATCCTCACGGCGCTGGAAGGCATGGCCGCTGAATCCGCCGCGCGGAAAGGGGCGAACCCGGATCAGCTCGCGGCCCTCCAGCAGGCCGTGGACGAGATGGAGGAGGCGCTCGCCGCGGATGATCTCCTGCGCTGGAGCCAGGCCGATGCGCGATTCCACCGGCAGCTCGTCGAACTCGCGGGCAACCGTCGCCTCGCGAGCATCGTGGAGCAGGTTTCCGATCAGGCGCACCGCGCGCGGCTCACCACCTTGCGCCTGCGCCCGAAGCCGGTGAGTTCCAATCGCGACCATGCGGCGCTTGTGGCCGCGATCCGCGATCGCGATCCGCAGAAGGCACGCGAGATCCATGAGCAGCATCGTCGCCGGGCCGCGGAGATGCTGGTGGCGCTGGTGCGCGATTTCGGGCTGAAGCAGCTCTGAAGCCGCGCGGCGATCTCACCGGAAGCCGTTGCGCACCTCTTCGATCAGTGCAAAGGCCGCTTCCGCATCCGGCGCGACGCCAAAGACGATGTTGTCTGGCCGGATCAGCGCGTAGCGTGCCTGATGCCGGACCATCCAGTCGCGCACCACATCATCGCATTCAATCAGGCCGGATGGGCCGCCGATCTCGACCATCGTGCCGCCGATTGCTGACAACGCATGCCCCAGCGTCGCGTCCGGGCGATCGGCATCCGGCCCGATGACGAGACGCAAACCGCCGCCCGCGACATCATCGAGCCGTTGGCGACGCGATTCCGCCAAAATCCAAGGCTGCGGGAACAGGGTGCCACGTGCGGGATGTGCGTGAGCACTGATGAAGCCGGCATCGAGCGCCGGCATCAAATCCTGCCGGGGCATGGGGTGGATGGTGCCGCCTGCCTCGGCGATCAGGCGGCTGTCTCGCGCTTTCGCCTTCTCCGGGTCGCGCTCGCCGATCAGCCCGCCGATATGCTTGATGATGCCCGTGAGCTTGCGCACATGCCCGCCTCGCTCGGAGCCGTATGTGTCGAGCAGGCCGTCACCCGCCTCACCCCTGAGGCAAAGGGTCAGCTTCCAGCCGAGATTGGCCACATCGCGCAAGCCCTGGCAGAGGCCCTGCCCAAGGAAGGGCGGCTGCTGATGCGCCGCGTCGCCTGCGATTAAGACGCGACCCTTGCGCCAATCCCGCACCACCAGCGCATGAAAGCGATAGGCCGCGCTGCGCCAGAGGGTTCCATCCTCCGGCGTGATCCAGCGTGAAAGAAGCCGCCAGACATGCTCCGGCTTTTCCATCTCGCGTGGGTCTTCGCCGGCGCGCAGGCTGATCTCCCAGCGGCGATGGTTGCCGGTGCAGATGACATAGCTGCAGGGCCGGGCAGGCTCGCAATATTGCACGCTGGTCAGCGGGAGTTTCGCGAGACCCTTCTCATTCGCCAGCACATCGATGACGAGCCACGGCTCATCAAAGCCGAGATCCTCCAGCGCAAGATCCAGCATCTTGCGCGTGGGGGAGGATGCGCCATCACAGGCGATGACATAGCGCGCGTTGGCCTGTCGCGGCCCTTCCGGCGTGGCGATATCGAGCGTCACCGCGTCCGCATCCTGTGACAGGGCAGTGAGAGTCTGGCGTAGCGCGATGGTCACGCTCGGGAAGGTCGCGGCGCGGGCGCGCACTGCCGCTTCCAGCTTCGGTTGGAGGAAGACCATCGAGGGGAGCCAGCCCTGCGGATGCGGCTCTGGCAGCATGGTCAGGCGTTTGATGACCTGTCCATCGGCACCATAATAGACCGAGTCCGTGAAGGGCTCGGCGCAATCCGCAAGGGCATCGCCAAGGCCGAGGCCTTGCAGGATGCGCGCGATTTCATGGTCCAGCGCCACCGCGCGCGGCTTGTCGTAGATCGTTTCGGCGCTGTCGATCACGAGGGTGCGGATGCCGGCCTGCCCGAACAGGCAGGCGGCCACCGCGCCAACCGGGCCGAAGCCGATGATGGCCACCTCGTAATCGGCCATGGCTCAGGCCTCGTCGACGATCATGTTCTGCAACAGGCCGACGCGGTCGATCTCGATCTCCACGCGGTCGCCGGCCTTCATCCAGAGCGGCGGATTGCGCTTGGCGCCGACGCCACCCGGTGTGCCCGTGACGATGACGTCGCCGATTTCCAGCCGCGTGAAGGTGGAGCAATAGGCGATGATCGTGGGAATATCGAAGATCATGTCGGTCAGCAGCGCTTCCTGCACGGCTATGCCATTGAGGCGCGTCATCAGGCGGAGGCCATCGAACGGGCCCACCTCATCCGGCGTCACCAGCCACGGGCCGAAGGCACCGGTGCCCTCGAAATTCTTGCCGGGCGTGAACTGGATGGTGTGGCGCTGCCAATCGCGGATCGAGCCGTCATTGTAGCAGGCATAGCCCGCGATATGCCCGAGGGCATCGGCTTTGCTGATGTATCGGCCCGGCTTGCCGATGACGAGGGCGAGTTCACCTTCGAAATCGAAATGGGTCGAGACCTTCGGCCGGATCATCGGGCATCCATGGCCCACCTGCGAATTGGCGAAACGCGTGAAGATCGTCGGGTGCGAGACTTCCTCGCGACCGGTTTCCTTGCGGTGGTTCTCGTAATTCAGGCCCACGCAGAGGATCTTGTCGGGGTCCGGCAGCACCGGCTCCAGTTCCACGCTCGCGAGCGGCAGGCGCGGGGCCGAGGCCTTGGCCGCAGCGATGGCTTTCATCGCATCGGGCTGTTCAAGGGCCTTGCGCAGGCTCGCGGGCGCGCCGGCCATATGGCCGATGGCGGCGATCTCCGCGCCATCCACAACACCCCAGCTGCGCTGGCCGGCAGCGCTGAACGTCACGAATTTCATGGGCAAGTCCTTCTCAAGTCTCTAGCGGAGCGGAAGCTCGGCAAACGGGAACTGCGACTGGATGCGCTTGATGCGCAGGGAGGGCGCATCGGTGACGCCCCACTGATCGGTGCGGCCCGGCGGGAAACCCCAGCATTCCGGCCCGCGATAGGCATAATTCTCATCGACCCGGAGAACCTCGGCGGTGCTCTCGATGGGCATTTCCTCCGGCCCCGCGAAATAGGCGAACACATTGTCGCCGGGGCCATGGCGGCCCACGCCCCATTCGATGGGGTAACCCGCTTCGCGCATGGTGCCGCATTGGCGCATGTGGCTGTCGAGATCGGGCATCTCGAAGGCGATGTGGTTCAGCGTCGGGCGCATCGGCACGCGGCCAATCACCAGCGCGTGGTGATCCACATCGCAATTGAAGAAGCCGTTGGTCTTGGTCTCGTCGATGACGCGGAAGCCGAGAACATCGCGCATATAGGCGCGCATCGCATCGTAATTGCCGCAATTCAGGTTGAAATGCGTCACCTTGGTCATCCGGTCGCGCACAGCAGGGCGCGGCGGCGTGCCATCATGCGCGATGAAGCTGATGCTCCGCCCCTCGGGATCGCGACTGTCGAAGCCGACCCCGAAACCGTCATCGAAAGCGCGCGGATGCGCCGACACCGGCAGGCCCGCCGCGCGGATGCGCCCATGGAGTTCCTCCAGCGCGTCCATGCCGCGCGCATTCCAGGTGATGCGCCGCACGCCTGTTCCGCCCGCAAAGACCGTGAGGATCGGGTAATCGGCCATCGTGCCGGCGAAATGCGCGACATGCGCATCGCTGGCCAGCGGGCGCAGCGTCCAGACGGTTTCATAGAAGCGGCTGACCATCGCGAGGTTGTTCGCGCTGATTTCCGCCGTACGGAGTCCGGAGATGAGCGGATTCATGCAGTTGTCCTTCCCGCTTCCGGGGCCTTCCGGCCGAGAAGCACGCTGCGGCAGAGCCGCGCCGTGGCGATGAAATGATCGTTGAGGAGCCCGACCGCGCGATCCGCCTCGCGCGCCAGCACCGCTTCCACGATGATACGGTGCTCGTCATCGCGCTGCACCGGGCTCGCGGCGGGCGCCTGCCGCGAGAGGTTGCGATAGCGCTCGGCCTGCACGAAAAGCTGGTCGCAATAGCCCACGAGGATCTCCGAACGGCATCCCGCTGTGACAGCCCGGTGGAAGGTCCGATGCGCCTCGCTCCACTCCCCGCTGACCTCGCCATTCGGCAAGCGGCGGGGGAGGCGGGAGAGGCGATGGTAGCTCAGCAGCACCTGCTCCTCCCACGCAGCACCACCCTCGGCCATGGATTGGCGCAGGGCCGTCTCGTTCAGCCAGCAACGGGTGCGGGTGAGTTCGTCGAGTTCTGCCTCGCTCACCGAGGAGACGAAGAAGCCGCGCATGTCATGCGCCGTTACGAGGCCTTCGCTCGCGAGCCGGTTCAGCGCCTCGCGCACCGGGCTGAGGGCCACGGCGTAATGATCGGCCAGCGATTGCACGCGCAATTGCATGTCCGGCTCAAGCTCGCCCGCCATGATCCGGTTCCGGAGGCTGTTCGCGACCAGCGAGGCGCGCGTGGCGCGTTCCTCACCGGAGGAGACCAGGCCGGATTGAGATAATCGATTATTTGACATACAGCGCTTGATATTCGATTATCAGCCCCAATGCAATTGTCGTCAGCCGCCTTTTGGAAAAGCGGCGAGAAGCGACCGGGGAGGGGCTGATCATGGTGGGTTTCGAGCGTGCGGGCCGCATCCGCATATCCTGTCTTGCGCTGGCAGGCGCGCTGTCCTTCGCATTCGGCGTGACCAATGCGCAGGCGCAGGCGAACTGGCCGCAGCGCCCGGTGACGATGATCGTCTCGCAATCCGCGGGGGCCTCGCCGGATGTCTTTGCCCGTCTCATCAGCGAGAAGCTGCATCAGGCGATTGGCCAGCCGGTGATCGTCGAGAACAAGCCCGGCGCGGGCAATGCCATTGGCGCGCAGGCGGCCGCGCGCGCAACGCCGGATGGCTACACTTTCTTCTTCGCGACTTCCGCCGCGCTGACCATGAACCCCTTCCTGATGAAGAACCTGCCCTATGATCCCCTCAAGGATTTCGTGCCGGTCGCGCTCGTCACGCGCAGCCATCAGGTGCTGATCGCCCATCCTAGTTTTCCGGCGAAAAACCTTCAGGAACTCATCGCAGCGGTGAAGAAGGAGCCGGGCAAATACAGCGTCGCGATCGATGGTCCGCGCAACCTCTCGGGCGTGATCGTGCGCATCCTGAAGCAGCGCGCCGGGCTCGATATGGTCGAGGTGCCCTACACCAACATTCCCGCCTCCCTGCAGGATGTAGTCTCCGGCCGCCTGCCCATCGGCATGTTCTCGCTGTCGGTCGCGGATGCGCAGATCCGCGCGGGCACGGTGAAGGCGATTGCCGGTGCCTCGGCCCTGGGTATTTCCTCACTTCCGGAGGTCGAGCCCATCGCGAAGAGCTTCCCCGCCTTCGATTATCTCGGCTGGTTCATGGTGATGGCTCCGACCAACACGCCCGAACCGATCATCAACGCGATGCATCAGGCCATCGGAACGGTGATGAAAGACCCCGCGCTGCACGCCGCTGCGCCGAAGCTGGGCTTCGATCTCGACCCCAAGGGCATCGGCTCGCGGGAGGATGCGGCGCGGTTCCTGAAGGCGCAGCTCGACCTGTGGAATGCCACCACGAAGCAGCTGAACCTGCTGCCGGAATAACCAGGGCCTTTGCGGCCCTTGCTCCGGATTATCGCAGCAGAAACACAGCGCCGGTGCCGAGCGTGAAAACAACCAGCGCGGCACCGCAGAACACCGCCATGTGTCGCCAGCCGATCGAGAGCAGCGCCCCCAACGACGTGCCCAGCCCGAGGGCTGAAATCGCGATTAGCATTCCCCAGCGGGACGCCTCGACCAGAATGGGCTTGATTGAGTGGTAACCAGCGGCAGCTGGCGTGGCGGGCAGGACAGAATTGAGGGCGGCAAAGGCAATGAAGGCCAGCGCGAAAGCCGGCACGGGCACCTTGCCCTGACCGGCGGGAGCGCCTCGCCCGACGAAATACCAGCCGACCAGCAAGACCATGGGCAGTAGCAGCAGCACGCGGAACAGCTTGACGATGACCGCCGTGTTTCCCGCTGGCTCGGAGACCGCATAAGCCGCCCCGACCACCTGCGCCATGTCCTGAATGGTCAATCCGAGCATAATGCCGGCTTCGAGATCCGTGAACCCCAGCCACCGACAGAGCGGCGGATAGGCCAGCATCACCAGCGTGGAAATCGCGTTCGCCATCACGACCGTGAAGGCGATATCGGCGGATTTGTTCTTGTAGTCCGGGACGACCGTGGCCGTCGCCAGGGTGGCGGAAGCGCCGCAGACCGCATTGGCAGCGCCGGCAAGCGCGCCGAGCCCGGCATCCCGCCCCAAGAGTTTCGCAAGCCACAGGCCCGAAAGAAGCGTCAGCAGCATCACCACGACGATCGAGACGGCCGTGCCGAGACCCAGCGCGAGGATATCCCCAAAGGCAATGCGCAGGCCCAGCAGCGCAATCGCGTAGCGCAGCAGCGTCTTCACCGAATAGGTGATGCCCGGCTGAAAGATCGACTTGCGCGCCACGCCGGACAGCAGGATGCCGATGACTAGTGCCACCACCATGTCGGGCACCGAGGCGCGCCCGTTGGTGGCTTCACGCACAAGCGGCGTCGCCAGCACCGCCGCAACGGCCACCGTGAGCGAGAGCAGGAAGCCCGGAGCATGGCCCAAGGCTTGTGTCATGCCATCGACTTTCGGGCCGGAAGCAGCGGCTTTTGTAGCATGCGCATGGAATCAGTCTGACGTTTCAGGCCTTCAGGAACAGGTTCTTGTAGCCGAACAGGGCTGTCGAGCCACCGGTATGGAGGAACACGATATCCTCATCGTTCCGGAATGTGCCCTTGCGGATGTGATCGATCAACCCGGCCATCGCCTTGCCGCTATAGACGGGATCGAGAAGGATGCCCTCGGTGCGCGCCACCATCTTCAGCGCATCCACCATGCCGGGGGTCGGCAGGCCGTAGCCCGGGCCCACATAGCCATCATCCGCGAAGACGTGCTTGCGCTCGACCGCACCGCTCATCCCGAGATGATCCGCCGTGCGGCAGGCGAGATCAAACACCATCGCCTCCTGCTTTTCGCGTGGGTGACGCACGGAAATGCCGAAGACCTCGATGGGGCTTTTTACTGCGGCTAGACCCGCCACAAGGCCGGCCTGCGTGCCGGAGCTGCCCGTGCCATGCACAAGGCGCGTGACATTGATGCCCAACTGCTTCGCCTGCCCGATGAGTTCGAGCGCGCAGGCGACGTATCCCAGCGCGCCGACCGGGTTCGAGCCACCACCGGGAATGACATAGGGCTTGAGGCCCTTCGCGCGGAAATCCTCGGCGATCCGGGCGCATTCAGCACCGACATCGCTGCCGCCCGGAACATAGCTGCGCGTGCAGCCGAACAGTTCATCGAGCAGGATGTTGCCGTTTTCCTCATAATCGGCATCTGTATCGACCACGCGGCGCTCGAGAACCGCATGGCATTTCATGCCGAATCGCGCGGCGGCGGCGGCAGTCATGCGCACATGGTTCGATTGTACCGCGCCGGGCGTGATCAGTGTGTCGCAGCCCTTGGCGAGCGCATCTGCCAGAAGAAATTCGAGCTTGCGGGCCTTGTTGCCGCCCTGCGCGAGGCCCGTGCAATCATCGCGCTTGATCCACAGGCGCGGGCCACCCAGCGCCTTGCGCAACTGGTCGAGCGGCTCAAGCGGGGTCGGCGCATGCGAAAGGCTGACGCGGGGAAATCGTTCGAGGAGCATTGGAAACCACCCAGTTGCAGCGTTGTCCGCGAAGGGTAGCTCTGGCTACAACCAGTTAGAAATTCCGATTGCACAATGCTTATGCAGAATACGCATGAAATTTGGGCAATTCGTTCAGCCTGCGCCAGACATGCTCAACGATAGAGCGCTCGCGCTCGGCCCGGCGATAGGCCCG
This sequence comes from Beijerinckiaceae bacterium, assembly GCA_025458025.1. GTDB lineage: Bacteria > Pseudomonadota > Alphaproteobacteria > Rhizobiales > Beijerinckiaceae > Rhabdaerophilum. The sequence continues at coordinate 6,315 of JALOTF010000008.1, read as the reverse complement.
GATATCGACCTGCAGATCGTGCTGGTTCTGAATGCCGCAGCGTACCAGTCGCCCCTCCGCGAGTTCGGTCGCGATGGCCGTGCACGGCAGCCAGGCAATCCCTTCGCTTGCGAGCACCATGCCTTTCAGGGCCTCGACGAGCGCGCTCTCGAAGGAGGGGCGCGCGCGTCGGCTCAGATCCCATGTCTCCAGCGCAGCGCCGACGAGGCGACCGAGATAGGAATTGTTGGCATAGGCGAGCAGGGGGAAGGGCTCGCTTGCGCTGGCATGGATGGGATAGCGTGGAGCGCCGTGCTCGTCCGGAGCTGAAACGGGGATCACGATATCTGCCCCGATGGCGGCCGATTCGAAGCGCGCCATCCCGAACATCGAGGGCACGGCGCTGGTGTCATAGGCGAGAACAAGGTCGCACGCGCCTTCCACCAAAGCCTGCCCGCAATCATGCAGATCAGCCGCGACCATCTTGATGTTGATTTCGCCGGCCCCTTCACTCTGCCGCAGGGCAACGATCCATGATGGGGCGAAATGGATGGCCAGCGTGTGCGTCGCGCAGATCGTGATGGTCCGGGCATCGCGCTTGACCAGCCCGCGAAACTCGGCCCGCTCCCGATGGAGCACACGCACCACATCCAGCGCCGGCTGGTAGAAGGCATGGCCCGCCGCGGTCAATGTCGTGGGAAAGCGCGAGCGGTCGATGAGATCGGTGCCGAGCCAGTGCTCCAGCGCGCGGATGCGCCGGCTGAAGGCGGACTGGCTGATGTTCCGCTCTTCCGCCGAGCGCGAGAAATTGCCCGTTGAGGCCAGGCTGATGAAGTCTTCAAGCCATCCGATTTCCATGAACGCCCTCGTGAGCAATCGCATCCGATCGGCCTGAGCTGGCCGACTTCATGCAGACCATGCATAATGTATCGAAAATCAGCAATGGCAGGGATGACGAAGCTCCCGTTTACTCCCGGTCTCAGGATGACTGTCCCGTTATCCAGACGGGCGTTCAACTTCACCGGGAGGATTGTGATGCGCCTTGTCAAAAGTCTTGCCTTGTTTGCCGGGCTGGGATTGTCCGCAGCGGCTCTGCTCGCGGGGCCGGCCAGCGCCCAGAAGCGCGGCGGCACGCTCGTTCAGATTACCCAGCCAGAGCCCCCGTCGCTCGGCTCCTACATCTCGACCGCGAACCCGGTCGGGCAGGTCGCCTCGAAGATCTATGACGGGCTTCTCGAATATGATTTCAACCTGAAGCCACTGCCGAGCCTCGCTGAATCCTGGGTCGTCTCCGAGGACGGCAAGACCGTGACCTTCAAGCTGCGATCCGGCGTGAAGTTCCATGACGGCAAGCCCTTTACCAGCGCTGATGTGCAGTTCACCTTCATGGAAGTGCTGAAAAAGGTGCATCCGCGCGGCATCAACACCTTTTCCGAGGTGACCGCCGTCGATACCCCTGACCCGCAGACGGTCGTGTTCCGCCTCAATCGGCCGGCGCCCTACATGATGGCCGCCCTGTCGGGCTATGAATCGCCCATCCTGCCGAAGCATGTCTTCAGCCAGGGCGATATCCGCACTCACCAGAACGCCAACACGCCCATTGGCACCGGGCCGTTCAAGTTCGTCGAATGGCGTCGCGGCGAGTTCGTCCGCCTCGACCGCAACGCGGATTACTGGAAGCCGGGCAAGCCGTATCTTGATCGCATCGTTGTGCGTTTCATCGGCGATACCGGCACGCGGGCCGCAGCGCTCGAAAAGGGCGAGGCCCATGTCGCGGGCTTTGGCGCGGTGCCCTATAACGATGTGAAGAAGCTGGAAAAGCTGCCGAATATCCGCATCGAGACCAAGGGCTACGAGATGCTCTCGCCCGTGGTCGAGCTGATGTTCAACACCAAGAAGCCGCCCTTCGACAACGCCAAGGTGCGGCAGGCGATTTCCTACGCGATCGACCGCAAGTTCGTGATCGACAACATCTGGTTCGGCTTCGGCAAGCCTACGAATGGCCCTATCAGTTCGAACTTCGCGCCCACCGGCCTCTACACCGCCGATGTGACCAACTACAACGTGCCGGATGGCGTCGAGCGGGCGAACAAGCTGCTGGATGAGGCGGGTTTCCCGCGCAAGGCCGATGGCACCCGCTTCGAGATCACGCATGACATCACGCCCTATGGCGAGGAATGGCGGCGGTTTGGTGAATACACCCAGCAGGCCCTCGCCAAGATCGGCATCAAGGCCAGCCTTCGTTATGAGGATGTCGCGACCTGGCTGAAGCGGATCTACACCGACTACGATTACGATGTCTCCTCCAACCATCTGTTTAACCTGGCGGATCCGGTCCTCGGTGTGCACCGTGCCTTCCATTCCCGCTTCATCCGGCCCGGCACGGTTTTCGTGAACGGCGTCCGCTGGAGCAACCCGCGCGCCGACGAGCTGATGGATCGCGCCACGATCGAGCCGGATGCGAAGAAGCGTGCGGAACTCTATGCCGAGGTGCAGAAGATTGTCGTGGCAGAGGCGCCGCTGGCCTGGACGCATGAGATCAGCTTCGCCACCGTGCTGGACAAGCGCTATCGCGATGTCATCGTGAGCCCGCTTGGTCTCTTCTCGTCCTTCGACAGCGCCTGGCGCGAATAAGCGCCGGGCCACCGAGAGGGCGCGGTTGCCGCGCCCCGCCGCCCTGGGGAGAACAGCGACATGCGTGGAAGGCGACTGGCCCGGTTCATCCTGATCCGGCTTTTTCAGGCGGTCCCGGTTGTTCTCGGGGTAGTCGTCCTCAACTTCCTCCTGCTGCAACTGGCGCCGGGCGATGCCGCCACGGTTCTCGCCGGTGAGGCAGGGGGCGCGCCACCGGAATACATTGAGCAGCTTCGCGCCCGTTTCGGGCTCGACAAGCCGGTGCTGGTGCAGCTCGCGCTCTATCTCAAGAACATTCTGTTCCTCGATCTTGGCTATTCCTTCCGCAACAGCGCGCCTGTGCTGGGGCTGATCCTCGACCGGCTCTGGCCCACCTTGCTCCTCATGGGGGCCACTCTCGTGATTTCCGTGGGCGGCGGGGTGCTGCTCGGCGTCGCTGCCGCGCTCTGGGTACGGACCTGGCGCGATCACCTGATCTCGGTGGCGGCTGTCATCGCCTATGCGACGCCGCTGTTCTGGGTCGGCCTGATGCTGATCCTCGTCTTCTCCATCCGGCTGGACTGGTTCCCGACCTCGGGCATGGAAGATGTGGTCGCCTTCCATGAGGGCTGGGCGCGCGTGGTGGATATCGCGCATCATCTGGTGCTGCCGACCATCACCCTGTCGCTGTTCTACCTCGCGCTTTACACCCGGCTGATGCGCGCAACCGTGCTGGAACAGCGTGGCGCCGAATATGCCACCACCGCCCGCGCGAAAGGCCTCACCGAGCGCGCGATCACCTTCCGTCATGTGCTGCGCAATGCCCTGCTGCCCATCGTCACCATGGCCGGCGTGCAGGTTGGTGCATTGCTCGGCGGCTCTATTGTGGTCGAGACGGTCTTTGCCTGGCCGGGCCTCGGGCAGCTTGCCTTCCAGTCGCTTTTTGCGCGTGATTTCAATCTGTTGCTGGGTATCTTCTTCCTCTCGGCCTGTCTGGTGGTGCTCGTGAATATCCTTGTCGATGTGGTCTATGTCCTGCTGGACCCGCGCATCCGGGTGGGAGACGAGTGATGACCAAGCCGTTTTGGTTCCGCTTCCTCACCAATCTGCGCGTCCTGTTCGGGCTCACATGGCTGGCGCTGGTCATTATCGGGGCAATCGCTGCCCCGCTGATCGCACCGCTCGATCCCTTCGCGATTTCCGGGCAACCTTTCGTGCGCCCGTTTGACGGCTTCCTCTTCGGAACGGATTCGCTTGGCCGCAGCGTCTGGTCCGGCCTCGTTCACGGGGCGCGGACAACCCTGCTGATCGCGGTGATCGCGACGCTCGTGGCTGTGGCCTTCGGTGGGCTGATCGGCGCGCTGGCGGGGTTTTATGGCGGGCGGATCGACAACGTGTTGATGCGCGTGACGGAGTTCTTCCAGACCATCCCGTCCTTCATTTTCGCCATTCTGCTGGTGGCGGTGCTCGCGCCATCGGCCACCAGCGTCGTGATCGCGATTGCGACGGTGAGCTGGCCGCCCATTGCCCGCATCGTGCGTGGCGAGGTGATGTCGCTGCGCTCGCGCGAATTCGTTCAGGCCGCGATCACCCTAGGCGAAGGCGATTTCGAGATCCTGTTCCGGCAGGTGCTGCCGAATGCCCTGTCCCCGCTGATCGTCACCGGCTCGCTGTTGGTCGCAACCGCGATCCTCACGGAATCGGCATTGTCCTTTCTGGGCCTCGGCGCACCGAATTTCATGAGTTGGGGCTTCATGATCGGCGCTGGCCGCAGCTTTCTGCGGGATGCGTGGTGGCTGGTCGCCATCCCCGGCATCGCGATTCTTCTCACAGTCCTCAGCATCAATCTGGTGGGTGAAGGCCTGAACGATGCCCTGAACCCGCGGCTGCGCACGCCATGACCGGATTGCCCTCGAACTCCTCCCCAAATTCAGCCGCTGATCCGGTTCTTGAGATCCGGGATCTCTGCGTGGCCCTGCCGGAATGGGCCGACCGGTCTATGGCGGTGAAGAATGTCTCGCTCACCGTTGGCAAGGGCGAAACGCTCTGCGTGGTGGGTGAATCCGGCTCGGGCAAGTCCGTCATGGCGCGCTCGATCCTGCGGTTGCTGCCCGAGCCGCATCTGCGGATCGCCAGTGGTGCTATTCTGCTCGATGGCGAAAACCTTGCCTCGGCCGATGAGCCGCGCATGCGGCAGATTCGTGGCGGCCAGATTTCCATGGTGTTCCAGGAGCCCATGGTCTCCCTCAACCCGCTGATGACCGTCGGTCGCCAGATCGACGAGATTCTCGAAGTGCATACCGATTGGGGCAAGGCGGAGCGTCGGCGGCGCGTGGTGGCGACGTTTGAAGATGTGCGTTTGCCCCAGCCGGAATCCATTTTCGGGGCCTATCCGCATGAATTGTCCGGTGGCCAGCGCCAGCGCGTAATGATCGCCATGAGCCTCGTGCTCGAGCCGAAGCTGATCATCGCGGATGAGCCCACGACAGCCCTCGATGTGACAACCGAAGCGCAGGTTCTCACCCTGATGAAGGAGCTTCAGCAACGTCACGGCACGGCGCTGATGTTCATCACCCACAATTTCGGGGTGGTGGCGGAAATCGCGGATCGCGTGGCGGTGATGCGATTCGGCGAGCTGGTGGAATACGGATCGGTCGATGATGTGCTGACCCGCCCGCAACATCCCTATACCCGCGCCCTGATCGACGCCGTGCCCAGCCTCGTGCCGCGCAAACATGCGCGCCCGGCTGACCGCTCCACCGCGACGCCCATCGTCAAGGTACGAGACCTTCAGAAGACCTATGGTCGCTCTGGCAGTGGGCCATCCTGGCTGGCGCGCCTTGTGCCTGCGCTGGCGGGCAACGAGCGAAAGGCGGTAAAGGCGGTCAATCATGTCGATCTCGACATCATGCAGGGCAGCGCGGTGGCGCTTGTGGGTGAATCCGGGTCGGGCAAATCCACACTCGCCCGCTGCCTGATCGGCCTTGAGCGTGCGGATGCCGGTTCGGCCATCGTCGCGGGGGACGAGATCGTGGGCCGCAGCCGCAGCGCGTGGCGGCCCTTGCGATCGCGTGTCCAGATGGTCTTTCAGGACCCCTTCGCCTCGCTCAATCCGCGCACGAAGGTGGGGGATATCATCGCGCGCGGCGCCATCCTTCAGGGCGAAGCGCCCGATGCCGCTGCAGCACAAGCCCGCGAATTGCTCGAACTGGTGGGGCTGGAAGCCAAGGCCGCCGAGCGTTTCCCGCACGAATTCTCCGGTGGCCAGCGCCAGCGCATCGGCATCGCCCGGGCTCTTGCAGTGAAGCCGGATATCCTGATCGCGGATGAGCCGGTCTCGGCGCTGGATGTCTCGGTCCAGAAGCAGGTGCTCGATCTGCTGGATGATCTGCGCCGGCGCTTTGGCCTGACCATGCTGTTTATCACGCATGATCTGCGTGTCGCCGCGCATGTCTGCGAGGAAATCGTGGTGCTGAAGAACGGCACGATTGTCGAGCAGGGCGCGACGGCTGAGATTTTCGCCAATCCGCAGCACGAATATACGCGCACCTTGCTGTCTTCAGTTCCCGGCCGTGACTGGCAACGCCAGTTGCAGCAGGACGCGGCCAGCCCGACGCCCTGAGGCAAATCGGCTCGCCCCTTACCGACCGGCGAGGGCTTGCTCCCGGCACAGAAGCGCCATGCCGAACGCGGCATCGGAGGATCGGGCCGTCACGATCTCCC
>JALOTF010000133.1 GCA_025458025.1 Beijerinckiaceae bacterium | reverse complement strand
GCGCGCGAAAATGCAAGGCTCAACGGGTTGGGCGATCGTCTGACAGTGCATCGCGCGGCTGGCTTGCAGCACCCGGCCTTGCGCCGCTCGCAGCATTACGATCTCATTCTCGCGAACATCCTCGCACGGCCGCTGAAACGCATTGCGCGCGAGGTGGGGCTGGCGGCAGGGCCGGGCTGCGAACTCATCCTCTCCGGCCTGTTGCCGGGCGATGTGCCCGGCGTGCTCTCGGCCTATCGCCAGCAAGGCTTCACGCTGTTGGCGAAGAGGCAGATCGAGGACTGGGTGAGCCTCACATTGCGGCGCGGTGGCCAGGGCCCGCGCCTGCGCTGAACAGCAGACATGAAAAAGCCCCGGGTGGGAGGAAACCCGAGGCTTTCTGGGCCGGCGCGCGAGGGAGGAAGCGCGGGATCCGGCCGACTTCTCGTTCAACCGTTATTCGGGGCTGATGCCCGGATAGCGGCGGCGGCTCGCGATATAGGCGGCACGCGCTTCGGTGATGACTTCGGCGGCCACGCGGATGACCTTGAGGATATTCGGGATGAGGGCCATGTCAGGCTCCTTTCAAAGAGGACGTTGACGTCAGTCGTTCGACGTCAGGAAGGGAAGATCGCGAACAACTTTCGCGGGGCGATTGCCAACGAAGTCGCGCAGCGAGTGGCCATAGAGAGCCTCGATACGGCGGATTTCGCGCTCGGCTTTCGCCTGATTGCTGGCAGTGATCGCATCCACGATGCGGCGGAAGAAACCGCGCTTGGCCGGAGCCGTCCTGGCACCCACCTGGCTTTTTTCACCAGCCAGCGGGAGAAGCGCGTCGGAATAGGTCGTCGTGTTCATAGGGTCACTCCTTCATGCGGAGGCGGTCCGGCAACCCCCGTATTGCGAACCGCTGGCGCCCATCGCCACCGGCCTGCTGCCGTCCGTCTTGTGGGAGTAAGATGCGCTTTGTGCTGCGCTGCAACAAGGGGAGCAGGCGCAACCAAGCCATGCGTTTATAGAATAGATGCGCAGAAATTTGTCTGAAGATGCCATATTTCTGCATGAATTATGAACAGAGCGATTCCAGATTGGGCAGCTTGGCTCACATGCTTGTGCAAGCCAAAACAGGCGGAACGTTGTTGAACCCTGCGGCGTGCCCCGTTACGGTTCTTCACCTCCCCGAAACGAACCTGAGCCACCCGTGCCGCGCTTTCGCCCTGTTCTTCCACATTTTCCCGACCGCAAGGCCCAATTCCAGAGCTTTACCGAACGTGGCGAGCCACAGCACAGTGCCGCGCGCGCCAAGACCCTGCGCAAGGTGCTGAAATCGCTGAAGCTCGACGGGTTGCTGGTGCCCCGCGCGGATGTGTTCCAGGGCGAATACATCCCGGCTTCGGAGAATCGCCTGGGCTGGATCACGGGCTTCACCGGGTCGGCAGGCTTCGCGATTCTCATGGCCGATGGCCTGCCGCTTTTCGTCGATGGCCGTTACACCGTGCAGGCCAAGGCAGAGGTGAACGGCAAGCTCGTCACCGTTGTTCCCCTCGCCGAGACGAGCCCGGATGCCTGGCTGAAGCGCGAGGCGCAGGGCAAGCGCATCGGTTACGATCCCAATCTCTTCACCGCGCGCGGGCTCGCGCGCTTCGAGCGGGCCGCGAAGGATGCCGGGATCACGCTTGTGCCCACGGCGGAAGACCCCTTCGCCGCGATCTGGGACAATCGCCCGGCTGCACCCGCCAGCCGCGTGATCGACCACCCCGAGACGTTTGCCGGCGAAAGCCGCGAGGCCAAGATCGCGCGCTTGCAGGAGACCCTGCGCGAGCAGAAGCTCGGCGCACTGCTGGTTTCGGAATGCCCCTCGGTCAACTGGCTCTTCAACATCCGCGCGGGCGACGTGCCGCACTTGCCCATCCTCCGCGCCTTCGCGCTGGTGCCGGCGGAGGGCAAGCCGAGCCTGTTCGTGGACCCGGCTCGCCTCGAACCCGCTCTGGCCAAGGCGCTGACGGGCATCTGCGACATCGTGACACCGCAGGCCGAGGGGGCTACGGAAGCGGAAGCGCGGCTCGTTGCGCTCGCGAAAGCAGGCACACGGATCCGCCTCGATGAGGAAAGCGCCCCTGTGCGCTTCTCCGAGGCCATTCGCGCGGCCGGCGGCGCGCCCGATCTCGGGCCGGACCCCATCAGCCTGATGAAGGCCCGCAAGAACGCGACCGAGATCGCCGGTTCACGCGCCGCGCATCTGCGCGATGGCGCGGCGATGGTGCGCTTCCTCGCTTGGCTCGATCGCGAGATCGCCAAGGGCATGCCGCTCACGGAAATCGATGCGGCCGTCGCGCTCGAAGGGTTCCGGCGCGAAACCAACGCGCTGGTGGATGTCTCCTTCCCCACGATTTCCGCCGCCGGGCCGAACGCCGCCCTGCCGCATTATCGCGTGACCGAAGCAACGAACCGCCCTATCGCGCCCGGCCTCTATCTTATCGATTCTGGCGGGCAATATCGCGACGGCACGACGGACATCACCCGCACCGTCGAGGTGAAACGCTCCACGAAAACGATGCGCGAGGCCTTCACCCGCGTTCTGCGCGGCATGATCGCCGTGGCGCGCGCGACCTTCCCCAAAGCGACCTCCGGCGCGCAGCTCGATGCCCTCGCACGCCTGCCACTCTGGGAAGCGGGCATGGATTTCGACCACGGCACCGGCCATGGCGTCGGCTCGTTCCTTAGCGTGCATGAAGGACCGCAGCGACTCTCGAAGCTGGGTCATACGTCGCTGGAACCCGGCATGATCCTCTCCGATGAACCCGGCTACTATCGCGAGGGCGCTTTCGGCATCCGCATCGAAAACCTGATCGTCGTGGAGCCACGCGCCATCTCAGGCGGCGAGCGGCCGATGTTCGGTTTCGAGACGCTCACCTTCTGCCCCATCGACCGGCGCCTCATCGTGAAATCCATGCTCTCACGTGCCGAGCGCGACTGGATCAACGCCTACCATGCCGAAACGCGCGGCAAGCTCGCGCCCCTGCTGGATGCGGACGCCCGCGCCTGGCTGGAGGATGCGACGCGCCCGCTATGAGAACGGATACTTCCAGCCGGGCCTTCCTTGTCCTTCTCGTCATGCTCTCGATGCTGGGGCCGCTGACGCTCAACATCCTCGTGCCGTCCCTGCCGGGCATGGTGGACAGCCTGAAGGCCACGAAGGAGAGCGTGCAGCTGACGCTGTCGCTCTACCTCCTCGGCATGGCCGTGGGGCAGTTGATGCTGGGCCCACTGGCCGATCGCTTCGGGCGCAGGCCCGTGCTGCTTACGGCGCTGGTGCTCTATGTTTTCTCGAGCCTTGCGGCATTCATCGCGCCCAATGTCGAGACGCTGATCGTCGCGCGCATCCTTCAGAGCTTTGGCGCAACGGCGGGCATCACGCTCGCGCGCACGATGATCCGCGACCTCTATTCGCGCGATGCCGCCGCGAGCATGATCGCTTACGTGACGATGGCGATGGTGGTGGCCCCCATGGTCTCGCCCGTGCTGGGTGCGACCATCGATGACCACTTCGGCTGGCGCGCCATCCTGCTCTTCTGCTCGGTTCTCGGGCTGATTTCCTTCGCCATCGCCGCGCCTATCCTGCCGGAAACGCGCCCCGCAAGTCTTGTGGCGGCCACGGCGAGCGATGTCGCGCGGCGGACCGTGGAACTTCTGGGGAACCGCCGCTTCATGGGCTACTGGGGCTCGGGCGCGTTCTGCTCCGGCATGTTCTTCGCGTTTCTCGGCACCGCGCCCTACCTGATGATCGAGGTTCTGGGCCGACCCAAGACCGAATATGGCCTGTGGTTCATGACGCTCTCGCTGGGCTACATGATCGGCAACTTCTTTTCCGGCCGCTTCGCGACGCGCGTGGGCAGCGATCGGCTCATTTTCTACGGCAATGTGGTGGGAGTCATCGGCGCGCTGATGATTCTCGCGGGTCCGCTCGTCGGCTGGCTGCACCCGCTGGCGTTGTTCATCCCTGCGATGATCGCATCCTTCGGCAATGGTCTCGTGCTGCCGAATACCATTGCGGCGGGGGTGGGCATCAACCCGCTCGCCGCCGGGGCGGGCTCCGGCCTGCTCGGTTTCGGGCAGATGGGCATCGGTGCCGTCGCGAGCTATCTCGGCGGCAAGCTGGTCACCGGCACGGCCATGCCGCTGGCGATCATCATGACCGTCTGCGCCGTACTGGCGCTCGCTTCCGGATGGCTGTCGCGACGCGAGGATTGAACCTCAACCTCCGATCAACGCGAGCCACTCATCCTCGGTGATGACCTTCACGCCGAGCTCTGTGGCTTTCTCCAGTTTGGACCCCGCGCCGGGACCGGCGATCACAAGGTCGGTCTTCTTGGAGACAGAGCCCGCGACTTTCGCGCCGAGGCTTTCCGCGCGCGCTTTCGCCTCATCGCGCGTCATCTTTTCAAGGCTGCCGGTGAAGAC